>JALELV010000090.1 GCA_022768545.1 Oscillospiraceae bacterium
ACCAAAAGCATTTGGACAGGGTACACCAGAGAGACCGCCGTCAGGGCGTTTTCCCCCAGCCGCGCCACAAAAATACTGTCCACCACATTGTAAAGGGACTGGATCAGCATGGAGAGCATGGCCGGAAGGGACATGGAGAGGATCAGCCCGGGCACGGGAGCTGTCCCCATTTTGTTTTCGCGCACTTCGCTCATGAAACCCCTCCGGTTTGGTCTTTTTCCTCTGCTTCGGTAAAACATAGAAAAAAGCAGATTAGATTATAATATCACAGTTTTCACTTTTTTGCAACTATCATGTAGGCTCTTTCGATATTCCCCGCGTTCAAAAGCCGCCTTCTCCCCGCTGCAGGGCCGAGATCTCCTCCCGCGACGGCACAGAGCGGATGGCCCCCCGCCGGGTGGTGACAATGGCCGCGGCGGCATTTGCAAAGGCAAGCATCTCCTGCACCTCTCCGGAGGAAAGGCTCTCCAGGCCGGTATCCAGCAGACGGTGCAGAACGCTTCCCATAAATACATCCCCTGCCCCGGTGGTGTCGACGGTGTGCACCGGGTAGGTGCCGGCGCTGTACCACCGCCCCTGCCAAAGGGCGTGGCTGCCCTCCCGGCCGCAGGTGGCAAAGATGATCTTCGGGCTGCCGAAGGAGAGCAGCTTCCCGGCCCCGCGGGCGGGGTCTTTCTCTCCGGTGAGAAACAGGATCTCGTCATCGGAGATCTTTAAAATATCGCACTGGCCAATGCCCCAGAGCATGGCCTCCCGCGCCTGCTCCGGGCTCTTCCAGAGCGGCGGCCGGTAGTTGGGGTCAAAGGAAATCAGGCACCCCTTCTCCCGGGCGCGGCGCACCGCGCTGCGGGTGGCCTCCCCCGCGGGCTCATCGGTCAAGGAAAGGGTGCCAAAATGAAAGATCCTGGCCTCCAAAAGACGGTCCGGCACTTCCTCCGGACGCAGCAGGGTATCCGCGCCGGGCTTGCGGACAAAGGAAAAGCTCCTGTCCCCGTGTTCGTCCAAATGGACAAAAGCAAGGGTCGTACAGCAGCCGGGGTCCAATATCAGGCCGTCGGAACAAATGCCCGCTCTTTCAATGGTGTCTTTCAGCCGCATTCCAAAGGCGTCCTGCCCCACTTTACCGATAAATGCCGTCTTCCTCCCGCAGTTTGCCAGCATGGCCAGCACATTGCAGGGGGCGCCGCCCGGGTTTTCCTCAAATACGGGGTTTTCGCTTTTCACCTCCCGGCAGGGGGTAAAATCGATCAGCAGCTCGCCCAGCGCGGTCACATCCATCATAGCTTTTCGGCTCCTCTCTCTTCCCGGCAATACTCCGGGGGAATGTCATTTTCTCATCATAGCAAAAAGCCGCCGAAATGTAAACGCCCTGCGTCAGAGCGCTTTTTCTTCCGTTTTTTGGCCTCCATAAATCGCTTCCCTTCCGCAAATAATAACCCTGTGCCGCCGTCGGAGCATCCGCCGGCGTACCGCCCTGCCGGGGCGACTTTAAAACACAGAGGTGACCTTTGCATGAGAGACGGTGCGTTTTCCAAAAACCTGCCCCATAACGGCTATTTCAACTCCCTGCCTCAGTGGGTCAAGGAGACCATTTCCCAGACCGACGTCCCCATCCATTCGGAGGAGGAGCTGCGGGCCTGCGCCCAAAACCTGATGTCCGGCGGCGAGGCCCCCGATATCCCCCAGCCCAATACCAGGCAGGGCATGTAGTTTTCCCGCGCAAAAAAGCGCCGCGGTACGGCACCGCGGCGCTTTTTATGTGCTCTGCAGCCAAAGCAGCCCGTTTTCCGCCGGCGGCGAGGCCGCCAAAGCAGGAAACCGGGAACGGCAGCCCCACGGCCCTCCTTTATAAAAAAGATCGGGGTCAAAACAGCTGCCACCGAAAATTTTTCAAGTCCACACAGCCATTTTCCTTGAAGGCCACCCCTTCTTTTTCCAGAAGCGCCCGCTGCTCTGTCCACCCGGGCGCCGGGCGCCCCTGGCTGTTCACCACCCGGTGACAGGGCAGCCCCGGCGGCGCAAAGGAAAGCGCCCGCCCCGCCATGCGGGCCCGGCGGGGGAACCCCGCCAAAAAGGCAAGCTGCCCGTAGGTGGCAACACGCCCCAGAGGGATTTGGGAGACCATCTCATAAACCCGGTTAAAGAACTCCCCCTGGGTGATCTTTTCCTCCATCCTGTTTCTCCTTCCCCCTGCGGCGGCGTTTTGACCACAGTACCGCGCCCCACACCGCCGCGGCCAGCGCCATAAAGATCAGCAGCCCCGCCCAGATCAGGCCGGACACCCTGCCCGCCACAAAAATTGCCGTGGGCCCGTCTGCCCCGCCGATCACTCCCACGGACCTGGGAACAAAGGGCGCCGGAACAGCCTGCACCGGCGCCGCGGCCAAAAAAGCTTCCATCACTCTACTGTACATTCTCCTGCTCCTCCCCGCCCACGCAGCTGCTCAGCACCCGGCCGATGGGTTCCCGGAACAAAAGGGTGGCCCGGCCGTCGGCGGGGGTGGCGTCACGGTTGATGAGCACAAGCTCCTGCCCGCGGTAATAGTTGATCAGCCCCGCGGCGGGGTACACCGCAAGGGAAGTCCCACCGATGATCAGCAGGTCGGCCCGGGAGATGGCTTCCACCGCCTCCTGTACCACATCCTGGTCGAGGCCCTCTTCATAGAGCACCACATCCGGGCGGATGACGCCGCCGCAGGGGCAGCGGGGGACCCCTGCCTGCCGCCGGACATCCTCCAGTGAAAAGCGCCTGCCGCAGGCCATGCAGTAATTGCGGTGGATGCTGCCGTGCAGCTCCAGCACCTTCCGGCTCCCCGCCGCCTGGTGCAGGCCGTCGATGTTCTGGGTGATCACAGCGGAGAGTTTCCCCATCCGCTCCAGGCGGGCCAGGGCCCTGTGGGCCGGGTTGGGGCCCACCCCGTCCAAAAGCAGCTTTTCGCGGTAAAACCGGTAGAACTCCTCCGGGCGGGCCAGGAAAAACCCGTGGCTCAAAATGATCTCCGGCGGGTATTCCCACTGGGTGTGGTACAGCCCGTCCACGCCGCGGAAATCCGGGATGCCGCTTTCGGTGCTGGTACCCGCCCCGCCGAAAAACACGATGTTCCCGCTTTTATCGATCAGCTCTCTGAGCTTTTCCCGCTCCTGCATGATGCGCCTCCTTCATTTAGGCCAGAGTTTTTAAAAAGCCGAGGATCTCCTCCGCGTTGGTGTCCGGCTTTGCCCGGGGAAATGCCTTCAGGATCACGCCGTCCTCCCCCACCAGGTAAGCGGTGCGCACCACCCCCATGGACACCTTGCCATAGAGCTTTTTCTCCTGCCAGACATCATAGGCTGTGATCGCCTGAAGCTCCGGGTCTGACAGCAGCACAAACGGGAGTTCCTGCTTCGCCGCAAACCCCGCGTGGGATTTTACGCTGTCCCTGCTGACGCCGACCACCGGGACCCCCAGCGCCCGGAACTCCCCGTAAAGGTCCCGGAAGGAACACGCCTGCCGGGTACACCCGGGAGTATTATCCTTAGAGTAGAAATAAATAACAAATTTCCTTCCTATAAATTCTTTCATGCTTCTCAGCCTTCCCTCCTGGTCCGGCAGGGAAAAGGCCGGCGCTCTGTCGCCTGCCTGCAGCATATCCGCATCCTCCTTCCAAGGCCCGGTCCGGCTGTTTTTTCAGGCAGCCCGGGCTGTTTTGAAACCCATTATACACCTGTTTTGCCGTGCAGGCAAAAAAGTTTTGCCTCCCGCCCTTGACTCGGCGGCTCAAAAGAAGGACAATAAGGCTACAGGGCCATGGGCCCAAACCGACAAAAAGGAGCGACCGCCGCTATGGAAATGAGAACATACAGAGAAGCCGGCCCTTCCATCTCCCTGCTGGGGCTCGGGTGCATGCGTCTGCCCAAGGTTTGTCCCGACAAGGATGACATCGATTTTGCCGCCGCGCAGGAGATGGTGGATTACGCCTACGCCCACGGCGTCAACTACTACGACACCGCCTATGTGTACCACGGCGGCACCTCGGAGCAGTTCATCGGCCCCGCCCTCAAAAAATATCCTCGGGATTCCTATTACCTGGCCACTAAAATGCCCGGATGGGACCTGACCTGCCGGGAGGACGCGGTGAAGATCTTTGAAGAACAGCTGGCCAACTGCCAGGTGGATTACTTCGATTTCTACCTCTGCCACTCCCTGAGCGAGAGCAATTACCGCAAATATAAAGATCTCGGCGTCATCGATTACCTGGACGAGCAGAAGAAGGCCGGCCGCATCCGCAGGCTCGGTTTCTCCTTCCACGCCACCCTTCCCATCCTGGAGGAGGTCCTGAGCTGGTATTCCTGGGACTTTGCCCAGATTCAGCTCAATTACCTGGACTGGGAGGCACAGCAGGCAAAAGAACAATACGAGATGCTCTCCGGCCGCGGCCTGCCGGTCATCATCATGGAGCCGGTGCGGGGCGGAGCCCTGGCCAGCCCCTGCGCCGAGTCCGACCGCATCTTCCACGCGGCCGCTCCCGGGCGTTCCACAGCGTCCTGGGCCATCCGCTACGCGGCCAGCCTGCCGGGCGTGCTGACGGTGCTCAGCGGTATGTCCAGCATGGAACAGCTGCAGGATAATATCGCCACCATGACGGGCTTTTCTCCCCTCACCCCGGAGGAATATGAAGTGGTCGGCCGCGCTCTGGCCGCCTACAAGGCCCACGTCACCATCCCCTGCACCGGCTGCCGCTACTGCATGGACTGCCCTTCCGGGGTGGATATCCCCCTGATGTTTAAGCTCTACAACCGGTATGCCGTCACCAAAGACAAAGGGGATTACCAAAAAGCCCTGGCGGAGGTTCCCCAAAGCGCGCAGATGCAGAGCTGTGTCGCCTGCGGCGTCTGCATGGGCCACTGCCCCCAGTCCATCCGCATCCCGGACGAGCTGGCCCGCATACGGGAGCTGGCAGATTCCTGGCAGAAAAAAGCCTGACCATCCCAGACATAAAAAAACCTTCCCCACGGGGAAGGTTTTTTTATGCGCCAGGGCTTCAGCCCTGCTCCTCCCGCAGATAGAGCATATAAAAATAGCACGCCGCCAAAAACTCCTCCGGAAACGCCGCGGCCAAGGGGATCACTCTGCCCGCCGGGCTCTCCAGCCCGGCAAACAGCCGTCCCAGCTGCCCGTAGCAGAGGCTTACGATATGGCGCTTATCCACCGAGCGGATCAGCCCCCAGAGCTCTTTGGGCTTTCGAACGGCCGCCAGGGCCTGCTCCGCCGTCTCATCCGCTAAAAGGGAGAGCTCCCCCAGGGCCCCGGTGAGGAGCCGATTGTATTCCCCCGCGGTGTAGATCTCGGTGGGGGAAAGCTCAAAAATGCGTCCCGCCGCCTCCATGGCGGCCAGGACAAGGTTCTGAGGGTCCACCCTCCCCATACGCTGGGCAATGGCCCCCAGCTTGCGGCGGGCCAGCGCCTCCGCAGGGCGGGTGCGCGTCTTTTCCAGGTATAGATCGGTCCGGGCGCTCACCAGCTCAAACTGCCGCTCCAGGCGCTGAAAGTTCCGGGAGACCTCGCCGGGCTCAAAGGCGTAGGCCCATCCGTCCAGGGACCCAAACTCCTTCTTTGCATCCAGATACCCCAGGCGCATATTGCGCCGGGCAGTGTCGCTGTCAAAGAGGATAAAGACTCCCAAGTCCCACCGGCTGCGGATGGTGCGGACCCTCACCTCCCCTGCGGCCTTCAGCGGGCGGATGCGGCCGATGGCCTCCAAGTCCACCACTATGATGTCGTCCGCCCCCAGCTCCACGGCAAGCTCCACAGGCACGTTGTCCTGATACCCGCCGTCCAGGTATTTTTTATCGCCGATCACCCGGGCCTTCATGGCGGGGAAGCAGGCGGCGCTGGCCATAAGAAAATCCACAAGTTCTCCCTCCGGCAGGTTTTCTCTTGTGATGAATTTCGCCGTCAGGGACGGATATTCCACCGTGACAAAGGCAAAATCCACATCGCTGCGGCGAATTTTGTCCTCGTCGATAAACTGCCGCAGCATCTCCTCCAGCGGGCGCGGGTCCGCTCCGCCGTTTTTGGCTATCTCGCCCAGGAAAGCCCCCAGCTTGCCCCCCAGGTCCCGGGCGTCCTCCACCGTGTCGGTGATATCAATGTCCATGACGTCCGCCGTCTTGATCCGGGACCACATCTCCCGTGCAAGGCCGATGTCATGCTGTGCCATCAGCGCCCCGTTCAGGGCCCCCACCGAGGTGCCGGTGACCACCTCGTAGCCAAAGCCCATCTCCTCCAATGCCTGCCATACCCCCACCTGATAGGACCCTCGGGAGCCGCCGCCCCCCAACACCACTGCTTTTTTCCCCATTGGATACCCCCCTTTTTCTCTATTTTAGCGAAACTTTCCTTCTTTTACAACCGGGCAGGCCGGATGCACGCCCCATTTTTTCAGTGTTCACCGGGCAGCCGCAGGTTATGCCGCAGCCGGGGATAAAAGGGACGGGGCCTTCTCCCGGCCCCGCCGCAAAATGCCTGCCCGGCCCAGGAGGGCCGGGCAGGTACCGCTGTTTGCACCGTCTGAATCTGCCCGTGCCGAAAAGGCCCGCCCCAAAACGGAGGGCCTTTTTCCAGACAGACATCATTTTTTCTCAAAACGTCTTTTTAGGGCCTCGTAATAGCTCCGGTTCGACTTATCTCCCCCGTTCTCCGGAAAAAGACAGAAAGGGATGCTGTCGGTATCGCGGTGCTTGGCAACACACTCCCGGCACTTTCCGTGGTTGGGGCAGGCCTTTTTGGGGCAGATACACGTTTCCATCTCTCTACCTCACTTTTTTCAAAATGGCCGCCACCTCGTCCGTCTTCAGCACCCTGCCGCAGGATACGACCTTTCCGTCCACCATCAGCGCCGGGGTGGACATCACGCCAAAAGCCGCGATCTGTGCAAAATCCGTGACGGATTCGACCTCTTCCTCCATGCCAAGCTGTTTGAGCGCCTCGGCCGTGTTGGCCTTAAGCTCTCTGCATTTTGCACACCCACCGCCGAGCACCTTGATGCCGCCCCCGCTGTCGCCGGCTGTCTGGGCCGCGGGGGCAGCCTTTTCTCCGCAGCAGCACTTTTTCTCTTCCTTTTTCCTGTCAAACAGTCGCATTGTGATCGTCTCCTTTTCATGAAGGCCCCGCGGGGCCCACCGGGGCTCTTTGCCTTTTGCCGGCAGCCGGAAGGGCCCCTCCCCGGCTGTTTCCGCATCTTTTCCATGGCGCCTGCGCTTTACAGGAGCAGGCTGTGAAGCACGTTGAACAGATAACCCACAGCGATGATGCCCCCGGTGCATATTCCCACGAACAGTGCCAGGAGCTTTGGCTTCATCGCCTTTTTCAGCAGGATGACGGACGGGAGGGACAGGGTGGTGACCGCCATCATAAACGACAGGACCGTCCCCAGCTGCGCGCCTTTGGAGAGCAGCGCCTCCGCTATGGGGATGGTGCCAAAAATATCTGCGTATATCGGCATCCCGATCAGCGTGGCCAGGACCACCCCCAGGGGGCTTTCCCCGCCGAGGACCGCTTCAACCCATACCTCTGGGATCCAGTTGTGGATCACCGCGCCGATCCCCACGCCCACCAGAATATAGGGGAACACCTTTCGGAGGGTGGAGAGCATCCGCTCCCCCGCGTAGCGCAGCCGTTCCCGCTGTGTCAGGGCAGGCACCTCCAGCCCTTTGCCGCCCGCGTTCTTTATAAAATCCTCTATATACCTGTCCATCCCCAGTTTTTCGATCAGGGTACCGCCGAGGACGGCGATCACAAGGCCCACCCCCACATAGGCCGCCGCCACCTTCCATCCAAAGACGCCCGCCAGCAGCAAAAGGCTTCCCAAGTCCACCATGGGGGAGGAGATGAGAAAAGAAAAAGTGACCCCGATCGGCAGCCCGGCACTGGTAAAGCCGATAAACAGCGGGATAGAGGAGCAGGAGCAAAAGGGCGTCACCGTACCCAGCAGGGCAGCGGCGATGTTTGCCCCAACTCCGTGAAAACGGCCCAGTATTTTTTTGCTGCGCTCCGGCGGGAAATAGCTTTGGATATAGCTGATAAAAAAGATTAGAACACAAAGCAGCACAGCAATTTTTATCACGTCATAGAGGAAAAAATGCACACTTCCGCCCACCCGGCCGGAGATGTCCAGCCCAAGCCCGGAGAGGCCCCGGCCGATCAGGCCGTGAAGCCACTGCATTCCGAGAAGCTGGTCCTGAATAAACCCCCACACTACCGGCATCCGCCTTCACCGCCTTTCCCCGCACTTAGGGAAGCGGCAAACTCCTTAAACTGGGACAGGGCCTCCGCGTTTAAGGAATAATGAGCCCACCGGCCCTCTTTCCGCGCTTCCACCAGGCCGCATCCGCACAGGGTCTTCATATGGTGCGATAGGGTCGGCTGGGTAATTTCAAAAGCCTCCAGCAGCCTGCAGGCGCATTTTTCCCCGCCCGAAAGCATCTTTACGATCTTCAGCCGGTTGGTGTCCCCCAGGGCCCTGCACACAAGGGCCATATCCAGCTTTTCCATTTTGTTCCCCCTTATATAGATGATCTTCTATCTTTTAGTATAAGCATTATATAGATAATTGTCAATCTATATATTCCTTCCCCTTTTTTTGGGAGGGAGAAATACGATTTTGCCAGCGGCCGCCGCAAAAGCCTGTCTCAGAAGTTTGACGGCTTAAGGCTTCCGAACAGGCCCGCGGCAGTCAGATATTTTCACTTCATCCCCTCTTGAAAGCGGCGAAAACAACATTGCCGCGCGGCGGGCCGTATGGCATCTGCAGCTTGCCCCTAAGGGGATGACAGGAGATTTTTAGATCAATGAGGAGGAACCCGGCGTTAAGAAGGGGAACCATTCCCCTATGAAAAAATCCCGAAAGCGATGCTTTCGGGATTTTTGGGATAGGCGGTCCGTTTAGATTTGCTGGGACGCGGGCGCCAATTTTAAGAAAAGAAAAAGGCCCGGAGCGCGAATGGCTCCAGGCCCTTGCTTGGTGGGAAGGGTGGTCAGTTTAGATCTCCCAGCCAGCTATAAAGCAGCTCGCAGTCCAGCCCCGTCACATCCATCAGAGGGATGCTTGTGCCGTCCTCCAGGATCAAAGCACGCTCAGTATCTGAAAACTTTTTCAATATCCCGGTGGCAGTAACATAACTGCCTCCGGCTTTCTTTTTGTCCGGGGAAAACCATGTAGCAGTGATCATCGGCTGCTCATCTATCAATTTCCGAAGGATCTGCAGTTTATTATCCAGCAGGGTTTTTTCGTCTTCACTCAGCTCGATTCGTTCCTGAGTAACCCGTGAGGTTTCAGCGATAGCTGCCCCATGACCGGTAAGAGCCGCAAAGGGAGAAAACTGTGCCGCCCGGTCCGTCATGGACATTCTCGGATGCCTGGCGGAGGTGGGATGCGGCAGATGGATGATGTCGTCATATTTTCCGTTCACTGCTGATGCCCTCCGATCTGCTGGTTCCGCTCCCTGGCGGTGGCCCCCTCCTCCAGATTCATGCCTTTGAGGATCGCGTTCTTTCCAAATTTCTTCTTGATCCCCAGCATGGCTTCCTGGATCTTTTTCTCCCGGGCATAGGCCGCGTCTTGTTCCGCCTGCTTCTGCTCCTGTGCTGTGTAGTCGGTGAACAGATCCAGCTGCTCCGGCTGCTGCCGCTGCCGTGCAGTGGCTTCGTCCGCCAGATGGTTGGCGCTGATGCTCAGCCGCCGGACCAGCAGAGCTGGGTCTGTGATCCGGTCATAAAGCTCGCTCACCGCTTTCATCAGATCCTGGGCCGAAGAGGAATATTGTCCCAAATTGGCAGTCCCATGGGCGTGCTTTGGGATCTTTCGCCCGTAGTGGTCGGTGGTAACCGGGCCGGTATAGTGTTTTTGGCGTTCCGGGTCGGTAAGGTTTTCAATGTCATACCCCACCGTGAGCACCAGCTGATCGGTGAGCAGCCCCTTGTCCACCAGGTCAAGGGCCAGGGAGTCTGCCATCTCCCGCACCACCAGCCGGGCCTGCTCAAAGGTATAGGGGTTCTGGAGCACCTGCCCGGAAACAATGCTTTTATTTTCCGGCTTGTAGGCTTTCACATCCGCTATGGTGCAGGGTTCCCAGCCCCAGGCGTGGTCAATGAGCAGCTCCGCGTTGACCCCAAACAGGCGGTAAAGCAGTTCCTCGTTGTAAACTTCATCGGGTTTCCCGAGGGAACACCGGGCGATATCTCCCATGGTATACAGGCCATGAGATTCAAGCTTTGAGGCGTAGCCCTTTCCCACCCGCCAGAAGTCGGTGAGAGGGCGGTGGCTCCACAGCTTTTGCCGATAGCTCATCTCGTCCAGCTCAGCGATCCGCACTCCATACTCATCTACCAAAACGTGTTTCGCTTCAATATCCATGGCGATCTTGGCCAGATACAGGTTGGTGCCGATACCCGCCGCCGCAGTGATGCCGGTGGTTTTCAGAATATCCAGAATGATGGCCCGGGCATATTCCCGTCCGGTCATTCTGAATGTCTCAAGGTAGCTGGTGGCGTCGATGAACACCTCGTCTATGGAATAGACATGGATGTCCTCCGGGGCTGCGTATTTGAGATAGACCTGATAGATTCGGGTACTCCATTCAATATAGTTTGCCATCCGGGGTGGAGCGACAATATAATCCAGAGCCAGGGAAGGATTTCCCTTCACCTCCGGGTCATGCCAGGAAGAACCGGTAAGCTCCCTGCCGGGAGCCTTCCATTTTCGCTGGGCGTTGACCTCGCCAACCCGCTGCACCACTTCAAAGAGCCGTGCCCGTCCCGAGATCCCATAGGCTTTGAGGGAAGGGGTTACAGCCAAACAGATCGTCTTTTCAGTCCGGCGCTTGTCTGCCACCACCAGGTTGGTGGTCATCGGGTCCAGCCCTCTCTCGATACATTCTACCGAGGCGTAAAAGCTCTTGAGATCACAGCAGATATAGCAGTTTTCTTTCATGCCCCGGTCACTCCCTTCCTGTGGCGTATAATCCTGCGCCTTTTCTTCATTAGTATACCACAGGGGACGGGATTCATCGAGGGTGCTTTGCTCCAAATGAGCAGATTCTGCCAGTTTTTCTTTCAGGACTGTTTTCGTCCATCCGAACCGCAGAACAGCATTCAGATACCAAACCCGTTCCGCCAGCTCCAGATCCGCTTCTAAAATCAAAATGTTGCGTGTCCAGCCGATCTGCATGGCAAGTTCCAACAGGTCAGGATGATCCCCATATGTCTGATAGAAAGCCCGCATCCGCCGCAAATTCCGGGGAGAAAAGCCCGTGAGTTCCGGCCTGTTCTGCTGCAGATATTCCGCCGCTGCCACCGCCGCACCTTTTTCGGATCTCATGGAAACCGCTTTTCCGATGGCGGTATACTGCTCCATTTGGGCGACAGTGCCGGCGATGATCTCATTCAGCAGGGTATACAATTCTGTGTAGTCTACTGGTTTGCGCTTATTCATGGCTTTCCTCCCTTCTGATGCATGGCATCGTTTTACTATGTATTTTCCCAAAAGAAAAACGCAGCCGAAGCTGCGCCAATCTTTTCCTGTCAAAGCACTTTTACGATCTGATCCCAGAGCAACACATACTTTTCCTCAAAGATCCGGTTGTCGTGATAGTGACCGAACAACCAGTAGTGGAATTTCGTCTTTTGGCGAACATCCTCCAAAAAATTGGTCAGGGGATCATAGCCATAAGCGCCCCCGCTGAGTAAATCCACGATGTGATTGGGAGTTGTGTGGGTAATGATATAATCCACCGCCCATCCTGATTGTTCCAGGATCTTGTCCGCCTCCTGATATTCCTCGCCGGATGGCATTTCCTCCTTCCACCAGCTGCGGTGGTTGACCCGGAACCGTGCCCCTATACTGCGGTAATATAGATACTGCTCCCAGAAATCATCACTGAAAGGACTTAAGATTCCATCCTCGATGTCGTGGCTCCTCCCGCCTCCCATAGTAAAGAAGCTGTGTCCCTGCAGCTGGAACACCTGGCTTCGCAGGAGATGAATCACATGGGGACGAATACGCTGTACCTTTCCGCCGTTCCAGTCCTCTGCCGGATATTCTGCCAGAAGGTCAAAGTTTTCATGGTTGCCGGAAACGAACAAGACTGTAAAGGGAAGCTGTTCCAGCCAATCCAGCCGCTTGTTCTCTTGTTTGCCACCATCCCAAACCCCGCCAAAATCTCCGCAGATGATTACATAATCATCCTTCGTCATAGTTGCTTGCTCAGGGAAATATTCTTCCCGAAAGCGTTCAAATGTGCCATGAGTATCCCCGGTAGCATAAATCATTGTGATCCCTCCTATGTAATATTATATCACTTCCTGCCGGATCTCTACGCCGCCCCGCAGGCAGACAAGGATCTCGTGATCCGACAACACCTTCACTGTTTCCACTGCCTGGCGGATCAGTTCTTCATCCCATTCTGTGATCTCCGATGATGCCGAATTCAGCAGTTCCTCTACCTGCTGAATCCGCCCATTTACTGCCAAATCAGCCTGTTGCGCCTCCAGTATCAATGCTTTTTGTTCCCGCAGATCCCCCATCTGCTCGCTGATTGCTTTAAACTTTTCCGCATAGTCCATGTAACCGCCATTCTCTGCGGCACATTGGAGCAGTTCCTGGAACTCTTGATCCAGCCGGGTCAGTTCTTTGTCGATAACTGCCGGTGTCAAAGATCCTGTGGCATCCGGTGCGAGTCCTGACCGGATAGCGTCGGAGATGACGGCAACCAGGCGGGTTTTGTCCTCCATCATCGAATTGACCGCTGCCATGATTGCCCTCTGAAGCGCCCCCTCCTCCATAGTGGGAGAATGCTTGCAGTACCTGCTGCCGTAGTCCAACCGGCTGCTGCAGCGCCAAACGATCTTTTTTCCGCCTTTACGGACCCAGGTACAGCGGCGGTAGAGGGTCCCGCATTCCCCGCAGACAAGCCGGTCACTGAGGGCGTACCGGGAGGTATAGCTGGATAGCCCGGTAGCGGCTGCCCGCTTGTTGGGGGAGCGGCGGGAACCGCGGCGTGCAAACTCGGCCTGAACCGCTTGATAGGTTTCCCGGCTGACGATTCCTTCATGGTGGTTCTCAATGAGGTACATGGGAAGCTGCCCCACATTCTTGATGACCTTCCGGCTGATGCAGTCGCTGATAAATGTCTTTTGCAGCAGCACATCCCCGCAGTATTTTTCATTTTTCAGAATATTCTCAATGGAGGAGAGCGACCATTCCTTACCCTTGCGTGGAGCAATCCCTTCCGCGTCCAGCCATCCCTTGATCATCCGGATGCTCTGCCCCCGCAGGAAGCTTTTATAGATCCGGCGGACTACTTCCGCCTCGTCCGGAAGTACTTGAGGCTGGCCATTTTCATCTTCGGTGAAACCATAGAGTTGCTTGCAGCGGAGCGATACGCGCCCTTCCCGCATAGCTTGGCGAATCCCCCAGCGGACATTCTGACTGATGGATTCGCTCTCTGCCTGCGCAAAGGCCCCCAGAAGTGTGATAAGCATTTCTCCTTCACTGTCCAGGGTGTTGATATTTTCCTTCTCGAAGATCACTGCGATGCCCATCTCCTTCAGTGCCCGGATATAGTGGAGGCAATCCACTGTGTTGCGGGCGAATCTGGAGATCGACTTTACCAGTATGAGATCGATTTTCCGTTTCCGGCACAGGCGGATCATACGCAGAAACTCCGGCCTTTTTTCAGCAGAGGTACCTGTGATTCCCTCGTCTGCAAAGATCCCGGCCATACTCCACTGGGGATTCTGCATGATTTTATCGGTATAGTAAGTCTTCTGGGCCTCGTAGCTGGTCATCTGTTCTTCTGAGTCTGTGGATACCCGGCAGTAGGCAGCCACACGAAGTTGCCTCCGGACAGCTTTTTTCCGGGCAAGTTCCGGATTGGCTGGGATGACGATAAGCTTTGGTACGGTTTCAGTCATGATTGATTACCCCTTTCTATGGCCTGTCCATTTTTTAGTTTTAGGCTTAGAGATCTGTCCGGATGCAGATATACCGTCTTTACAATCATCCGGATCAGATCTGTCTTCATTGGCTGTTCTCCTTGCTCCTTCAGCAAAGACCGGATTCGGAAGGTTTCATACCGTTTCGAATCAATATCTGCCAGCTGCGCCTCAGCCAAGGCCAAGGCGAGTTCTTTGGCTCGAGCTTCATCTTGCCCTGGTTTGCTTAGCAGCTGCTCCAACTGGGTTTCCAGATCCCGGTGATCCCTGGGTTGCCCGGGAGGTTCCACAACCTGACCCGGTTCCCGTGCCAGTGGGAGCAGCAGGCTTTGGATACTTTCCAGCAATGCCTGATCCCGCAGCTTGACGGAGGGGGCGCCGCACTTCAGGCAGGACCAGTTATCGTGTAGGTTTTTAGTCAGACGGCTGCCGCAGCTGGCGCAGACTACCAATTCCCGCAGTTGGCGCATCTCCTTTGCATTTCTTGATGATCCTCCGGTTAAAGGCCGTTTCTGCTGGACTTCCTGGAAGAGATCCGGATCGACTACCAGAGGAAACTCTGTTGTGCCGGTATACCGTTCATCCTGCAGGATACGCGCCACCATGTTTTTGTTCCAGGGCTGGCCAGTTTCCCGGTATGGGATGGGCTGATTGCTGAGAATGCTGACAATCTGATTATAGGAAATGCCTTCACTGTACCTTTGAAAAATCAGTTTTACCAACTCAGCCTCTCGTTCTTTGAGACACATTTTTCCCATTCGCATCTCATAGCCGAAGGGAAGTTTCCGGTTTTTCATCTGCGCACCGACCTTTCAATCGTTTCCCGAAGTTTTATCCCATTCTTCAGGCAGAAACAGAGGGATGCGTTGCTCTCCACCGTGATTCGTTCTACTAATTCCGTGAAGATCCCTTCGTCAAAATCGGGAAGGAATTCCGGCATGGAAGATAATGACTCCAGCAGCTCCTTGGTCTGTTCCAGCGTCTGGTCTTCGTTCTCTCCCAGCAGCCTTTCTTTTTTGGCTTGGGTTTCCCGGAGTTTTTGAGCAATCCCATTTGTCTGGGATAAAAAAAGATCAGAATCGAGGAGGCCATGCTTTTGCATTTCGGCCAACATTCGATTCTGATCCATCAGGCTGCCTATTTGTTTGTTGAGCTCTACAATATCCACCCGCCAGAGAAACCGCTGCTCCCGGATTTTCCGCAGGTTGGCTGCCAATTGTTTTAAGACTGGAATTCCATTCATCCGCAGACGGTGGTAGGCCCGAAGGAAGGCAGCCTGTATCTCCCGCTCAGGAATTTGGGTAATAGGACAATTTGATTGGTTTTGCTCATGACTAACACAAGACCAATAGGTAATATTTCGACAGTTTTTCCTACGAAACCCCCCACCACATATACCACAATATAATTTTTTGTGTAGTGGTGTTATTGGGCCTATTCGTGACCCATTTTTCTGCAGACGATGCTGTTTAAGCTGCTGAACTTGTTGGAACATTTCTTTTGAAATAATAGGAGGATGTGTCTGTTCTGCATAATATTGCGGTTGCTCGCCACGGTTAATGTGCCTTATTCTGGGAAATGTATCGGTCCGATAAGTTTTTTGCCACAGCGAATCTCCGATATATTTTTCGTTAGAAAGAATATACGAAAGAGAATTTATTGTCCACTTTTGTTCAGGATCTGCGGATTTTACAGGAATGTTATCCGCATTGAGACGTTCAATAATGACTCTCATATTGTCCCCAGAAAGATACTCTTGGAAAATACGACGGACAATAGCTGATTGTGATGGATTGAGTTGAATTTTCCCATTGCAAAGCTCGTATCCATAAGGTAGTGAAGAGGGAACATATTCCCCGCTCTCCATCCGGCGCTGATAACTCCACTTCATGTTTTCAGAGATGCTTTCGCTCTCTTTTTGGGAGATAGCTGCAAAAATGGTGGTCAGGAGTTCTCCACTCATCTGGGCGGTGTCGATGTTCTGCTCCTCGAAATAGACCCCGACACCCAGCTCCTTCAGTTTCCGGATGGTCTCCAGGCAATCGATAGTGTTTCGGGCGAAGCGGGAGATGGATTTGCAAAGTATCCGGTCAATGCGCCCTCGCTTACAGTCGGCGATCAGCCGCTGAAACTCGGTGCGCTTTTCGGCGGATGTTCCGGTGATCCCCTCGTCGGCATAGAGATCCACAAAGGTCCATTCTTCATGGGAGGTGATATAGGTGGTGTAATATCTTGTCTGGGCCAGGAAAGAGTTCAGCTGGTCGTCGGAGTCGGAACTCACCCGGGCGTAGGCAGCCACTCGCAGTTTTTGAGAGCGGGGTGTCTTATCCGCCTCGATGACGATGACTTGTTTTCTGGCTAAACTGTCCTCTGTCACCGGCCCTTTCCCCATGATTCTCACCTCCTGTCAGCAATACAACATACCACACTCTTTCTCATATAGCTATGTCAAATCGGGTAAAAAAACTTACAAAGATTCCGCTTTAAATTCTGCGAAGATAAGACACTTTATGCTGCTTGTTTCGGCTGGGAAAGGAATAACCCTCTCTCCACTTCCAGTTCCAGATGGGCAGCGATCCTTTTCAGTTCCTTCTGAGTAAAGCCGTGACCTTCCAGTGCTTTCAAAAGCCGAAGCATCCCATAGTAATTGATGATTCCTCTTGCGTCCATTCCTGATCCTCCTCTAACTTTTGTGAAAGGGCGAAGCTCACAAGCAGCGCCCGGTCCACTTGTTCCTGCTTCTCTGGAGAAAGCACCCCTATCCGGTCCAACAGCCGGGACTTGTCTATCGTTCTTATCTGCTCCGTAAGAATAACAGAGGGCTGCCGCAGGCCGCTGTCCGTTCCCACCAGTACATGGGTCGGCAAACAGGGTTTACTGCTTTTGGCAGTGACCGCGGCGACAATTACGGTGGGGCTGAACCAGTTTCCCACCTCGTTCTGCAGAATCAGAACCGGACGGATACCGCCCTGTTCTGAGCCAACCACCGGATTCAGATCTGCGTAATAGAGTTCTCCGCGATGGATAATCCTCTGCGGTCTATTCATAGGGCGGTTTCCTCCTCCCTTTGGGTATGTATCCGGGCCGGCCATCGTTGTCGTGTTTTCATTCTGAAAAAAATGAACCGGCCCGGTTTTATGATCTATTCAAACACCTGGTATTATTACCCGTCCCCCAAGCGGTGGGCAGTGACTGAACTGTGCCTGGCGGCACACTCCGGGAATCTCACCCCCCCGAGGATCTCTCCGGGCTGCCCCCATTGGTTGTGTCTGTGGCTGGGCAGGGGTACCATTGTAGGCGGATCGGGTCATGGCGAAACAGCTTGCCAGTGCTGCTTTGGGATAGATGGGAACCGCTCGCCGCCTTCTTTGGCCGTCTTT
>JALELV010000092.1 GCA_022768545.1 Oscillospiraceae bacterium
GATCCCCCTTTTTTGATAAAATAAAAAGGCCTGCGCCAGCGCGGCACAGGCCAGGGAGATCCTTTTTCATCAGGGCACCTTACGGCGTCCCGGGGCAAAAAATCATCCTGAAGCTTCCGAAATTCCGCAGAAGGCGTTCAAGCGCGCCCTCCCCAAAAGAGGGCGGCAAACACGGGCAAGTGTCTGGCTGAAAGCAAATTGCTTATCACAGTAACGGCTTTGCGAGGGATTTTCACCCTGCTTCCTTTTTTGCCGGAAATCCCGGCGCCCGTTTTGCTGAGCTGGTATTCTGTTTTGGGGCGGCCGGAGCCGCAAAATTTTTTTAAGGCATTTGATATAATAATAAATTATTATATCACGCTTTTTTCCTTTTCTCAACCGGGCCGCGGCGGCTTGACATCAAAAAAAACTCATAGTAAATTGGGGGCATACCGCGGCGCCGGTTCGTCCCCTTATCCGGCGAGGCTCTCCGGAGGGGCCTGTTTTAAAAAAGCCCGTACCGGAAGTATATCATATCCGGGCGCGTTTATCTGGTATGTCCGTGCGTTTTTTGGTACATTCTGCGGTTTATCCGCCCCGCCGGCACACCGCGGCGGTTTTGATGCTTTTTGCGCAAACTGTGTAAAAAACGGCAAGACAACGTCGTTTTTTCTTCTGTTCTTTGCCCGAAGCGGGTATCCCCGCTGTCTTGGGAAGGAGGCTAGTCCATGAAAAAAGCAATTCTTCTGGTAAGTTTCGGAACGTCGGTGGAGGAGGCGCGGCAAAGGCAGATCCTCCCCCTGGAAAAGGCCGTGCGGCGGGCCTATGAGCCAAAGGCCGTCGTCTGCTCCGCCTATACAAGCCCCACTATCCGGGGCATCCTTGCCCGGCGCGGAATATCCATCCCCTCGCCGGAGGAGGCGCTGACATCTCTGGCACAGAGCGGCGTCACACACCTGTTGGTACAGCCCACTCACCTGATACCGGGGCAGGAATATGAAGGGCTCCGGGCGCTGTGCTCCGCCTGGGCCGGGCGGTTCCGGCAGCTTACCCTTGGTCTACCGCTGATCTCCTCCCCGGAGGATATGACCGCTCTGGCCAAGATCCTGTCCCGGGCTTTCCCCACGGTACCCGGGCAGGCGGTGCTGTTTGCGGGCCACGGCACCGCTCATTTTGCAAACGCCGCCTATCCCGCCATGGAGACGGCCTTTCGCATACTGGGAAGAGAGGATGTCTTTATCGCCGCCATAGAGGGCTGGCCCACCCTGGAGGACGCGGCCCGGCGGCTGCAAAAGCATGAGTGTAAAGCTGTTTTACTTGTCCCGTTGATGCTGGTGGCGGGAGACCATGCCCAAAACGACATCGCCGGGGAAGATCCGGAGAGTTGGAAGAGCGTCCTTACGGCCCGGGGCTTTCAAACAAAGTGCTGGCTGTCGGGGCTTGGCGAGATGCCGGAGATACACCGCATCTATCTGTCCCACATCGAAAATGCGGACAGGGACGCTGCAAAAGGAGGAATATCATGACGGGAAAAGCATACGGAGTCAGCGTGGGGCCCGGAGACCCGGGGCTTTTAACGTTGAAGGCGGCGGAAACTTTAAAACGCTGCCCGGTCATTGCCGCGCCCTTTACCCAAGGCGGCCGCTCTGCGGCCCTTTCCATTGCTGAAAAGGCTATTGACTTTACAGGTAAAGAGATCCTCCCGCTTTCCTTTGAAATGACAAGAGACCCTCAGCGGCTGGCGGCCTCCCATAGGGCCGCGGCGGAAAAGCTCTGTGCCGTTTTGGAGGAAGGCCGGGACACGGCGGTGCTCTGCCTGGGAGACACCGGGATATACGGCAGCTTTTTCTATTTGGTCCCCTTCCTCAGGGAACATGGGATCGACTATGAGGTGATCCCGGGGGTCCCCAGTTTTTGTGCCGCAGCGGCGGCTTTGGGGGTTTCCCTGACGGAGCGTGACCTTCCCCTGCACATCTTCCCCGCCGCCGCGGAAAAAACGGAGGATATCGCCTCCTGCCGGGGCACAAAGGTGCTGATGAAAAGCGGCAGCCAGCTTCTGCCGGTACTGCGCTTTCTGCGCGGGGCAGGGCTTGGAAAGCAGGCCGCCCTGGCCCAGAACTGCGGTATGGAAGAAGAACGGCTCTTTTCCTCTCTTCCGGAAGAAGAGGTGGACCCCGGGTATTTTTCCACGGTGCTCCTGTGGGACAGCCCTCCAAACAATGAACAAAAGAAAGGTCCTGATTTTCATGATTAATAAAATGCGCAAGCTGTCATCGGCAGCCCTGGGGCTTTTGCTGCTCTGTTCCTGTGCGGGCCCAGAGCCCTCTTCTTCATCTCAAAGTTCTGCTGATGAAAGCGGTATGCCCTCTTCCTCTGTTTTGTCGGAAGAAAGCGGAGACAAAACGGTCTCCTTTACCGACGCCCTGGGGCGAGAGATCACCCTTTCCGCTCCGGAGAGGGTGGCGGCCCTGGGAGGAAGCTTTGCCGAAACCTGGGTTCTGGCCGGCGGCAGCCTTGCCGCCGCCACTTCCGACGCCTGGGAAGAGCGCGGCCTGGAGCTTGACCCCTCGGTGCAGAACCTGGGGGGGCAGCAGGAGCCGAACGCGGAGCTGCTGCTGCTTTCCGAGCCGGATCTTGTCATCGCCAACGTCTCTGTATCCGGCCATACGGCGCTGGAGCCCCAGCTGACCGCCGCCGGGATAACGGTGGCGTATTTTGAAGTAGAGGTATTTGAAGATTACCTCTCCATGCTGGAAACCTGCTGTGAACTGACCGGGCGCGAGGACCTGTACGAGCAAAACGGCCTCGCTGTCAGCGGACAGATCGAGGCACAGCGCGCCCGGGCCCAAGGCAAAGATGCCCCCACCGTGCTGCTGCTGCGCGCCTACTCCAGCGGGGTGAAGGTGAAAAACAGCCGGAACAACATGACCGGCGCCATGCTGGCGGACCTTGGGTGCGTCAATATTGCCGACGGCGACGAGACCCTGCTGGAAGAGCTCAGCCTGGAGAGGATCCTCTCTGCCGACCCGGATTATATCTTTGTCACCACCATGGGCTCCTCCACCGAAAAGGCCATGCAGTCCATGGAGGAACTGTTGACGGGAAACCCAGCCTGGGCCTCCCTCTCCGCCGTTTCCGGCGGACAGTACCACGTCCTGCCCAAAGACCTGTTCCACTATAAGCCAAATGCCCGCTGGGGGGAAGCCTATGAAATGCTTGCGGATATTCTCTACCCTGCGCAGTAAGCCCCAGGCCTTTTTGGTTCTGGGAGCCCTGTTCTGCCTTGCGGCCGGCCTTGCCGGCCTCTGCGTCGGCCCATCTTCCATCCCGCTTTCCGAGCTGTGGCGTGCGCTGACGGGGCAGAGCGGCGGCACCGCCTTTGCCATTTTGGTGCATGTGCGCCTTCCCCGCGTTTTGGGGGCTTTGGCGGCCGGGGCGGGCCTTGCCTCCGGAGGGGCGATCATCCAATCGGTATTTGCAAACCCGCTGGCAGGCCCCAATATCATCGGAGTCAACTCCGGCGCGGGCCTTGCCGTGGCGCTCTGCTGTGCCCTTTTCCCCGCCGGCTTCTGGGCGGTGCCTGCCGCGGCCTTTGCCGGAGCGCTGCTCTCTGTGCTGGGGGTTTTCCTCATTGCCAAAAAATGCGGAGCCTCCCGTATGACCATGGTGCTGACGGGCGTTGCGGCAAGCAGCATTCTGGGCGCCTGCACCGACGCTGTGATGGCCCTGTTCCCCGACGCGCTGGCCGGCATGGCGGGCTTTCGCGTCGGAGGGCTCGCCGGGGTCTCTTTCCGGCAGGTCCTTCCCGCCTGCCTCTATATCCTGGCGGGGTTTATTTTGGCCATGCTCTTTTCAAACGAGCTGGATGTGCTTTCCCTGGGGGACGATGTGGCCCAGAGCCTCGGGATGAGGGCCTCCTTTGTGCGGCTGGCGGTTTTGATGACAGCAGCGCTGATGGTAGGCGCCTCGGTGAGCTTTGCGGGGCTGCTGGGGTTTGTCGGGCTGCTGGTCCCCCATATCTGCCGGCTTTTTGTAGGCGGGGAAAGCCGCCTGCTTCTCCCTGCCTCGGCGCTTTTCGGGGGGGCGCTTCTGCTGTTCTGCGACCTGCTCTCCCGCGTTCTGTTTGCGCCCTATGAGCTGCCGGTGGGTATCCTGCTCTCCCTTCTGGGCGGGCCCTTCTTCCTCTGGCTGCTGCTGCGCCGGAAAGGGGGGCATCTCCATGATTGAGCTTAAAAACCTCTGTGCCGGATACGGCGGGGAGTTCAAGATCCGCGATATCACCGCTGCTTTCCCCTCCGGAGAGCTCACCGTGCTCATCGGCCCAAACGGGAGCGGAAAGACCACCCTTTTGCGGGCCGCTGCCGGCCTGCTGCGCCCGTCCTCGGGGGCAGTGCTCCTGGATGGCCTTCCCCTGAAGAGCTTTCCCGCCCGCCGGGCCGCGCAGAAAATTGCTTTTCTGCCCCAGAGCAGAGTGCCCGCCCAGCTTCCTGCCGAGCGCCTGGTGCTCCACGGCCGTTTCCCCTATCTCTCCTGCCCCCGGCGCTACCGCCCGGAGGACCGGGAGATCGCCCGCCGGGCCCTGGAGCAGACCGGTGCGCTGGAGCTTGCCACAAAATCTGTCGCTTCCCTTTCCGGTGGGGAACGGCAGAAAGTCTACCTTGCCATGGCCATTGCCCAGGACGCCGATACGGTATTTCTGGATGAGCCCACTACCTATCTGGATATCCACCATCAACTGGAGCTGATGGCATGTGCCGGGCGCATGAAGGAACAGGGAAAAGCGGTCGTCATGGTGCTGCACGATCTGAACCTGGCCCTGCGCTGGGCTGACCGGGTTCTTTTGCTGCAAAACGGCTTGCTCTGCGCCTGCGGCGCCCCGGAGGAAATGGTGCGCAGCGGTGCGCTGTCCCGGGCCTTCGGTGTCCGGGTGGAGGAGCTGTCCTCTTCCTTTGGGCCCTGGTACGGTTTTGACACTTTATGCCCGGACTCCCACGATGTCCCGTAATATTGCCGTCTTATGTTCCCGGATATCTTCTTCCATCACCCGGCCGCGGACTGTTTTGTCCGCGGCCGTTTCATTCTCCCGGGCAAGGCCATAAAAATTTACCGGCCAAAACGAAATTTTTAATTTTTCCTCTTGACCTTGAGCCCACTTCATGTTGTATGATAAAATAATAAGAGATCCGGGCCGGAGGCCAAAAAGGAGAGACGATCAAAATGGAAAAATCAAAAGTTTATTTTACCGATTTTCACACCATCGCTTTTGGGGATGGCCTTCCCACCAAGCTGAAAAAGCTGATCCGTGCCGCCGGCATTGAAAAGCTGGGCCTGGACGGGAAATTTGTCGCGATCAAAATGCATTTTGGAGAGCTTGGCAACATCAGCTTTCTTCGCCCAAACTACGCCAAAGCCGTGGCCGATGTGGTGAAGGAGTACGGCGGGAAGCCTTTCCTGACCGACTGCAACACCCTGTACCCCGGCAGCCGCAAAAACGCCCTGGAGCATTTGGAATGTGCCTGGGAAAACGGGTTTTCCCCCCTTTCCGCAGGGTGTCCCGTCATCATTGCCGACGGGCTGAAGGGCACCGACGACGTCGCGGTACCGGTGGAGGGCGGCGAATACATCAAGGAGGCCAAGATCGGCCATGCCATTATGGACGCCGATGTGTTTATCAGCCTCTCTCACTTTAAAGGTCATGAAATGACCGGCTTCGGCGGCGCGATCAACAATATCGGCATGGGCTGCGGCTCCCGGGCAGGCAAAAAGGATCAGCACAGCAACGGCCAGCCCCATATTGACCCGGAGCTCTGCCGCGGGTGCCGCCGCTGTGCCCGGGAATGTGCCAACGGGGGCCTTTCCTTTGACGAGGCCGCAAAAAAAATGACGGTGGACTCTTCCAACTGCGTGGGCTGCGGCCGTTGTCTGGGGGCCTGCAACTTCGACGCTATTTCCTTTAACGAGGATGCCGCCATTGCGGAGCTCAACTGCCGTATGGCGGAGTATACCAAAGCGGTCATCGACGGGCGCCCGAACTTCCACATCTCGCTGGTGGTAGACGTCTCCCCCAACTGCGATTGCCACGGCGAAAATGACGTCCCCATCCTGCCGAACCTCGGGATGTTTGCATCCTTTGACCCGCTTGCCCTGGACCAGGCCTGTGTGGACGCCTGCCTGGCGGCTTCTCCCCCCCCGGCAGCCAGTTGGCGCGCAACATGGCGGACCCGCATTTTGTGGACCATCACGACCACTTTACCAATTCCACGCCGGAATCGGAGTGGCGCACCTGTCTGGAACACGCTGAAAAAATCGGCATCGGCACCCGGGAGTACGAGCTGATCACCCTTTAAAGGCTTCTGGTAAATAAATATTCCCCCCGTTAGGCGGGTGTCCGTAAAACAGTTAAAGCTCGTGTATCGAAATGATACACGAGCTTTTTCTTTATGCTAAAGCCGCCCCGTCCGAAGCTCCTGTACGGATACAACAAAGCATTTTCCGGCTGGAAAAGAATAATCTGTATAAAACATACCGTCTGCTGTTTGGGTAACCCTTCGTTATATTCACAATTTGTTCATTACGGTTTTGAGCAGCCCCATGCTATACTGTTAGATATAAAGCCGCTTTTCACAGCGGTGCCCGGTGTTTTTCCAATTGGTATTTTTTCGTCAGGCAGAAAGAGGTGTTTCGTGAACAGGCCAGCCTATATGCTCAGACAAAACCGCACTATCCTAACCGAAAAACTGAAGGAATCTCTTTCTTCCGTCCTACCGGTGACAGGGATCGTTTTTCTTTTGTG
>JALELV010000101.1 GCA_022768545.1 Oscillospiraceae bacterium
TCCGGTTTTGGTATCTGCTATCAATTTGCTATCAAATGCCCCGTTTCCGTTCCAAAAGCCCAGTGTTTTCAAGGCTTTGCGGGTTTCGTTAGTTATTCCCACTCTATCGTCGCCGGGGGTTTTGAAGTGATATCGTAGACGATACGGTTGATGCCGCGCACCTCATTGATGATGCGGTTAGAGACGTGCTCCAGCACATCGTAGGGAATACGCGCCCAGTCTGCCGTCATGAAGTCTGTCGTGGTGACACCGCGCAGGGCAAGAGTGTAATCGTAGGTCCTGCCGTCCCCCATGACGCCCACCGAGCGCATGGAGGTGAGCACCGCAAAATACTGGTTGATGCTGCGCTCAAGCCCGGCTTTGGCGATCTCCTCCCGGAAGATCGCGTCGGCATCCCGAAGGATGTCCAACTTTTCCTTGGTGATATCGCCGATCACCCGGACGGCAAGCCCCGGGCCCGGAAATGGCTGACGCCAAACCAAGTAATCCGGCAGGCCCAGCTCCAGCCCCAGCTGGCGCACTTCGTCCTTAAACAGCCGGCGCAGCGGCTCCACGATCTCTTTAAAATCCACATAATCCGGCAGGCCCCCCACGTTGTGATGGCTCTTGATCACCGCGGCATCCCCCGCTCCGGATTCGATGACATCCGGATAGATCGTGCCCTGGGCCAAAAAATCCACCGTGCCGATCTTTTTAGCTTCCTCTTCAAAGACGCGGATAAACTCCTCGCCGATTATTTTCCTCTTGCGCTCCGGCTCCGAGACGCCGGCCAGCTTTTCCAGAAAACGCTTTTCCGCGTTAACCCTTACAAAATTGAGCTCTCGGCCGCCGAAAGCCTTCTCTACCTCGTCTCCCTCGTTTTTGCGCATCAGGCCGTGATCCACAAAAATGCAGGTCAGCTGGCTGCCCACCGCCCGGGAGAGCAGCGCCGCCGCAACGGAGCTGTCCACTCCACCGGAAAGCGCCAGCAATACCTTTCCGGAGCCGATCTTTTTCCTCAGGCTGCAGACAGTGGCTTCGGCGTAGCTTTCCATGGTCCAGTCGCCTTTTGCCCCGCACACCCGGTACAAAAAGCTGCGCAGCATCTCGCTTCCATACTGGGTGTGAAGCACCTCCGGATGAAACTGCAGGCCATACAGGCGTTTCTCCGCGTTCTCCATGGCGGCGGTGGGGCAGGTATCGGTATGGGCAGTCACCCGGAAGCCCTCGGGAATGGCGTCCACGTAATCGGTATGGCTCATCCAGGAAATCCCCCGGGAAGGGATGCCCTCGAAAAGCGGGCAGCTGTTATCATAAAAGGTCTCCGTTTTGCCATATTCCCGGCTGTCCGGGGAGATGACATGTCCGCCCAGCACATAGGCCATGGTCTGGATGCCGTAGCAGATCCCCAGGACGGGAACTCCCAGCTCAAACACCTTAGGGTCACACTTGGGGGAGTCTTTCAAGTAAACGCTGTTGGGGCCGCCGGTAAAGATAATGCCGATGGGCTTTTTTTCTGCGATCTGCTCTGGGGAGACATGATAGGGCATAACTTCGCAGTATACCCCGCACTCTCTCACGCGCCGGGCGATCAGCTGATTATATTGACCGCCGAAATCCAGGATCACGACCATTTGATTCATACGCAACCTTCTGTTCTTTCACCATAAGTTTTTTTATCATTTTGCCATGATTTTCGCAAAAAATCAAGCTTGCACGCCATCCTCTTTTATTTTAAGTTTCTTGCACAAACCAGGGCACTTTTTGGGGGATTCTGTTGGCAATATTTTAAGGAGGAGCTTTTAAGAATAAGCCTTTCTCATCCCGCCAAATTAATAAGGATTTTAAACAGCGGGCGGTGCGCTCTTTTGCGGGCCGCCCTTCAGAGGAGGATTTACCTTGAAAAAATATGGGATCCCCGCCGCGGTACTCTGCGCCGCTATGAGCATTACGGCTTCCGCCGACGACCTTTGGGACTGGCCTGCCTTTTCCACCCCGGAGGAGACCGTCTGCCGTATCTCCTGCGAGCAGGGGACGCCGGCGGAGTTTTCTTCCAGAGGGCTGGAGATTCTGCTGGGTCTGGAGCCCGGAGAGCTCTCCGGCATCACCGTCACCGGCCTGCCGGAAAACGGGAAACTTTTGCTGGAGGGCGTCCCTGTCCCGGAGCTTGCACATCTTGACCGGGACGAGCTTGATGAACTCTGCCTGATGCCGGAGGAGGATGCCCTCTCCGCCAGCTTTTCCTTTCTCCCCGATACCCGGGAGGCGGTGCCCGCCACAGTAGAGGTACAGGTCCTCGAAAAACTGGGCGCGGTACCCCTGTCTGCCGACGCTTCGCTGGCTACCTTTTCCGATACCGCCGCGTGGAAATACCTTCCCGCTTCCAGCCCCGACGGCGGAGAGATCCGTATCCGGATCACATGCCTGCCCCGGTACGGTTCGGTCTCGGTGGAGGGGCAGACTGTCTGTTACCACCCCTATCCCGGTTTTTCGGGCGAGGACAGCTTTTCCTACGCCGCATGCAGCCCCGAGGGCGTTTTTTCCGATGAAGCAAGGGTACAGGTAGTGGTGGAGCCCAACGAAAGCGGGATCCGGTTTGCAGATATGAATGAAGCTCCCGAGGCCTGCTCCGCCATCCGGCTTCATCAAAAAGGCGTTTTATGCGGCGAGCAGGTGGGACAGCACTGGTTTTTCTACCCGGAGCGTTCCATGACCCGCGGGGAATTCCTCATTGCTCTGCTGGCGGCCTCCGGGCTGGATGACAAACTGGCAGCCTGCGTCAATACCCA
>JALELV010000117.1 GCA_022768545.1 Oscillospiraceae bacterium
GGCGCTCTCCCTGCTGGGAGTTTCGCTGCCGGGCCCTATCACGGAGTTCGCGGGCTTTTTGGGAAAGGCCAACGGTTGCCTTGCCATGCTGATGGTGGGGATCTCCCTGGAGTTTCACCTTGCCCGCGACGAGGTGCGGGACGTGGTGACCATCCTCCTGCTGCGGTACGCGGGCGGCGCGCTGTTTGCCCTGGCCATCTATTTCCTCATTCCCGCGCCGCTGGTGATGCGGCAGGTGCTGTCCCTGGCCGTGTTCTCCGCCGTGGCGAATATCGCCATGATCTATTCCAGCCGGCTGGGGGTGCGGGCGGCCATCGCCAACGCTGTAAACCCTATTGCCATTGTGCTGAGCATCTTGATTATGTCCGCCGTTATGGGAATGATGGGGTAAGGAGGAAGTGCCGCATCCCGGGGAAGGTTCCGCTGAGGGATGGATGCCGGCTTAGGAAAGTGAAAAAAATTTTCAGAATATTGTAACATAAAATGTCAGATGATAGTTATAAGGGATGAAAGAGGAAAAAAACCCGGATATCCCCAGTCCCAGGGAGAGAAGGGAAAAATCTTCGTTAAAGTTACAATTTAGTAACAAATACTTACAAAATAGTGTTGCTTTATTTTCCCAATTGGGGTATAATAAAGACCAGAAGAGACGGGAGAGACCTCTTCGGTAAGAGAGAAAAAAATCTCAAAACTTAAAGGAGGAAATGGACTATGAAAAAATTACTGGCTTTGGTGCTGGCAGTCTCCATGTGCCTTGGTATGGGCGTCATGGCGTTTGCCGCTGTGGATGTGACGCTGGACGGCGACACAAATGAGGTGAAGATCCCCTTTACCCTGGGCAATGACAAGTTCAGCGACCTGAAGGTCAGCACCAAATGGGATGACGGCAAAAAATATGTGGACAGCGTAGAGTTGGAAAAGGAAGGCAGCAAATACTATGTCGTGGTCAACCTGGCCGACTACTACGGCACCGACGAGGAAGATATCTCCGGGACCATCACGGTGAAGAAGGGCTCCCGCAACGCCGATATCACCGGTACCGACAATGAATTCGGCACCTGGGATACCGAGGATACCAACGAGTGCAAAGTCGATTTCACCATCGGCTGGGAGACCCAGGAAGGCCCCGCCGACGAGGATTTTGAGGCCGACATCAACAAAGCTAACGGCTACGTGATCGACCCCGACAACGCCAACAAAAACGGCGTGTTCACCTTTACCGAGAACGATGCTCAGTACGAGGTCAAGCTGGCCAAGCAGGACGCTCTGAACCTGTTCTACACCAGCAAACCCACCTCTGAGATCAAAAAGATCATGGTCAAGAACAGCTCCGCCGATATCGAAGTGTTCTCTTTCCCCGGAAAACCCTCCTTCGATTTCTCCGGTACCCTGACCTATTATGTCAGCGACCCCGACGAGAAATGGCATATGTATGAGCTCACCAGCAGCGGCCTGAAAGAGGTAGGCAAGTACGACAAGGATGACGACTGCTTTACCCTGAAGACCCGCACTCTGGGCACCTACTTGATCTCCGACAAGACCCTGAAGGGCGTTGTGGATGAAGAGGAAGAAGACAAGGATTCCTCTTCTTCCGGCTCCGGTTCCAACGGCGGCAGCAGCAGCAACCCCGAAACCGGTTCCAGCAGCTTTGTGGGCGTGGCCATTGCCCTGGGCGCTGTTTCCCTGGTGGCTGCCGGTGCTGTTTCGGTAAAAAGAAAATAATCGGCGAAGATCTATCCTTTTAAAAGAAGAACTTTAAAACATGCACCCCAAATGCCCCGGCCACTCTCCAGGCCGGGGCATTTTTTTGTACAAAGAAAACCACCGGCAGTGCCGGTGGTTCCCAAAAGCTTTAGTTATGCCCGGAATAAATTATCTGAGCAAAGCGAGAAACAACTATTAAACCGTAAGAAAGAATGCCGAACAAGTTTAGAGAAGCTGGAAAAGAGATACCTTACCGCTATTTCAATAGCAGCAGGGCATCTCACGCAAGCGAAAGATCATTCGATGAGTCTATAGGCTCTGCCCGAGGCATGCCCCAAGGGGGCCTGTGCATATCACCGGCACGGCCGGTGGTTATGATTAAAAAATGGATGTGGGCGGCCCGGGCCGGAAACAGAAAAGCACCGGAGACGGTACCCGTCCGGAAAAGACTGGACGCCCCGGGCTGGTAAGTAAAGGCGGCGGAGGAAGGACCCGGAAAAAAGACGCAAAAAGAGGAAGAACCCTCCTGTTATGGCAAAAAGCGTTCCTTGTGGGAGGTAAAATCCCCGGCTATAATGGGTTCACCGAAGGAAGATTGGAGAGCTTCCCGCGGAAAACCGAAGCAAACCAACAGGAGGAAAACACATTGAAAAAGACGATGTCTATTTTGCTGGCCACGGCCTTTGCGGCCACTACCGGCCTCACCGCTTTTGCGGATACCCTGCCCGGTGAAGAGGGAGCCTACACCACTAAGCAGAACCCCGGCGCCACCGTAGAGATCCCGCTGAACCTGGAGGAGGATATGGATCTTGATGATCTGCGCATCTACAACAAACTGACCTCCGGCAAATCTGCCGTAGAGTCCATCGAGCTGGACCGCGGTGAGAACGGAGAGGATTCTCTGATCCTCAAGCTGAAATCCACCTACGGCGTCGATACCGACGAGATCGAGGGCGAGATCCAGCTGAAAAAGAGGACCTCCGGCAGCCTGGTCAAATCCTTCGAGATGGATTTTGACGTAAACTGGGACAAAGCCCAGCTGAGCGAGGACGCGGAGCTGACCGAGACCGTGGACAACAGCACTCCCGTGTACGAGTTTCACTCCTCCAACAAAAACGTGACCTTCAGCTTTGACGGCGTGGACGCGAACTTTGAGGTTCGCCTGGAGGACCAGGATGCTGTCAACATGTATTTCTCCACCAAGGCGGACAAAGAGATCACCCAGGCCAATGAGGATGCCGACCTGTCCTTCCTGAGCTTTGAGGGTAAGCCCGAGTTTGACTTCCGCGGCACCCTGAACTACTACGTTGAGGACACGGATAAAGACTGGTACATGTACGAGATCGACAGCAAGGGCAAGCTGAAGACCTCTGCGGCCAAATACGACGAGGACGAAGGCGCCTTCGTGCTGAAAACCAGCACCCTGGGCAGCTACGTAGTCTCCGACATGAAGCTTAAAAACGCGGACAAGGCCCCTGCCGACAACGGGGATAAGGATGACGACAAAAACGAAAGCGGCAAACCTGAGAACCCCAACACCGGCGCGAATGACTTTGTCGGCGCGGCGGTTGCGCTGGGCGCCGTTTCCCTGGTAGCGGCCGGTGCGGTTGCCGCCAAAAAGCACAGCAAATAATAAACCCTGAAAACAGCGGGGCTTTCGGCCGGAACGGTTTCTCTCCAGACCGTTTCGGCCCTTTTTGCGTTTCGGGCAGGCGGCTGTTTTTGGGCTGAGATCCCGATTTTGCATTGAATTTTATGAAAGATCGGGTATAATGGTATTAACAGCCTTCCCTGTAAAAAAAAGACATGGATGCAGAAATGCGGAGGGCGCGAAACGGCGGGGAGCGCAGGCTTCCTGTTTGAAAAGGAGAGGTACGACGCATGAAAAAATTACTGGGGTTTTCCCTGGCCGTCCTGTTTTGTCTGGCGGCTTCTGTCTGCGCATTGGCCATCGACCTGGACGGCGTGGACGATTTTAACGATTATATTGTGGAGCCCGGCAGCGTGATCGACCTGGAGATTGGCGGGGACTTTAACGAAAAGATCAACCAGCGCGGCCAAATGCGGGTGAAGATGGATTACGATCACGGCAAATCTCTGGTAAAAAGCGCCTCCATCTACCGGGATGACGATGGGGACTACTATGTCCGCATCCGCCTGGAGGACGCCGATATCCTGAGCCCGAAGGAGCTGCAGGCCACCGTGACGGTGACAAGTTCCGGGAACACGGTGGAGGGGTATATCGACACCCTGGTGGGATATCAGGAGACCTATGCCGACTCCTATGACAGGGAAGTGAGCCTGACGGTCAAAAACGACAGCCCGGTCATTGTGTTTGACGAGTACAATACCTCCGCCTCTCTGTATATTCTGGATGAGGCGCTGTTCACCGTGAAGCTCACGGATCAGGACCCTGTCAACATGAAATACAGCACCGAGATGATCAAAGAGGTGGAGATGGCCAACGAGAACGCAGAACTGCGCTACCTCACCTTTGAGGCTTCCCCGGTGTTTGACTATGTGGGCATCATGAAGATCTATGCGGAGAAAGGCTCCTGGCTTTACCAGTACAGCGGGTCAAAGCTTACCCAGATCCCCGCGTCCTACAGCGGCGGTGCCCTCACTTTCCGTACGGATGCGCTGGGCAGCTATGTGATCTCGGACCGCGCCCTGAGCGGCGCCAGTGCGGCGGCGCCCCAGCCCGAGGCTGAAGGCGGGGCGGTGGGCAGCTCTTCCGGCGGAAAGGTAAACCCGGAGACCGGCTTTGGCGTGGTTGCAGCCGCGGCGGCGCTTGCCGCCCTGGCTGGCTGCTGACAGAATAATTTGCGTGGATATGGCCCCGGCCCGGGAAAACGAAAAGGCCGGGGCCTTTTCAGAGATAACGGGGGAACGCGGCCGCTGCGGCCGCCTGCACCGGACGAAAGGATGACAGAACGATGGGTGACACGGTAAAAAGAGGGAAGCTGACAGCCGGAGAGACAGCGGCGTTTTGCTCGCAGGTCGTTCTGCTTCTGCGGGCGGGTATCTCCCTGCAGGAGGGGGTCTCCCTGCTGCGGGAGGACGCGGAAGAGGAGGGCACCCGGGGGATCCTTCAGACGATGGAGGACCGGCTTGCGGAAAACGCGCCGTTTTACAAGGCGCTGGAGGCCGCCGGCGTGTTTCCGGGCTATATGGTGAGCATGGCGGAGATCGGCGAGGCCTCCGGGCGTCTGGAGGAAGTGATGGATTCCCTTGCCGGCTATTATGAGAGGGAGCAGACGCTTCGTGCCCGCATCCGCAGCGCGGTCACCTACCCGGTGCTGCTGTTTGCCATGATGTCCGCGGTGGTGATCCTGTTGGCGGCCAAAGTGCTGCCGATGTTCCGCCAGGTGCTGGAGCAGCTGGGCGGCGAGATGCCTGCGGCGGCGCAGGCGGTCATGCGGGCGGGCATGGCGGCGGGGAATATCCTGGCCTGGGCCCTGCCGGCCCTTTTATTGCTTATTCTGCTGGCGGCTGTCTGGGGAAGGACCCCCGGCGGGAGAGAGTTTTTCGGGCGCTTTGCCGCACGGTCGGTATTTACCCGGAAAATTGCCGCAAAGGCCGCCGCGGGACGGTTTGCCTCCGCCATGGCTTTGATGCTCTCCAGCGGTATGGACCTGGACACCGCCCTGGAGATGGTGCCTGCGGTTCTGGAAAACCCGTACCTCGGCAAAAAAGTGGAGCGCTGCCGCCAGCTCATGGCACAGGGAAGTTCTTTTTCAGAGGCGGTGTCCAAGGCGGAGATCTTCCCGGCCCTGTTTGCCAAAATGCTTCATGTAGGAGCTAAAACCGGCTCCACCGATGCAGTTCTGCACCGGCTGGCGGACCTGTACGAGGAGGAGATGGACGAGGCACTGGAGCGTGTGGTGTCCCTGGTGGAGCCGGTGCTGATCGCCGTGCTCTCCGTTGTGGTGGGTGTGATCCTCATCTCCGTCATGCTTCCTCTGGTGGGCGTGATGTCTTCGATCGGATAAGGAGGGGAAGCGGATGCGTGCGTTTAAAGCGCCCCGGCGGGGCGCGGTGCTTGTCCGGCAGGCTGCTGTTTCGGCCATTCTTTTCGGGGCGGTGCTGTTTGCCGCTTTCTGGGCGGTGGGCAGCGTGGAGGACAGAAACAGCCGGGAGCAGGAGGCCATCCTGCGGGACGCTGTTCGGCGCGCTGCGGTGCAGTGCTACGCCATTGAGGGGGCTTATCCCTCCCGGGTGGGGTACCTGGAGGAGCATTACGGCCTGACGGTGAGCCACGAGAAATATGAAATTTTTTACAGCACCTTCGGCAGCAACATTATGCCGGATATTGAGGTGTTTCGGAAAGGCGGTGCCGCAGAGTGAAAAACAAGCGTACCGCCGGGACGGAGGTTCTGTTTGCTCTGGCACTTTTGTGCGTGTTTGCGGTATCTGCCGTGCTGCTGGTGACCATTGGCGGCGGGGTATACCGGGATATCGCCTCCGGAATGGATGAGAATTATACCTTAAGGACCTCTCTCTCCTATGCGGCTACAAAGGTTCGCCAGGGGGACAGTGAGGGAAGTATCTCTCTGCGGGAGCAGGACGGAATGCAGGCTCTGGTGGTGGAGGAGACCTGGGAGGAGCGCACCTTCGAGACCTGGATCTACCACAGGGACGGGGCGCTTTGGGAGCTTTTTATGGAGCAGGGGGGCGAGTTCGACCCCTCGGGCGGAATGGAAGTGCTGGAGATCGACCGTTTTTCCTTTGAAAAACAGGACGGGTACTTCGTTTTTACAGCAGAGGAGGACGGAGCGGCTCAGTCGCTCTCCGTCTTTCCGCGGACAGGGCGGTGAGGAAGAATGAGAAAAATGCAGAAACGGCCCATCCGCTCCGGGGCACCGCTGACAGAGCTTGTGGTGGCCATTGGGGTGTTTGCCTTTGCGGGCGCTCTGGCGCTGCAGCTCTTTTTGGGGGCGCGCTTTGCCGCCCAGAAAGCCGAAGATCTAAACCGGGCTGTCATGACGGCGCAGACCCTGGCGGAGCAGTTTAAAGCCCGGGGCGGGGAAAGCGCTTCTTTCTATTACGATAAGGATTGGAACCTCTCGGAAGCTCCCGCCCTTTTTTCAGTGGAGTTTGCGGTGACCCGGGAGGACGGGGATATGAGCCGCGCCGAGGTCACGGTGCGCCGGGAGAAGCCCTACCCCTTTTTGAAGGAGGACGGGGAACCGCTGTACCGGCTTTCCACCGCCCGGTATGACGGAAGGGGGAACGGCAGGTGAACCAGGGAAGAGCCCATGTGGGCACCGCCACCATACTGACCATTTTTATGCTGCTGTGTTTGTCTGTTTTTGGAATGCTCTCGGTGGTGTCTGCCCAGGCGGACTTAAAACTTTCCCGCAAGACGGGGGAGATGGTGCAGGGCTATTACGCCGCTGACGCCCAGGGCGAACAGGCTCTGGCGCGGGCCGACGCACTGCTGCAGCAGGCGTGGGAGCAGACCGCGGGTCTCGCCGGGCAAGAGCGGGAAACCGCCTTTTTAAGGAGCGCCGGGGAGCTTCTGCGCTTCGGGGAGGAGTTTGAGCTTTCTGACGGCGGGGAGGGCCTTGTGATCTCCTGGAGCGAGCCCGCCGGAGAGGGCCAGACGCTGGAGATCTCGGTTCAGGTGACCCCACAGGGCGAATGGGACATCCAGCGCTGGCAGGTGGTCCGTACGGAAGCGGAAGAGGACGAGAGCTACGGCATCGACCTCTGGGACGGTGCAGCTTAAGAAGAAGGAGCGAGAGAACGTGGTACTGGAGCAGATGCTGAAAAAGGCGGTCGAAAAAGGGGCTTCCGATATTTTTGTGGTGGCCGGCCTGCCGATCTCCTTTAAAATAGAAGGGGAGATCCTCCCGCAGGAGGAAGAGCGGATGATGCCGGCCGATACCGAGCGGCTGATGCGCGAGGTGTACACGGCGGCCTCCGGCCGGGACTTTGACCTGCTTTGGAACCGGGGGGATGACGACTTTTCCTTTTCCGTCCGGGAGATTGGGCGGTTTCGGGTAAACGCCTACCGTCAGAGGGGCTCTTTGGCCGCCGTGATCCGGGTGGTGCTGTTTGATCTGCCGGATTCCGCTTCGCTGGGCATTCCGGATGTGGTGATGGAGCTCAGCCGAAAGACCAAGGGGATGGTGCTGGTTACCGGGCCCGCGGGAAGCGGAAAATCCACCACTCTCTCCTGCCTGGTGGACCGCATCAACACCACGCGCAACTGCCATGTCCTCACTTTGGAGGACCCGATCGAGTATCTGCACCGCCACAAAAAGAGCATTGTGAGCCAGCGGGAGATCACCGTGGACACCCAGAGCTACAGCCAGGCCCTGCGGTCGGCCCTGCGGCAGTCTCCGGATGTGATCCTCATCGGGGAAATGCGGGATCAGGACACCATAGAGATCGCCATGACGGCGGCGGAAACAGGGCATCTGGTGCTCTCCACGCTGCACACGGTGGGGGCTGCCAATACCATCGACCGGATCATCGACGCATTTCCGCCCGAACAGCAGCACCAGGCCAGGATCCAGCTCTCCATGGTGCTGCAGGCGGTGGTATCCCAGCAGCTGATCCCATCCTCCGCCGGGGGACAGATCCCGGCTTTTGAGATTATGACGGCGACCCCGGCGATCCGCAGCATGATACGGGACGCCAAGATCCACCAGATCGATTCGGTGATCTATTCCTCCGCGGAGCAGGGGATGCGGACAATGGACTCCGACCTGCTGCGCCTGCACCGCGAGGGGCTTGTTGGGGAGGAGGACGCCCTCCTTTACAGCGTGAACCAGGAAATGATGATGAGAAACTTAAGCCGCCGCTGAGGGCGTTTTTCGGTGAGGCGGCGGGAAAGGGTGTCGTCAGCTTGAAGCTCAACCGCGAAGAAAAAAGCTGGGTGCTGTATGATGTGGCAAACTCGGCCTTTACTATGCTCACCGCCACCACAATCCCCATTCTCTTTCGCTACCTGGCGGAGGAGGGCGGTGTGGAAAGCGCGGACGCTACCGGCTGGTGGGGCGCCGTTACTTCGGCGGCAGTGATCCTGACCGCCGTGCTTGCCCCGCTTTTGGGGACGGTGGCGGACAGCAGGGGCATGAAGAAAAAGCTGTTTGCCGCCTTCCTGGGTGTTGGGCTGGCGGGCCTCTGCGCCATGTCGGCGGCTTCCCACTGGGTGGCATATATGCTGCTGTTTTTGGTGGCGCGGGTGGGCTACGCCGCCGCCAATGTGTTTTACGACTCCATGATCACAGACGTCTGCGCGGATGAGAGGATGGATATGCTCTCATCCCTGGGGTATGCCTGGGGCTATATCGGCAGTTGTGTGCCGTTTTTGGTCAGCATTGCCCTGGTGATGTTTGAGCCCTTCGGCCTTGGCACCGTCTCGGCGGTACAGGCAGGCTTTTTGGTGACGGCTTTGTGGTGGGGGCTGCTTTCCATTCCTCTGCTGCGGCGGGTAAAGCAGCGCTACGGCGCGGACCGCCGGACGGACGGCTTTTTCGGGGCGTTTAGCCGGGTATTTACCACCATGAAAAAGCTGAAGGGGCAGAAGAGGATCCTGTATTTCATTTTGGCTTATTTCTGCTATATCGACGGCGTGTATACCATCATCTCCATGGCCACTACTTATGGAGGAGAGCTCGGTATCTCCGATACGGGGATGATCCTGGCGCTGCTGTTGACCCAGTTTGTGGCGTTTCCCTTCGCCATTCTATCGGGGCGGCTGGCGGGCTGCTTTGGCGCCCTTGCCATGATACGGTTTTTTATCTTTTTGTACACGGGTATTTGCGTGTTTGGCTTTTTTCTGCAGTACGAGTGGCAGTTCTGGGTGCTGGCTGCGGCGGTGGGCCTGGCCCAGGGCGGGGTGCAGTCTCTCTCCCGGTCCTATTTCGGCCGCATCATCCCAAAGGAGGAATCCAACGAGTATTTTGGCTTCTTTGATATCTTCGGAAAGTTTGCGGACTTTTTGGGCCCGCTGATCCTCTCCTTCTGCGCCTTTGCCTTTGGCTCCTCCCGATACGGGATTTTGGCCCTGATCCTGCTGTTTGCCGCGGGATACCTGCTGCTGCGGGCCGTGCCGGACGCAGAGCGGTAAAATATCGCGTTAAAAATGCCGGGCCCCTGGGGGGCCCGGCATTTTTTGGCGGGGCGGGATAAAAGGTTACTTTTCCTCCGGGAGGGTAGTGCGGAGCAGCCGGCAGGAGCCTGAAATACGGTAGGCTCCGCAGTCCGCCGGAACAAACAGAGTTTTCCCTTTAAAAAAGGAGAGATAGCCATAGCTGCTCTCCAGGGTACCGGAGCCCTCGGTACAGAGCAGAGCGTGAAAAGTAGAACCATTTGTAGAGAAGGAAACGTCCCCCTCCACAGAGAGCAGATGAACGGTAAAATAAGGGGAGGCCGCCAGCAGAACAGAGCCGTCCTCTTCCCGGCGGGCAGGGATGCAGTAGGTGGGGGAGGGGATGAATTTCATCACATCCAGGGCTTTTTGAATGTGCAGGGGCCGCAGCTGGCCGTCTTTATCCCTGCGGTTGTAGTCCCACACCCGGTAGGTGACGTCGGAACTCTGCTGGATCTCCGCCAGGACAATACCGTGCCCTATGGCGTGGAGGGTGCCGGGGGTGATGTAAAAGACGTCGCCGGGCTTTACCTCCACCCGGCCCAGCAGGCTTTCCACGGTGCCGAGCTCCAGATGCCGGGAAAATTCCTCCCGGGTGACCGGCCGGTTGAGGCCGTAGTAAAGATAGGCGCCGGGTTCGCACTCCAAAATATACCAGAGCTCTTCCTTCCCGTACTGAAATTCGTGCTTCAGGGCGTAGTCATCCGAGGGATGCACCTGCACTGAAAGGTTTTCTCCGGCATCGATGAGCTTGATAAGGATGGGAAAGTCGTCAAAACGGACAGAGCTTTTCCCCGCCACGGCGGCGCCGAACCTGCGGATATAGGCGGGAAGAGGGGTGCCTTTGTAGGCGCCGCTTCCGACAATGGAGGAGCCATTGGGATGGCAGGAAAGTTCCCAGGTTTCGGCAAGGGGCTCCAGATCGGAGACTTTGCCGTACTCGCTTTTCAGCCGGGATCCTCCCCAGAGGATCGAACGGCAGTTTGGGGTCAGGCGAAAGGGTTCCACGGTTAAAACCTCCCAAAAAGTGGGGAGCAGATGCTCCGGACCTGATAAATTCTATTATAAGTGAGACCCATGTGATTGTAAACGGAAAAGCAAGAGTTTTTGTTTTTTCTATAAAAAACAGCTACTTTTATGGGGGAAAACGGCAGAGAGCGCTAAGCAGCAAAAAGCGCGGAGCCCGCAGCAGGGCTCCGCGCCAAGAAAAACAAAAGCTCAGACAGCAAAATTATCAAAGTACCCCTGAATGAAAACGATGGGGGTTCCCTTGTCGCCGCTTCCGGAGGTGAGGTCGCACAGGGAGCCGAGCAGGTCGGTGAGCTGGCGGGGAGTGGTGCCCTGGGAAGCCATGGAACCTTTCAGGTCGCCGTCCTTCTCCCGGATAGCCTGGGTGATGGCGGCTTTGAGCTCGTCGCCCTTGAGGGAAGCAAACTGGTTGTCCGCCAGGTATTTAAGTTTGAGCTCGTTGGGGGTGCCGGAAAGCCCCGCGGTGTAGGCGGGGGAGACCACCGGGTCCGCCAGCTCCCAGATCTTTCCGACAGGGTCTTTAAAGGCGCCGTCGCCATAGACCATGACCTCGATCTTCTTGCCGGTGGCCTGTTCCATGGCGGACTGAACGGCGTCCACGAAGGCCTGGCAATCCTTGGGGAAGAGCTTTACCGTGGTTTCCGTGGCCTTGTTAGAGCCCAGAAGCCCGCAGAAGCTGTTGAAACCGCTGCCGTTCACGCTCTCGGTGAGGATATCATCGAGGCCGAACACCGTGCGGGCGCCGGCCTTTTTCAGGATGCGTTTGCTGCGGCGGCGGGTATGGATGTCACAGGTCAACACATCGGGGGTGTAGTTTAAAATGGTGGCGGGGTTGTTGGAGAAGATCACTTCGGCCTCGGCCCCGCAGGAGGTGATGAGGTCTTTATAGTATTCCACATAATCCACGCCGGTAAAGGGGTGCAGCTGGTAGCCAAAGAGCTCCCGGTAGCGCTTTTCGTCCAGTACATCGGTCCAGGGGTCCACGCCTTTTTCGTCCAGCAGATCCAGGTCCACCAGATGGTTCCCCACCTCATCGGCAGGATAGCTCAGCTGCAGGACGATTTTTTTGGCCCCGCCGGCAATGCCCTTGAGGCAGATGGCAAAGCGGTTGCGGCTGAGGATGGGAAACAGCACGCCGACAGTGTCCCCGGGGAACTTAGCCCTTACATCGGCGGAGATCTGTTCCACAGAGGCGTAGTTGCCCTGCGCCCTGGCCACGACAGCTTCTGTTACGGCGATGACATCCTTATCGTGGAAGGTGATATTTTCGGTCTTGGCGCACCCAAGTACGCTATCAGTGACGATCTTGACCAGGTCGTCCCCCTGGCGGATAATGGGGGCGCGTACGCCTCTCACTACAGTACCGACGGTTCTCTCCATGGTTTTCCATCCTTTCCGGCCACCGCAGGGGGGCCGCTGTCCCAATAGTCTTTTTTAAAACCGGGAAACGATTGCAATATCCGGACAGGTTTATTATAATAGCTTTATAATCATAAGTAAAATTATTATTTTTGATGGATGAGATAAGGAATACTGATATGAACGGGAATTTAGAGCTTTATCGGGTCTTTCTCACCGTGGCCGGAAGCGAGAGCTTTTCCGCCGCGGCCCGGGAGCTGTTTGTCAGCCAGTCGGCGGTGAGCCAGTCGGTGCGTCAGCTGGAGGACGCACTGGGGGCCAGGCTTTTTGTGCGGCGGGCCCGGGGGGTATCCCTCACGGAGGAGGGGCGGCAGCTGCTGGGCTATGCGGAGCCGGCCCTGAACCTTCTGCAGGCCGGTGAAGAGCGGGTGCAGCGTATGCGGCAGCTGCTGGGGGGAGATTTAAAGATCGGCGCGGGGGACACGATCTCCCGGTACTTCCTGCTGCCGCGGCTCAAGCGGTTTCACGAGCTCTACCCGGCCATCCATCTGCATGTGACCAACCGCACCAGCGCCGAGACGCTGGAGCTGCTGCGTTCCGGCGGCGTGGAGCTGGCTTTGGTCAACGCCCCGGCGGAAGGGGAGGACCTGGAGATGTGGGAGTGCCTGACCCTCCACGATGTCTTTGTGGCGGGGGGCGTATTCCGGGAGCTCAAAGGCAGGAGCCTTACCCGGAAAGAACTGGCGGAGTACCCGCTGGTGATGCTGGAGCGTCTTTCCAGCACCCGGCGGCAGGTAGACCAGTGCTTTCTGCAGAGCGGGGTGGAGCTTTCGCCGGAAATCGAGCTTGGGGCCCACGATCTGCTGCTGGATTTTGCCCGCTCCGGTCTGGGGATCGCCTCGGTGATCCGGGAGTTCGCCCAGGAACCGCTGAGCAGCGGCGAGCTGTTTGAAGTAAAGCTCTCCGAGCCGCTTCCGGAGCGGGCGGTTATGCTCTGCCGGCGGCGGGATATGCAGCCGGGGCCGGCGGCGGAAAAGCTGATGGAACTTTTGAGGGAGGGCATGCCCTGTGAAAAAGAGTGATTTTATCTGCCCGGTCTGCGGGCGGGGGCTGGAGGAACAGAAGTGGGGGTTTCGCTGCCGGGCGGGGCACAGCTTCGACCGCTCCGCCAGGGGATACACCAATTTTCTGCTGCCCTCCCAGACCAAGGGAAAGATCCCGGGCGACAACAAGCAGATGGTGGACGCCCGGCGGGACTTTTTGGAGCTTGGGTTGTACCGTCTGCTGAGTGACACCCTGAACCGGGAGGTGCTCCGCTGGGCGCAGAGCCGGCCGGAGGGAGAAAAAAAGATACTGGACGCGGGGTGCGGGGAAGGCTACTACACCGCCCGGCTCCAGGAGGCGATGGAGGCCGCCGGACAGCCCGGCAGGATCCTCGGCTTTGATATCTCAAAATTTGCCCTGGCCGCCGCGGGGCGGCGCACCCGGCAGGTGCAGTGGGCGGCAGCCAGCCTGTTTGAGCTGCCGGTGGAAAACGGCTGGGCGGACCTGGCTGTCAATATCTTCGCCCCCTATTCCGAGGCGGAGTTTGGCCGGGTACTGCACAAGGATGGTCTGCTTATCATGGTGTTCCCCGGCCCGCGGCACCTGTACGGGCTCAAGGAGATCCTGTATGAAAAGCCCTATGAAAACGACGTAAAGCACTATGTGCTGAAGGATTTTTCCTTTACCGGGCGGGTGACGGTGGGGGATACTGTCACAGTGGAGGGAAAACAAAACATTCAAAACCTGTTTTCCATGACTCCCTACTACTGGAAGACCTCGCCGGAGGCGGCGCAAAGGCTTCAGGCGCTGGAGGCTCTCACCACAGAAATCCAGTTTGACCTGCTGTTTTACCACAAAGACAAGAACCCGGGCCGGCAGAAGCCCGGGCGGGAGGCAAAACGATGACGGAACAGGAAAAAGCTGTCAGAGAACAGCGGGAGTTTTACGAAACGGGCATCACCCGGGAGGTCTCCTACCGCCGTGCGGCCCTGGGGATCCTTGCCGACGGGATCCGCCGACGGGAGGGGGAACTTTTGGCCGCCCTGCAGGAGGACCTTGGAAAGCCCGCCTGCGAAAGCTACATGACCGAGATCGGGCTGGTGCTCTCGGAGATCCGCTTTCTGCGCCGGCACCTGGGTGGCTGGTCCCGCCCCAGGCGGGTGTGGGGGGCGCTCTCCCAGCTTCCGGGCTGCGGCACCGTGGCCCCGGAGCCCTACGGCACGGCGCTGGTGCTCTCCCCCTGGAACTACCCCATCCAGCTGTCCCTCATTCCCCTGGCGGAGGCCATGGCGGCGGGGAACTGCGTCACTTTAAAGCCGTCGGAGCAGGCACCCGCCTGCTGCAAAGCGCTGAGGAGCCTGCTGGAGGAGCTGTTTGAGCCCTGTTATGTCCGGGTGGCGGAGGGGGACGCCGGGGAGAGCGAAGCCCTCACCCGGGCGGGCTTTGACACCATCTTTTTTACCGGAAGCCCCGCGGTGGGGCGCAGGGTGATGGCCGCCGCAGCCGGGACGCTGACCCCTGTGACGCTGGAGCTCGGAGGCAAGAGCCCCTGCATCGTGACAAAGGATGCGGACCTCTCCCTGGCGGCGCGGCGTATCGTGTGGGGCAAACTGCTCTGCTCCGGCCAGACCTGCGTGGCTCCGGATTATATTCTGGCGGACCGGGAGATCAAAGGGCCCCTCGTCCGGGAGCTCATCCGATGGACGCGGGAATTTGAGGGGGAGGACCCTCTGGCAAACCGGGACCTGACCCGTATTGTCAGCCTGCGGCATTTTGACCGCCTGATGGAGCTTGCCCGGGGGCAGAAACCGCTGCTTGCGGGCAGGGCCGACCGGGACAGCCTGCGCATGTCCCTGACTATCTTAGATGAACCCGCGGAGAGTTCTCCGGTGATGGAGGAGGAGATCTTTGGGCCCGTCCTGCCGGTGGTTTCCTTTGAGACCCTGGAGGAGGCTGCCCGCCGGGTGGAGCGGGGGCCTCATCCCCTGGCGGTATACGTCTTTACCAAGGATCTGAAGCGCGCTAAAAAGCTCATGGGGCGGCTCACCTTCGGGGGCGGCTGCGTCAACGATACGGTGCTGCACCTTGCCTCCCACCGGATGCCCTTCGGCGGCGTGGGGGCAAGCGGGATGGGATCCTGCCATGGGGAGGCGGGGTTCTGGGCGTTTTGCCGGGCAAAGAGCGTACTGTGGCAGCGGCGCCGGCCGGACATCGGCCTGCGGTACCGCCCCTATACCCCCAAAAAGCTTGACGTCCTGCGGAAGTTGATGCATTAACGCCGGAAGCGGTGCAAGATAAAAGGAGATCGGATCATGAAAATTTTATTGATCGGCGGTACCGGGAACATCAGCAGCTCGCTGACAAAGCTCTGCCTGCAGCGCGGGGACGAAGTTTGGCTTTTAAACCGCGGCTCCGGCAGGGAGTGGGAGGCCCTGGGCGCCCACAGCATCTGCTGTGACATCCGGGACAGAGACCAGGCCATGGAAGCTCTGAAAGGCTGCGAGTTTGATGCGGCAGTGGATTTTATCTGCTACACGGAGGAGCAGGCCCGGCTGGATGTGGAGCTCCTGCGGGACAGGGTGCGCCACTATGTGTTTATCAGCACCTGCATGGTATACCAGAAGCCCTGCTTCCAAACCCCTGTCACCGAGGACGTGCCCCGCAAAAACCCTTTCAGCGACTACGCACAGAACAAGATCGCCTGCGAGCTCTACCTGGAGGAGCGCTACCGCGAGGAAGATTTCCCCGTGACCATCGTGCGGCCCTCCCATACCTATGGAGAGCAGCGGCTGGTGGTGGGGCCCACCCTGGGCTGGCAGGTGCCCCACTGGACTTTGGCGGATCGTATTCTGCGCGGGAAACCGGTGATCGTCCACGGAAACGGCCGCACCCTCTGGACCGTGACCCACAGCGATGACTTTGCCCGGGGGCTCTACGGCCTGCTGGGGAACTGGGCGGCCCTGGGGCACAGCTTCCACATCACCGGGGACGAGGCCCTTTCCTGGGACGAGATCATGGAGACTTACGGCTGGGTACTGGGGCGGCGCCCGGTGGTAGTGCACCTGCCGGAGGACTTTATCATCCGGGAGATGCCGGAAAAGGTGGGGCCTATCCGCGGCGACATGGCGGAAAACGGCGTGTTCGATAACTCCAAGCTCAAGCGCTTCGTGCCGGGCTTCCGGGCGGAGGTCTCTCTGCGGGAGGGGCTGGCCCGCTCGGTGGCGTGGTTCAGGGAAGACCCCGCCCGTATGGCGGTAAGCGAGGAGGAGAACAGGCGGACGGATGCGATGATCGCCCGCTGGGAGGCCTGCCTGAAGGGCTGATCTGCATGCGGCGGCAGAAGCCCGAGGCCGGACAAATTAAAAAGCAGCTGTCCCCGGACAGCTGCTTTTTTGCGTGGGCCGCGGGTATTTACTGGCCGCGGAAGCCCTTGCCGATGATCTCGCTTGAGTTTGTGATCATGATAAAGGCGTGAGGGTCCGTCCGGCGGGCAAACTGGCGCAGGTGCACCGCCTGCGTGCGGTTGAGCACCGTGAGGATCACTTTTTTGGGTTCGTGATGGAAAGCACCCTCGCCATCCTGCACGGTGGCGCCGCGGTGCAGGACATGGGTGATATAATCGGTGATCTCGTCGGCCTTTACGGTGATGATGGTAAAATATTTGCAGAGGTTGATATTTTCAATGACCGAATCCACCAGCATGGATTTCATCAGCAGGCCGAGGATGGAGAAAAGCCCGGCCTTCATGCCGAAGACAAAGCAGGCGCTGACAGTGATCAGTGCATCGGAGCAGAAAAGCGCGTGGCCGATGTTGAGGCTGGTGTATTTTTTTAAGATCATGGCCACGATATCGGTGCCGCCGGTGGAGGCCTCCATGTTAAAAAGCAGGGCGGAGCCGATGGCGGGCAGGGTGACGGCGAAGATAAGCTCCAGCAGGGGCTCGTCCGTCATGGGCGCGTCCATGGGGATAAGTTTTTCCAGCGCCCAGGTGGAGACGGACATCAGGACGCTGGCATAGGCGGTCTTGAGCCCGAAGCCCCGGCCAAAGATGAGAAAGCCCACCGCCAAAAGCAGCATGTTGATCAGAAACACCAGGGAACCGGGGGTGAGAAACGGGATAAACGGGGCCAGAAGAATGGAGATACCGGTGACACCGCCGGTGGAGAAATGGTTGGGAAACTTGAAAAAATAGACGCCGCAGGACACCAGCAGCGTGGCAAAAGTGATCAGAGCGTATTCTTTGATCTTTCCGCGCACAAAAAAGGCCCTCCCCAAAAGTGGTAAGACAAATTTTTAACAGGAAAAGTTTAAAACCTCTCCCACTTTTCGTATTATAGGACGCCGGCCGGGCTTTTACAAGGGGGAAACCTGTGAAAAGAAGGCGTCTTCCGGGGAAAAGAAGCCGTTTGAGGCGCTTTGGCCGCAAAGCCTCCCGGCCTGCGCAAAATGTGCGCCAAAAAGCCGCCGAAGCGCACAGGCGCTTCGGCGGCTGCAAAAGGCGTTTTATTCCGCCAGGGAGGCGATGACCTTGTCGGCCCAATCTTTCAGGTCCTTAAGGTTCTGCTCAGTGGGCTTGCCTTTTTTAAACAAAGAGGAGGCAACTTCGCAGAGGAAAGTGTCGCCTGCCACATTGACGCCGTTGGCGGCCAGGACGCTTTTCAGCTCCTTAGTGCTCTCGGCGGCTTTGGCGTTGGTGGCAAAGAAAGCCACGTTTTTAGCGCGGGCGGGCTTCAGGTCGCGGATAAAATCCAGAAAAGGCTTTTCCGGAGAGGCTTTGGCCACGTCGGTGCCGATGATCAGAAGCTTTTCATTCTCCATGGGGTATGCGGGGGGGATGGAATCCGCTTTGACGCGGTACTCCCGGGAAAGGTAGGTGATCATGTTCTCGGAAATTCCGGCTTTGGTGTAGTAGAGAACGCGCAGTTTCATAAGTCTTTCCTCCAATTCTTTGTTGCTTGCTTATTTTGATCCTGTGTCCGGGACCCTCGACTCAAAATAAGAGGAGGAAAAAGACCGATCTCAAAGAAGCGTACTTACACATTATACCGGGTATTTAAAGAAAAACCAAGCCATAATTATAAATTAATTGTAAACGATGAAATGAATTTGTGTATTTCCACAAATTGAGCCTTTGGCTTTTATGAAAAAAGCGGAGGAGGGAGAGGATAAAGGAGCCCTTTGCCGGGCCGCGCATGTTTTAAGCTGCAAGCGGAACCACGGGCGTTGAAAGGCATCTGTGCCGGTGGTAAAATATATTTAAAACAGGGATCCGCCATGGGTCTGTGGAGGTGGAAACATGAAGCATCTGGAAAGGCTTTTGCTGCTTGCTGCTGCGCTGGCGGTGGGCGGCGGGCTGGGATATCTGCTGCTTCCCGGTTTCGACCCTGCAAAAATGGCCTTGTTTGCCGCGGCCTGCTTGGCTTTGGGAGAGGCGTTTTACCGGGCCGACGGCTGGATATCCAAAAGGGAAAAATGATCGGCGGGCCGTTTCCCCCTGCCTTAAAAACGGCGGGCAAAATGGAGACAAAAGGAAAATTTACCCTCTCTTTACGAAGGGATGGTGACATTTTTGCAGAAAAAAGCATATCATAAAGCTGCTGAATCGTCCGGACCCCGTGGAAAGGGAACCCCCGGCAAAGGGCGGAACAGCGCCAATGTTATTTTCATCTTGTTTTGCTTCCTGTGGGGAAAGGCGGGCCGTGCAATGGCCCGCCTTTCCCTGTTTTTACCCGCAAAAAAAGCCCCGCGCCCTTATTGCGGGCGCGGAGCAGAGGAAACTATTTAACATCCTTGAGCAGGGAGCGGTTTTTCCAGAGGTAGTTGACGCCGCTGACCACGGTGAGCAGCACCGCCAGCCAGAGCAGAAGATCCACGGCGTACCACACCGGGGCAGGGAGGGAAAAGAGCCCGCCCAGCCAGGAGAAAAACAGCGCCGCAATGATCCAGATCATCTGTACCACGGTTTTCCATTTTCCCCAGATATCCGCGGCGATGACTGCGCCCTTTCCGGCGCCGATGAGGCGCAGAGAGGTAACGGTAAACTCCCGGGCAATGATGATGACGACGGGGACGGCGGGGGCAAGCCCCAGCTCGATAAAGCAGATCATGGCGGAGGTGACCAGGATCTTATCCGCCAAAGGATCCATAAATTTTCCAAAATCCGTCACCAGATGGTCCCGCCGGGCCAGATAGCCATCCAGCAGGTCGGTGAGGGAGGCGGCGGAAAAGACGATCAGCGCCCAGAGAAAGCGGTGGGGAACCGACGGGATCATCAGAAGCGACACGAAGACAGGCACCAGGCACATGCGCAGAACGGTGAGCTTGTTGGGTGTGTTCATGCTTTATTCCTCCGTCACAGTGCCCAGCAGGTCGTAGTCCATCACGTCCTCCACTCGCATGGTGACATATTCGCCTACGGAGAGCTTCCGCCCGGGGCTTGTGAAAAATACCTTGCCGTCGATATCGGGGGCGTCGGCGGCGCCGCGGCCGAAATAGCTTTCGGCCAGGCGGTCGAAACCTTCCACCACCACGGTGATCTCCTGCCCGAGCATGGCTTCGTTGTTTTCTGCCGCGATCTGCATCTGCTCATCCATGATGACCTCCGCCCGGCGGCGCTTGGTCTCCTCGTCCACCTGGTCGTCCCGCCCGGCGGCGGGGGTGTCCTCCTCGGCGGAGTAGGTAAAGCAGCCCAGACGGTCGAAGCGGATCTCCTTGACAAATTCACACAGTTCGGCAAACTCTTCTTCGGTCTCGCCGGGGAAGCCGGTGATAAGGGTGGTGCGCAGAATGATGCCGGGCACCATCTCCCGGATGTGGTGCATCAGGGCGGTAAGGCTCTCCCGGTCTCCGTGGCGGTTCATATCCCGCAGGACGCGGCCGCTGGCGTGCTGCAGCGGGATGTCCAGATATTTGACGATCTTTTCCTCCCGGGCCACCACCTCCAGAAGTTTGTCGGTGATGCGGTCGGGGTAGGTGTACAGGATGCGGATCCAGCGGATGCCGCCGATCTTACACAGCTCGGTGAGTAGCTCGGCCAGGCGGGGCTCTCCGTACAGGTCGTCGCCGTAGCGGGTGGTGTCCTGGGCGATGACATTGAGCTCGGTGACGCCGTGCTCCGCCAGATATCGGGCCTCCTGCAGAATGTCCTCCATGGGCCGGCTGCGGAAGCGGCCGCGGATCATGGGGATGGCACAGTAGGTGCAGCGGTTGTCGCAGCCGTCCGCCACCTTGAGGTAGGCAAAAAAGGGAAGGTTCGAGATGATGCGGTCCCCAGAGAGCATGAGTTTTTCCTTGTCGGCGAAGCGGTATACCCGGTTCCCCCGCAGGGCCTGCTCGATCGCCTCCACGATATCCTCGTTGGAGCCGATGCCCAGGATGACGTCGGCCTCCGGGATCTCCTTTGCCATTTCCATCTGGTAGCGTTCCGCCAGGCAGCCGGTGACGGCCACCACCTTGATGCGGCCTTCCTTCTTCAGAGTGACAAATTCCAAAATATTTTCGATGGATTCCTTTTTGGCGTCCTCGATAAAGCCGCAGGTGTTGATGATGACCACATCGCACAGCCCGGCGTCGGTGCAGAGCTCCCACCCGCGCTTTTTGAGCAGGGAGAGCATAATTTCGGCGTCCACCTGGTTCTTGGAACATCCCAGGGAGACCATTCCCACTTTAATCGGCATAATTATCTTCCTCGCGATCTCTTACATGCCGCAGGGCCCTGCGGATATCCTCGTACGAATAGCCGAGGCGCAGCAGGGCCTGAACGGTTTTATTGATTCCTTTTTCGTCGTTTAAATAGCGGGCGTATTTCCGGCAGATGATGGCGCAGAGTTTCTCCGCCACGTCGTCCGGCGGGTTTTCCTCCCGCAGGCGCTCCAGCTCCCGGCCGATGCGTTCCCGGTCAAGGCCCCGGCGGGCCATTTCCTGCCGGATGCGCCCCTCCCCGTAGCCCTTGTACCGCCAGAGATGGTCGGCCAAAAGGCGGGCGTAGGCGTCGTCATCAATGAGCCCCAGCTCCTCCATGCGGTCCGCCACCGCATGGGCGGCTTCCAGGCTGGCAGTGCGGGAGAGCTTTCGGATGAGCTCCTCCCTGGAATAGCTGCGCTTTTCCAGCAGGTAGAGCGCATGCTCACGGGCCCGGCGCAGGTCGGCTTTCCGGTGCAGGTCGGTGAGCTGCTCCGGAGTGATCTCCTGCCCGGCGCGAAGCCCCTCGGTGACCAGAGTCTCCTGGTTGAGGGTGAGGGCGTACTCCCCCTCCACAAAGAGGGCGTACCCTTCCCCCTTGCGCTTTTCCAGCGCGGTGATCAGCACCGGATCATTCCTCTACTTCCACGTCGATATCCGCCTCGGAACCGGGAACGGAGGCGCCGGCAAGCGGCTCCGCCGCAGCGGCGGGAACGGCTTTTTTGCTCTTGCCGCCGCGGGAGAAGTTGAGGCGGTCGGCGTTGGCGCGGATCTGCTTATCCAGCTCGTCGCAGAACTCCGGGTGCTGCTCCAGATAAGTTTTTACGTTGTCCCGGCCCTGGCCCAGGCGCTCGTCCCGATAGCTGAACCAGGCGCCGCTCTTGTTGATGATATCCAGCTTGACAGCCAGGTCCAGAATCTCCCCGGCGCGGGAAATACCCTGGCCGTACATGATATCGAACTCCGCCTCTTTGAAGGGGGGAGCCACCTTGTTTTTGACGATCTTGACCCGGGTGTGGTTGCCGATGATATCGGTGCCGCTCTTTAACTGTTCCACCCGGCGAACCTCCAGCCGGACAGAGGAGTAGAATTTGAGGGCCCGGCCGCCGGGGGTGACCTCCGGGTTGCCGAACATCACGCCTACTTTCTCACGAAGCTGGTTGATGAAGATGGCCACGCAGTTTGATTTGGAGATGACGCCGGTGAGCTTGCGCAGGGCCTGGGACATCAGGCGGGCCTGCAGGCCCACATGGGCGTCGCCCATCTCGCCCTCAATCTCCGCCCGGGGCACCATGGCTGCCACGGAGTCAATGACGATGACGTCGATGGCGCCGGAGCGCACCAGCGCCTCGGTGATCTCCAAAGCCTGCTCTCCGGTATCCGGCTGGGAGACCAGCAGGGAGTCGATATCCACCCCCAGGGCTTTGGCGTATACCGGGTCCAGAGCGTGCTCCACATCGATAAAGGCGGCCTCGCCCCCGTTTTTCTGGGCCTGTGCCACCACATGGAGGGCCACGGTGGTCTTACCGGAGCTCTCCGGCCCGTAGATCTCGATGATGCGCCCGCGGGGCACGCCGCCGATGCCCAGGGCTAGGTCCAGGGCGATGGAGCCGGTGGAGATAGCCTCCACGTTGAGGGCGGCGGAGGAGCCGAGCTTCATGACCGCACCCTTTCCAAACTGCTTTTCTATCTGGCTGATGGCCGCGTCCAGGGCCTTTTGCTTATCGGTTGCCATAGCTGCCATGTTTTTGAACCTCCATCGTCCTCCCGTCCGCCGGGGCGGGAGAAAATTGAGCCTTTCCTCACCCGGCGTGGGTGCGCGGGCGGAGGCGGCTTCCTGACTATCATTATAGACGATTAAAAGGGAAAGTGCAATAAGTTCCCCAAAATTTTAAAACATATGTTCTAAAGTTTTAATGGAATATAAAAGGCCCGGCGCCTCTGAAAGCACCGGGCCAAAAGGAAAAGAGGAAAAGGGAGATCAGCTGCATTTGGAATAGCCGCAGGAACGGCAGGAGACGCAGCCGCCCTCGTGCTCCAGCGGCGCGCCGCACTCCGGGCAGGGGCAGCTCCCCTCCGGGGCGGAGCTGGGGGCTTTCGGGGCGGGGGCAGGCGCAGAGACGCCGCCGTTTAGCATGACCAGGTCGTTCATCTCCCGGTGGGCGCTCTGGAAATCGGCCACCTTGCGGATGACCCGGGCGATGGCGTCGGGACAGGAGGTGCATTTCATGCCGGGCTGCCGGATGGTGGAGGGGCAGCGGATCCCGCGGAGCTGCGCGATGATCTCATCGATGCTGACGCCGGAGCGCAGGGCCACCGAGACAAGGCGCGCCGTGGCCTCCGACTGGGAGGGGCAGCCCCCGGCCTTCCCGGTGCTGGTAAACACCTCGCAGATCCCTTTATCGTCGTAGTTGACGGTGACGTACAGGTTGCCGCAGCCGATCTTCATCCGCTCGGTGATGCCGCTGGTGACCTCCGGCCTGGGACGGGGGGTGAGCCCTTCGGGACGGCGGGGGGTGGGGGCTTCTTCCGCCGGCTTCGCGGAGCCGGTGTTCAGCACCTGGCCCTCCCGGCTGCCGTCCCGGTAGATGGTGACGCCCTTGCAGCCCAGCTGCCAGGCCAGACGGTATACCTGGGCCACGTCCTCACGAGAGGCGTCTCGGGTGAAGTTCACGGTTTTAGAGACGGCGTTGTCGGTATGGCGCTGGAAAGCTGCCTGCATGCGGATATGATCCTCAGGGGTGATATCGTGGGCGCAGACAAACAGCTCCCGGATATCCCGGGGAAGCTCCTCGATATGGGAAAGGCTCCCCTCTTTCGCAATGCGTTTCATGAGCGCTTCACTGTACAGCCCCCGTTCCTCCAGAACGGCCCGAAGCACCGGGTTTACCTCGACCATTTCGGTATTGTCCATGATGTTGCGGACAAACACGTAGGCGAACACCGGCTCCACCCCCGAGGAACAGCCGGCCAGGATGGAAAGGGTGCCGGTGGGGGCGATGGTGGAGATGGTGGCGTTGCGCAGTGGCGCCTCCCCGGCGTAGATGCTCTCCTCAAACAGGGGGAAGGGCCCGCGCAGGGCGGCCAGGCGGCGGCTCTCGGCGCGCCCGGCCTCGGTGATGCAGCCCATCACCTGCTCCGCCAGGGCCTGGGCACGGCCGGAGCCGTAGGGGATGCCCAGCATCAGCAGCATGTCCGCCCAGCCCATGACCCCCAGCCCGATCTTCCGGGTCTGTTTGGTGACAAAATCGATGCGGTCCAGAGGATATTGGTTCACGTCGATGACGTTATCCAGAAAATGCACGGCGTCTTTGACGAGGTTTGTGAGCTTTTCGTAGTCTACCACCGGGCCGGCGGCGGTTTTCGCCACTACGCGGGTGAGGTTGATGGAGCCGAGGTTGCAGGATTCATAGGGGAGCAGGGGCTGCTCGCCGCAGGGGTTGGTGCTCTCGATCTCCCCCTGGGCCGGGACGACGTTGTCCCGGTTGAGGCGGTCTAAAAAGATAATGCCGGGCTCCCCGTTGCGCCAGGCGCCGTCCACGATCTTTTCCAGCACCTGCCGCGCGTCCAGCTGCCCCGCGGGCTGATGGGTGTGAGGGTCGATCAGGTCGTAGGGGAGGCCTTTGTCGGCAGCCTCCATAAAGGCCTCGGTGACGCCGACGGAGATGTTGAAATTGTTGATCTCAGCGTTGTTCTTTTTGCAGTCGATAAAATCGAGGATATCCGGGTGGTCCACCCGCAGGATGCCCATGTTGGCGCCGCGGCGGGTGCCCCCCTGCTTTACCGCCTCGGTGGCCATGTTGAACACCCGCATAAAACTCACCGGGCCGGAGGCTACCCCGCCGGTGCTGCGCACAGCGCTGCCCGCGGGGCGCAGGCGGGAGAAGGAAAAGCCGGTGCCCCCGCCGGATTTGTGGATGAGAGCAGCCTGTTTGACCGCTTCAAAAATATCCTCCATGCTGTCCTCTACGGGCAGGACAAAACAGGCGGAGAGCTGCCCCAGCGGCCGCCCGGCATTCATCAGCGTGGGGGAATTGGGCAGAAACTCCAGGTCAGTCATCATCTGGTAGAACCGCTCCTCCAGAGGGGCGGTGTCGGTGTCCGGGGCGGTGAGCAGATCTGCCGCGGCAATGGTATGGGCCACCCGGCGGAAAAGGTCTTCCGGGCGCTCCAAAAGCTCTCCATTCTCGTCTTTTTTGAGGTACCGGCGCTCCAGCACGGTTAGGGCGTTGGGGGTCAGGTTCACAGCAAAGCACTCCTTTCGGGAAACAAAAAGACTGATACGATATATTGTATATATCAGCAAACAAAAGCACTGTATATTGTATCACTCTTTTCCTTCTTTGAAAATAGTATTTATAAAAAGGTACAAATAATTTTAATAGCCGGCGCAGAGGCAGGAAGAAGAGGCGCTTTGCTGAAATTGGCTACAGGAGCGCGGAAAATACGCCGGTTTCCTTGTGTTTGACGGGGGGATATGGTACAATCTGGGTGAAAGCGCGGCCCTGGCGGCGGCGCCGGTTCCGGCGCGGCGGTGCCTGCCGGAAAAAGAAGGGGATGTTCCGATGAAAAAGATCCTGGAATCCAAGAATACAAAAATCGTGCTGGCGGCGGTGATGCTCGTCTCGCTGCTCATCGCCATCATCGCGGTGACTCTGCCCATTACGCGCCGGGCGGAGAAGATAGACAGCCTGGGGGAAAGCGCGCTTTCCACAGGGGAGTCCATCGCCATTTCCGTGGGACACTACAGCGGCGCCCAGATCCGGGCGCTTCGCGGCAACCCGCAGGAAAACACCACCTATGCAGACCTCTGCGCCCTGCTTGCCAAACTGAAAGGACAT
>JALELV010000119.1 GCA_022768545.1 Oscillospiraceae bacterium
TGGGAAAACCGTTCGAACCTAATCCTTTAAAAAAGTTTCAGCCGACCGCTCAGGGGTGAGTTCGCAAAAAACATTTCCGCCGCTTTTCAGCCGCCGCGGCTCTCTGTGGGAAATGGGCTCTTCTGCGGATCCCCGTCATCGTGTTATCAGTATTTATTTATTGCCGTAATCATAGCAAAATTAAAATTATTTGTCAATATACTTTTTATTATTCGGCATAAAGTTTAACAAACAACCCAATACGTCAAAATATCTTGTATATTTTGAGAAACGCTCCCGCCTTCCCAAAAAGCCCGCCCGGCGGCCAGGGTTACGCAGCGTACCCGGCGGCACGGCGCGCCGCATTAGAAACCTTTGTTCTCTTAATCTGGGCAGCCCTCACCGACGCGGCCCGGCGCGCAGCGCATACGCACATATGTTTCCCAAGGAAATCCGCCCCGATCAGGGATACCCCTGCCAGCACCGCGCCGACAGACTGCCCCAAACCCGCCGCGCCTGCATCACAGAGCAGCGCAGCCACAAAAACAAGGCCGACACCCATAAAGCCCAAAAAACCAAAGAATGCTTTCATCTTACAGTCCCTCCGCCGCCCAAGCCGGGCCCCGGCCCGCACATCAGGCAATATAAACATCTGTTCTTTTGAGTTTATTATACCGCTCTCCTCCTTCTCTGTCAAGAAAAAATGAACGCTTGTTCGTTATTTTTTGCTTTGCGGTATCCGCAGCCTTTGGTTATGCCGTAAGATGCCGTAACTCCCCCTTGTAAAGAAAAAATGATTATGTTAGAATTATTAAGATAAATCAGTGTGATAGAAAGGGCGGCTACCAATGTCAGGACATTCCAAGTGGAGCACCATCAAGCGCAAAAAAGAAAAAACCGACAGCCAGAGGGCAAAGGTCTTTACGAAAATAGGAAGAGAGATCTCCGTCGCGGTAAAAGAGGGCGGCGCCGACCCCAGCGTAAACGGAAAGCTGCGGGACCTCATCGCCAAAGCAAAGTCCAACAACGTTCCCAACGACAATATAGACCGCATCATCAAAAAAGCCAACGCCGAGGGTGACAAAAACAATTACGAAACCATTATGTATGAGGGCTACGGCCCCTGCGGCGTCGCCGTGATCGTGGAAGCTCTGACCGACAACCGCAACCGCACGGCGGGCGATCTGCGTCATTATTTCGATAAGTTCGGCGGAAACCTGGGGCAAAACGGCTGCGTCTCCTTTATGTTTGAACAGAAAGGCCTGATCGTCATCGAAAACAACGGCCTGGATGAGGAAAAGGTCATGGAGGACTGTATGGATGCCGGCGCTGCTGATTTTAAATACGACGAAGAGGCTGTGGAAATCTTCACCGACCCCACCGACCTGCGCCAGGTAAGGGAAGCTTTGGAGGCAAAAGGCTACAACATGGCTTCTGCCGAGGTGGAATATCTTCCCTCTACCCTTACCGCCATCGAAGACCCGGACCTTGCCGCCAAGATGGACCGTCTGCTGGAGATGCTGGACGACAACGACGACGTTCAAAACGTATGGCACAACTACGACGAGCCCGACACGGAGGACGAGGAATAATTCCCTTCAGAAAAAATCCCCCGGACAGGAAATTCCTGTCCGGGGGTTATTTTATCTGCTTATCTTCCGCAAAAAGCTCCGTGCTTTTCTTTCTCGTGTTTTGCCGCCGCCGTGCTTTCCTCCCCGGCCGCGCAATGTGCCCAGCTCTGTTCCTCTATAAAATCTTCCGCCACGTCGCAGAGCTGTATGTCGCTTAGTTTCAGCGTGTTGCAGAGGTCCGCCAGTTCTTTGACCGCCCGCTGGTCAGCAGACAGCCCGCTGGCCCTGATTTTTCCGCAGGAGACCCCAAACAAAACCATATTTTTCTTTTTTGACAATATCCAGGTGCGATTGACTGTATATTTCATAACTCTCCCTTTCAAGCAGGAAAATCACTTTCTAAACAGTTCCTCTGGAAGCACATTCAGGCTTTTGGATATTCGCTCTATCATATCAATGGTGGCGTTGCTGCGCCCGTGCTCGATATTCCGCAGATGGGAAATACTGATTTCCGCATTGGCCGCCAGCTCCTGCTGTGTGATCTCCGCCAATATGCGGTGCTTTACAACATTTTTGCCTAAAACTTTCTTCAGTTCCATAGTATTTCTTTCTCCCTATGCTCTATCATAAGGAAATTTGTGGAAATGCTCAACATCAATATAATAGCGCTTTTATATTGGCGTATTCCGTCGAGACCGCACGAAACAAGGGGATAACCGCACAATGCGCCCCATTTAAGCCTCTTCGTCGTGGTTTGAAAACTGGATCGGGCGGGTGTGCTCCGTGATCTTTTTGAAGGCATACCCTTTTTCCCGCAGGGCGTCAATGACGATGGAAAGTGTCTCCGCGGCCGAAGTGCGCATGCCGTCATCATGGCATAAAACCATCACCCTGGTTTTCCCCTCCGCCCCCTTCAAGATGTTTTCCACCAGCGTCTGCGACGGCGTCACCTGGGCCTTGTCATCCCCGGACACCACGTTCCAGTCATAATAGAGGTACCCTCTCCGCTTCATCTCCCGGCGGATCTCCCGCATGGTCTCCTCCGAGGCGTAGCTGCTCTTTGCGCTTCCCCCGGGAAAGCGGAAAATACTGGGCTCCACGCCGGTCACTTCTTTGACATACATCCGGATCCGGTTAAAATCTTCCAGATAGTTTTCTACGCTGGAATAGATCTTTCTGTAATCGTGGCTGTAAGTGTGCAGGCCTATCCCGTGTCCCTCCGCCACCATCCTTCTCAGCACTTCTTCGTACTCTTCGCCTCCCTGGCCCGTTACAAAAAAAGTTGCCTTGGCGTTTTTTTCTTTCAAAATATCCAAAATTTCCACCGTGTTTTTGGAGGGTCCGTCGTCAAAGGTATAATAAACGACATTTTCAGCCTCCGGCTCAAATTCCCCGCTCACATGGGCGTACATATCCGGGTAAGGGTCGCTTTGCATGACAGGGCTCTCCGGACGGAGCTTTTCCGCCAGGGGGCCAAGCCCTAAAAGCGCAAGCAGCAGAACAGCGGCAACGGCTGCCCTGCCGGAAAGGTGGATCGTCTTAAAAATAAAATCACCCTGCCTTCGGCCGCATATTCATGTTTTGCCGAAGCGGCGGCGCGGCCACTCTATCCTTATGGCGCCCGGCCGGCGTTTATACCCAAAACAGCAGAAAAACGCCGGGGTGGAAATATGTTTCCGCCCCGGCGTCCCCTTCGTTATTCTGACAGGGCCTGTCCCTCTTCCCGCCTGCCCGGGTCGGAGACCGCCAGCTCGAACCAGAAGACGCTGCCTTTCCCTTCCGTGCTCGAGGCCCCGTACCTTGCCCCGTGCAACTCCAAAACCCCCTTGACGATGGAAAGCCCCAGCCCAGTTCCAATAGCCGCGCGTTTGTGGGTCTTATCCACTTTATAGTAGCGGTCCCATATCGCGCCCAGCTGGTCCTCCGCAATGCCCTCCCCGGTATCCTCCACCTCGACCCTGACCTGATCTTTCCCCGGGGAGAGGCTCTGGCGCACCGTTACCTTTTTATCTTCACCGGTATAGTTTACCGCGTTGTTGATCAGGTTGTACACAACCTGTGTGATCTTCACCTCGTCGGCCGTCACCCAGACATCCCCGGAAGCCTCCAGGCTGATGCGGTAACCGTCCTGCTCCTTCAGCTTCTGGTACCTCGCCAGGATCCGGCGGATACAGTCCGTAAGGTTAAACAAGACGGGGGTGAGAGACTGCGCCCCCGCCTGCAGCTGTGAAAGATCCAGGATATCGGTGACCAGGGCGCTGAGCCGGTTTGCCTCGTCGATGATGATCTGCATATTTTCCGGGGTGTTCTCCCCTGGAATATCCCGCATCACCTCACTGTAGCCGGTGATCATGGTAAGCGGTGTGCGCAGATCGTGGGAGATGTTGGCGATCAGCTCCCGGCGGAGGTTTTCGGCTTTGGAAAGCTCTTTGGCGGCAAAGGTGAGCGTATCACTGAGCTCGGATACCTCCCGGTACCCGCCCGCCTCAAAGACCGTGTCGTAGTTTCCGCGGGCCAGCGCCCCGGCCGACTGGTTGATCCGGATGATGGGCCTGGAAATATTGCGGGACAAAATAAGCGCCACCGCCGCCGACACAAGCAGAAAGATCACCGTGATACAGGTAAGCTGCACACGGAGGGTCTCCACGGTGGTGTTCACCGGGGCAATGACCGCGTTGACCAGTACCAGAAGCTGTTCCCCTTCCTTGTTTTTGACAAGCTCTCCATAGATGATGCTTTCGCCGATCCCTTTGTTTTTTGGGGGCGTTTTCCTGCTAAAATGTCTTGGAGCCCCTTCTCCGGCCGGTTCCTCCTCCGGCATCCCCGCCTGACCTTCAGATGCAAAGCTCTGCAGTGCGGGATCCTCCGGATTGACAAAATGTTCTTCTTCGTTCCACACCTGCCGCGAAAAATCCTCCACCGGGTCAAAATACCGAACGATCGTCCCATTTTTGGACTGAGCCTCTCTGTAATACCGCGTCAAAAGCTCTTCGGAACAGTTATGGATATAACAAAAAGGCATCGCGTCATCGTCGATCACGGTATTTCCCAAACCATCGACTACCCGGATGCACATGGAGTTTTGATGGGTGAGTTCCCGCAGCAGCTCCTGCAGGCTGCCGTCATCGATATGATCCGTCACGGTTCTGGCGTAGGCCTTGGTCTGCTCAATTTTGATATACCGGTAAAAGGGTGTCAGCAGC
>JALELV010000016.1 GCA_022768545.1 Oscillospiraceae bacterium
GCCGGGCCTCTCCTTTATCACAAAGCCCTCCCGCACCAGCTTCTCAACGCTGCGCTGGGAATGTCCCCAGTCCACACGCAGGGCCTTTGTCAGCTCCGACGGGGAGCACCCCGGGTGCTTGCCGATGTATAAAACAAAAAAAGCGACCCATAATGCAGCCCCAGCTCCTGGAGCCGCGCCTCCGTAAAACCGGAAAAATCCCGGTACATCGCCCCGGCGTAATAAGACAGTGTCCTTCCCATGGCAGCCTCCTTATACTTGACTAAATCAAGTACAAGCCAACATCTTGACAAAGTCAAGTTGCTTTTTAAATTTTTTCCTTCCGGGATGTCCCGCGCCCCTCCCTTTGCCCGGAAGCCTTTCGGCGGGCCGCCGCAGCCATGCGGAAAAAAGCCCTTAAACGCAGTGCCGCCCCACGGGGTTTCCCGCGGGGCGGCCGTTTTTTTAAAAATAGTCGGAAAAATAAGGTTCGTCGGAGGGGATCACCGCCTCCAGAAGGCGGATGGCAGCCGGCGCCCCCTTCAGTCGCTCGATGCGGGCCAGATAGGAGGGCCTGCGGTAACTCATCAGCATGGTGGTCAGGGTCTGGATGTCGGTCTCCACCCTTTCCCCTTCTGTAGAGCCGCGAACGCAGGAGGCATTCCCCTCCGCGTCCCAGCTGATGGAAAAATCCCCCTGGTTCCAGGCGGCCATGGGGTCCTTTACGACCAGATGAAGCTTTTTCCCCGCGGGAGGGGCAGAGAAAGGAAACTGGGAGATAAAGCACTCCAGATCCACAATGCGGGCCATGATATAAGGGCAGATGGTCTCGCTGATCTCGCTGTCCTCCAGCAAAAACGCCATGGTCTCCCCCGTGTAGTTGTCGCCCTTTACTTCATCCACCATGGAAAAATGGGCGCTGATGTAGTTCCAGATGCCGTGGCGTGCTTCCTCGTTGAGGTAAATGAGTTCCTTCACCCTGAAAATATCATTTTCCAGCAGATAGACCACATACCCCGTGGCCTGCCCTTTCCCGTCGTAGTACAGGGCCACCGTGGTGTCATCCACGTCCCAGCGCCAGTACTCCTCCCAGGCCAGTCGGTCCCGCTGAAGGGCCCCGTGCCGCTGGGCGGAAAAGGTATCGTACAGCTTTTTAAAGTCCCCGTTGTCCTGGGGCACCCGTTCCACCATACCGGGCACCTCCACCCTGCGGGGCAGTTGGGTGTCCTTGATGGTAAAGGTCATCTTGTCCGAGACGATCTCCCATCCCTTTTTCCGGTAGAAGGGGATGGAATAAGGGTACAGGAAGGAAATGCTCTGTCCGCGGGCACGCATATCCTCCAGAGCACGCATCATCAGCTCGTGCATAAGGCCCATGCCGGCGTATTCCGGGTAGGTGGCCACGCCGGTCACTCCGCCCATGGAATAGATCGTTCCATGGACATTGACCCGCATGGGATACACTGCGATCTGGGAGGCCAGTTTGTCGCCGTCGAACCAGCCGAGCACTTCGGCCTTCCGGAGCACCGGAGATTTGGACTGGCGGATCTCATCCTCGCCCCAGCCCACCTCACTGAGCTCCCGGTTTGTCACCTGGAAAGCGTAACGCTGCAGATCGTTAAACTGTGCCAGGTGCTCCATTTTTAGCGGCCGAATGACCAGCCGCTCTCGAATGGCTTGGTTTGTCATAATAACTCCTCTTTCATTTTAAGGCTCCGCTCCCGGAGTGTTGTTCCCCGCCGGCCGCCGCTCTGCCGCAGCGCTAACAAAAAGCAAATCCTTTGGGGGAGCCCGATTGGCTTTGGATTACTCTATATATTGTAACCCATCCCCCGGGTACACGGTCAACCTGTCCTTTTCGGAGCCTGCCGCCGCAAACCGCTGTCTTTTGGCATTAACCCCGGGTTAGCTCTGCTTTCCTAAGCTTTTTGGCGGGTTTGCTTTAAAATCCTTGATAAGAAAGGGGCAGGCATCTGTTTCGACGTGCCTTTCTGTGCCTCGGCGGCTGCTTTCCCTTTGCGCCCCGGGTTTTCAAGCACCGCTTTCATTGTAATAATCCACAACTTTTCCCTTTATTCTTTGTAGAGCTCATGGATTGTAATCGTTTACAGCATAGAGTATAATAAAGTTGCCATTTTGCAGCCGGCCTGATCCGCCTCCTCACCGCTTCTACGTTGTTTTCAAAATTTATTTTTCAGAAAGGATGTTTTTTTATGGCTCTTAAAATCGGCATCCAGCTCTATTCTGTTCGTGAATCTCTGAAAAAAGACCCCTTCGGCACTCTGGCCAAGGTGGCGGAAGCAGGCTACAAATATGTAGAGGCCGCCAACCACAATGCCGCCGTGGATGACGGCGTGGGCTTTGGCCTTTCCGCCAAAGAGATGAAAAAGGCCCTGGATGACCTTGGCATGTCCATCGTCGGCTGCCATATCAACCCCCTGGACCCGGAGCGCCTCAAGGCGGTACTGGATTATCATCAGGAGCTTGGGAACCCCCAGATCGGCTGTGACATCGAGTTCTTTCCCCACGGCGACGTGGATTTTGTCCTGCGCCGCTGCGAGCTCTTCAACAAGGTTGGGGAACTGTGCAAAGCCCGCGGCATGAAGTACTACTACCACAACCACTTTCAGGAGTTCCAGAAATTTGACGGCAAGCTCGTGTACGAGATCATTCTGGAAAACACCGACCCCGGCCTCGTGTTTGTGGAGATGGACACCTACTGGATCACCCGCGGCGGGTACGACCCGGTGAAGATGATCGAAAAATACAGCGACCGTCTGGTGCTGCTGCATCAGAAAGATTTCCCGAAGAACGCGCCTCAGCCCATCTGTATGTATGACGGTCTCATTAACCCCGGCGCTAACATCAGCCACGAGGTTTTCAGCGCCACCAAGAACCCCCTGTGCTTTACCGAGATTGGCACCGGCGTCCTTCCCATCCAGAACATCATCAATGCCGCCCAAAAGGCCCCGCATCTTCAGTACATGCTGCTGGAGCAGGATCATACCCAGCTCGACGAGCTCGATTCCATCCGCACCAGCATGGCCGCCTTCAGCAAGTTTGACGGTATTTCCTTCGAATAACCTCCGTTTGACAGATATTTCTCCAAACAGCAAAAGGCGGGGAGCTATCCCCGCCTTTTTGCTGCACCTTTGTTTACGGCTTCCCCCCTTGAAAACCGTTTGGATTTGTGGTATCTTGATTATATTCCGGCAGCGGCCGGGAACTCCCGCCCCCTACCGGGGCATAGAATAAACTAAAAATGCGTCGACCAGGACCAGTAACCGGAAAACGGCGGACAACAGAGAAGGGGCGTGACACGCTGAAAGCGCTCCCGGCCCGTATCATCCGGCGAATGCACCTGCGAGCACGCGGGGAAAACGGAGGGGAACCTCCCAGTACCTCCGCGCGGCATCCCCACGTTAAGGGGCTTGGAAGCGAGAAACCGGAGTGGAACCGCGGCTTTGCGCCGCCTCCGTCCTTTGTAAAAAGGACTGGGGCGGTTTTTTTGTTTTCCCGGTCTTCGGGTTCTCTGTTTTACCAATCGGGAGGAATCTCTGTGTTTAAAGGCTTACGAACCGACATCCGCGCCATCCGGGAACGGGACCCGGCAGCCCGCAGCTCCCTGGAGGTGCTGCTGCTCTACTCCGGGCTCCACGCCCTCATGTGGTACCGCTGTTCCCATTTTCTCTACCACCACCGTCTTTTCTTCTTGGCCCGTGCCGTTTCCCAGCTGGCTCGCTTTTTTACCGGTATCGAGATCCATCCCGGCGCCCAGATCGGCCGCGGGGTGCTCATCGACCACGGCTCCGGCGTGGTGGTCGGCGAGACCGCCGTGGTGGGCGACGGATGCACCCTCTATCAGGGCGTCACCTTAGGGGGTACCGGAAAGGACAAGGGCAAGCGCCATCCCACCCTGGGCCGCAATGTCATGGTGGGGGCCGGGGCCAAAATTTTGGGGCCTTTCGCCGTGGGCGACAATGTCAAGATCGCCGCCGGCGCCGTCGTGCTGGACCCCATCCCTTCGGGCTGCACCGCCGTGGGCGTCCCCGCCCGGGTGGTACGCCGGGATAACCAGCGCGTGACCGAAAAGCAGGATATGGACCAGGTCCACATCCCGGACCCCGTCAGCCAGGAGCTGTGCCGCCTGCAGTACCGGGTGGAGCAGCTGGAAAAGCTTTTATCGGAAATGGAAGGTCAAAAATAAAAGGAGGCAGCCGCCATGAAAATATTCAACACCCTCACCCGCCAAAAGGAAGAGTTCACCCCTCTGGAGCCCGGCAAGGTAAAACTCTATGCCTGCGGCCCCACCGTCTATAACTACATCCACATCGGCAATGCCCGCCCCATCTGTGTCTTTGACACCCTGCGCCGCTATCTGGAGTACCGCGGCTATGAAGTGACCTTTGTGCAGAACTTCACCGATATCGATGACAAGATCATTAAAAAGGCCATGGAGGAGGGCAGCACCTACAAGGAAGTGTCGGAAAAATACATTGCCGAGTACTGGGCCGATGTCAAAGGCCTGGGCGTCCGTCCCGCCACCATCCACCCCAAGGCCACCGAGACCATGGATGTGATCATCGATATCATCCGGGAGATCGTGGAAAAAGGCTACGGGTACGAGTCCCACGGGGATGTATACTTCCGCACCAAAAAGTTTAAGGGCTACGGCAAGCTCTCCCATATGCCCATGGAGGAGCTGGATGCCGGAAACCGCATCGAGGTAAATGACCAGAAGGAAGACCCCATGGATTTCGCCCTCTGGAAAGCCGCCAAGGAAGGGGAACCCTACTGGGAATCCCCCTGGGGCCACGGCCGTCCCGGCTGGCACATCGAGTGCACCGCCATGATCCGCAAGTTTTTGGGCGAGACTATCGACATCCACGGCGGCGGGCAGGACCTGATCTTCCCCCACCATGAGAATGAGATCGCCCAGGGCGAGTGCTGCACTGGCAAGGACTACGCCCGCTACTGGATGCACAACGGCTATATCAACGTGGACAACAAGAAGATGAGCAAATCCCTCGGGAACTTCTTCACCGTCCGGGAGGTGGGTGAGAAGTATGGCTACGAGCCCATCAAGCTCATGATGATCCAGTCCCACTACCGCAGCCCCTTCAACTACACCTTAGAGGTGCTGGAGGCCTGCCAGGCCTCGCTGGAACGCCTGTACAACTGCCGGGAGAAGCTCGCCTTCGCCATCCAAAACGGCCTTGCCGCCCCCACGGAGGGCGAGGAGGACTTCATGGCCCGCTTCCGCGGCTTTGAGGCAAACTTCGTGGAGGCCATGGACGATGACCTCAACACCGCTGACGGCCTCTCCGCCCTCTTTGACCTGACCCGGGAGATCAATACCGCCCTCGCCCAGCCCCGCTCCAAAGCCTTCTGTGAGGAGGCGGCCAAAATGTTCGACGCCATCGCCGACGTACTGGGCATCCTCTACAACCGCAAAGAGGAATCCCTCGACAGCGAGGTGGAGGCCCTCATCGCCGCCCGCCAGGAAGCCCGGAAAAATAAAGACTACAAAAAGGCCGATGAGATCCGCGACCAGCTTTCCGCCATGGGCATCGCCCTCAAGGACACCCCCCAGGGCGTCCAGTGGTCCCGGGTGTAAAACCTTTTTTCTGTCTTGTCTCAATGCCCCGGCAGGGTATCTCTGCCGGGGCATTTTTCTGTTTAAAAGCCCTGCAAAAATGCCCAAAAACCGCTGGGGATACTCTGCGCAGAGTTTACAAACTTCCATCGGAAGCAAAACTTTTCTTTGCGGCGCTTCCAAAAAAAATGCTAAAATAAAGGCAGTGGGGCACCGTGCAGCCTGGCTGCGTCCCCTAAAATTAGGGAAAGGAACATCAAAACATGAAACGGGTCAAAGCGGCGTGCATTTGCCAGACGCTTCATTTCCAGCTGAAAGAAGGGCTGGACCACGAAACGGCGGTGAAAGCTGTCGGGGAGGAATACAAACATTATAAGTACCAATTGGAGCAGCGGCATATCCGGCATAAAATCATCGCTGAGGAAACTTTGCTGGATGGTTCCATTGTGGTAAAGCTGATCAAACAATACAACCGGGTCGATCCCGGTGATTATTTAGGATGAGGCTTTAAACGGCCCTGAAGAAACCGGCAGATACTTTAGCCGCCGTCTCCCCAGCGCCCCAGGCCTTTGGTATCCGTAAAGGAGGTGCTTTTCCATGTTCGAAAAAGGCGACTGCGTTGTCTACGGTGACACCGGAGTCTGCCGGGTCCTTAACATAGGCATGCCGGAAAATATCGGCAGGCTAGACCCTGCCCGCCTCTACTACACCCTCGCTCCGGTCTTTCAGCAAGGGATCATCATTTATGTCCCTGTAAACACGAAAACCGCCATACGCCCTGTCATAGCCCGGGGAAAGGCAGAGGATCTCATCGGCCGGATCACCGACATTCGGGAGAGCTCCTACCAGTGTCGGGACCAAAAGCTGTTAGCCGGGCATTACCGCTCTTTTTTGGAAACCCACCGCTGTGAGGATCTGATCCGGCTCATCAAAACCATTTTCCACAGACGGCAGGAGTCCCTGCAAAAGGGTAAAAAGCCCCGTCAGGTGGATGAACACTATTTTCGCCGGGCCAAAGAACTTCTTTACGGAGAGCTTGCGGTATCCTTGGGTATCGAACTGGAAGAGGTTGAAAAATATATCTCTCAAAAGCTTTCATCCGAATCTTGACCGCCCTAATTGAGGGAAGAGATGTCTCTTTGCATCTCTTCCCTTTTTCATGGGAACCCATCTCACCCCTCCCCCATAAAATAAAAAAGGCCCTGCCGCAGACAGGGCGGGAAGGAGATGTGCGCCATGGAAGACCTCTGGGGCCTTGGCCTCCGGGCTTTTGTTCTCATCGCCGCCCTGTCCTTAGACGCGTGGGCGGCAAGCTTTGCCTACGGCGCAGGCGGGATCCGCATCCCCCCTGCGTCCCTTCTGGTCATCAGCGGCGTCTGTTCCGCCCTGCTCGGGGCCTCTATGCTGGCGGGAGAGCTTGTGAGCCCCCTGCTTCCCGGCAAAGCCGCAGCCACCCTGTCGTTTTGGATCCTGCTTCTTTTGGGTGTCGCCCGGCTGTTTGACAGTTCCTTTAAAAGCTGGATCCGGCACAGGGGCTGCAAAACTCTCCGCCTCCGTCTGCCGGGGGCACGGCTGATCCTGCAGATCTACGCGGACGCCTCTCTGGCGGACCGGGACCTCTCCCGGGTGCTCTCCCCCGGGGAAGCCGCCTCTCTGGCACTTGCCCTCTCGTTAGACGGGCTGGCCGCAGGGGTCGGGGCCGGGATGGGAAATATCCCCCTGATCCCGGCGGTGTTGCTCTCCGGGGCCATCCACTGGGCGGCCGTATCCGCCGGCTTTGCCGCGGGACGGCGCTGCTCCCGCCGGACGGAAAAGGATCTCTCCTGGCTGGGCGGAGCAATGCTGATCCTGCTGGCTCTTCTGCGGAGCTGAGCCCCTAAAACAGTGAAAGCGCCGGGCGAAAGCTTTTCCGCCCGGCGTTTTGGTCTGTTCAGGGGATGTTTTACTCCCGCTCCCACACTGTCACCTGTACCGTGTCGCCGGGCTGCTTGCCCAGCGCTTTGCGGATGTCCCTGCGCGTCCCCAAAATGTGTCCAGGGGTCCCCATCCTCACGATACTCCCGTCATAGGGAACGGTGTCGAAAAGCACATGCACTTTTACCCGCTTTTTTCCAAACACCGTCTCCACGTCGAAAGGAATGTCCACATAGGCGCCGTCGATATCCGGTACCCTGCGGATCACCGCTTCAAAGGTGATCTTCTCCTCCCGTACGCCTACTCCCCCTTTTCTATCTCGTAGGGCCAGTCCAAAATACCGCCGAAATCCCACACGGACGAGTAGCCGAGCTCCGCCAAAAGCTCCGCGGAGGCGGCGCTGCGCCGCCCGCTGCGGCAGTACACCAGGATCTCTGCGTCCTTATCCGGCAGAAACTCCTCTGCCTTTTCGGCAAGCTCCGTGTCCGGAATGAGCATGCTGCCGGGGATGTGCCCCGCCGCGTATTCCTCCGGGGTTCGAACATCCAGGACCACCACATCGTCCCCGGAGCTCATCCGCTCCCACGCCTCCTGGGCGCTGAGCTTGCCCGACGTATCCTTTTCCACCGGATCATCCCCTTCTTCAGAAGATTCTGTCCATCCGCAGGCGGGAATATGCGCGGAGGAAGAAGAAGAGGGAGCCGTCTTTGCGCTGCACCCCGCCATAAGCACCAGAAAGGGCATGGCCGCCCAGAGGGCCTTTTTTAAAAGTTCCCTGTTGTTCATCTTTGTTCCCCCGAAACGTTTTTGCCATTGTAACACAGACACATGCCCCGCCGCAAGGGCTCTGCCTTTCGGCGCCCTGTTTTAGAGGGCTGCGAGAAAGAGCTTTGTGAGGAGGTAAGAGATCAGTCCGCAGGCCGGAAAGGTGAGCAGCCAGACCCACAGCATCCCAAGCAGAGCTTTTCGGTCCACCGTGCCCTTCCCGCCGGCACGGGCCGCCCCGGCGAGAGCCGCCGTTTTGGTATGCGTGGTGCTGGCAGGCACCCCGGCGGCGGAGAGCAGAAGCAGCGCCAGGGCGCTGCCCAGATCCGCCGTTACCCCCTGGTCCTTCCGCACCTGAACCATCTCCTCCCCCACCCGGATGATGATGCGCCTGCCGCCCGAGGCGGTGCCCAGGGCGATCACCCCGGCGCAGAGGGCCGCGGCCGCCAGGTACCATCCTCCGGTAGGAGCAGGGCCGAACACCATGGCCCACACCAGGCACAGCACCGCCACAAACTTCTGCCCATCCTGTCCGCCGTGCATCAGCGCTGCGGCGGCAGCCCCAAAAATCTGCAGGGTATCCAGCACCTTCTCCCCGCTTTTTTGCAGATGCCGCCCCAGCAGCTTCTGGGACAGCCATCCCAGCCCGCCGCCCAGGGCCAGAGAGAGCCCCATCCCCCAAAGCACAAGGGAGAGGCTCTCCGCCCCGACAGGGCGGGAAAGGCCCAGCCCCGCCCCGACGAGCCCTGCCGTCAGCCCGTGGCTCTCGCTGGTGGGGATGCCGAACCACCACGCCGCCGCAGAAAAAAGCACGACGCCCAAAAAGCCTCCGCAGAGGGCCAGCAGCCCCTCGCTTGGGGATGCCCCCTCAAAGCGCACCAGGCCCGTCATGGTAAGGGCCACACGGGGCATCAGCAGGGAAAAGGCAAGCGTCCCCACCAGGTTGCACCCGGCAGCCAGGGCCGCGGCCCTGCGGTAAGAAAGGCTCCCGGTGGTCACCACATTGACAATGGCCCCCGAGGCGTCCGTCCAGCCGTTTACAAAGATAACTGCCAGCACCGTGGCCAGCGCCAATACCGTCAAAGCCCATCCCATGCAAAAACCGCCCCCGTCTCACAGAATCTTTTTCATTCTATGAGCGGAAGCGGCAAAAAAGCATCCCTTCGCGGGCGCCCGGGGGCCGGTCATTCTTCCTCGGCCTGCAGGGCCAGACGATAGAGTTCCCCCTTTTTGTAGCCCGTCTCCCGGGCCACCGTCCTGGCTGCGGAGGAGGCGGGCTCCCCGGCGGCGCAGAGCGCTCTTACCCGCTCCGCAGCCGCCTCCAGCGTGAGGCCCTCCCCCGGGGCCGGAGCGGCGGCGCCCTCCACCACCAGCACATATTCCCCGCGGGGAGGCTTTTCCCGGTAGAGCTCCAAAGCGCCGGAGAAGGTCGTCCGGATCACCTCTTCGTGGAGCTTGGTGAGCTCCCGGCACAGGGACACCCGGCGGTCTCCCAGCACCTCCATCATGTCCTCCAGGGTGCGCAGCAGCTTGTGGGGCGCCTCGTAAAAGATCAGGGTATGGCGGTCCTCCCGCACCTCCTGCAGATGCTCCATGCGGCTGCGGCGGTTGACACTGAGGAACCCCTCAAAGGAAAAGCGGGAGGTGGGCAGCCCCGATACCGCCAGGGCACTCACCGCGGCGGATGGGCCGGGGATCACCAGCACCTCCACCCCCTGCCGGGCGCACAGACACACCAGATCCTCCCCCGGGTCGGAGATGCAGGGCATCCCGGCGTCGGTGACGATGGCGCAGTCCTCCCCGTTTAAAATGCGCTCCAGCACGATCTCCCCCCGCTCCCGGAGGTTATGCTGAAAATAGCTCACCATGGGCTTTTTGATCTCAAAAAGGGAGAGCAGCTTTCCGCTCACCCGGGTGTCCTCGGCGGCCACAAAATCCACCTGCCGCAAAATCTCCAGCGCCCGGGGGCTCATATCCCCCAGGTTGCCGATGGGCGTGCCCACCACATACAGTTTTCCGGCCATAGCCTTCCGCTCCCTTCCCTCTCGTCACAGGTTTTGTTCCTTGCGGTAGATGCGCAGCAGCTCCCGGGAAAAACCGCCCTCCCCCTGAATGATCAGAGGCGGCAGCGTCCGCAGAAAGGGCTTCGCGCCCTTTTTCCCCTCTATGAGAAAAAGCCACGGGGCAGTGTCCTCCCGTTTCTGTACAAAGCGCAGGGTTTTGGGTTCTATCCCGGCCTCCCGCATGGCACAGACCACATCGGCCAGGCGCTCCGGCCGCTGGCAGAGGCACAGCCTTCCGCCAAAGCGCAGCAGCCCCGCCGCCGTCCGGCACACATCCTCCACCCGGCACAGCACTTCATGCCGGGCAATCCGGTCCGAAGGTGCCTCGCTGAGGATCCCGCCGCCCGCCGCCTGATAGGGCGGGTTGCAGGTCACCAGGTCAAAAACGCCCTTCGGCACAGCATCCGGCAGGGCGCGCAGGTCCGCCTGCAGGGGGATGACCCGGCCCGCCAGACCGCTTTCCTCCACGGAAAGGGAGAGCTGTTTTGCCGCCTCCGGCTGAATCTCCACGGCCCACACCTGCCGGGGGCCCTCCTCCCGAAACCACAGCAGCGGGATGATTCCGCAGCCGGAGCAGAGGTCGCAGGCCATATCCTTCCTCCGGGGGGCGGCAAAATCCGCCAGCAGAAAAGCGTCAGTGCCAAAGCGATGTTCCCGGCTCACGCACACCCGCACCCCGGGCGTCAGTTCTTCCCAGCTGTAACCGTCCAAATTGATTCCCCCGCTTCCGCCCCGCGCCGCGCGGCCGGGGCCCATATCAAATAAAAAACGCACCGCCGGCCCGGAGCCTCCCCGAAACGCCGGGCAGAAAAAAGGCGGGCGCCCAAAAGCGCCCGCCCGGCGTATGTGTCTCAAACGCAATTACTGCTCGGAGGGAGCTCCAACGGGGCAAACGCCCGCGCAAGCACCGCAGCTGATGCAGGTATCGGCGTCGATGACATATTTGCCATCGCCCTCGGAAATAGCGGATACGGGGCACTCGGCCTCGCAGGCGCCGCAGCTGATGCATTCGTCACTGATCTGATAAGCCATTGTAGATACACCTCCCTATTATTTTCCCCTACATTCTACCACAGAAAACAAAAAAAGCAACATTTGCGCGGCAAAAAGTTGGACAGCCGGGGAAAAAAGAAGCTATCCATCCCGCCGGGAAGGCCGCCCTTCCCCCTCCTGCCGGCGAAGAGCCCGGCAGCGGAAAAAGGTAAACCCCAGGGCGGCCGCCAGCTCCAGCAGCAGGGGCGGCCCGAAATAAAGCCCCGTAAAGGCGCAGGCAGCCCACCAGGGAAAGCTGGTAAACGGCGAATGCAGAATATCCGCGATCCCCCACGCCATCCACACAAGAGCCACGGCTGCGGTGGCGGCAAAGAGCCCCCAAAGCAGGCCCAAAATGATCCTTTCCGTCTTTTTCTTCATTTTTTTCGTCTGATCATGGCCATTAGGGCGGCAAGTGCAAGGCCCAGGCACAGCAGCGCCAGCAGCCCGTAGCCGTTGATGGTGACCACCGAGGACGTCTCATCCGCCCGGCCGGTAAACAGCAGGGCGCAGAAGAACACAAACCCCGCCAGTCCCGCCGCCGGCACGGCCCACCGCCGCGCCGGAAAAGCGCTTTTCCCCGGGGCCTCGGGGGCTGACGGGCGGTTTTCCCGCGGGGGCTCCCCTCCGC
>JALELV010000027.1 GCA_022768545.1 Oscillospiraceae bacterium
TTGCCGACGCTATTTGAAAAAACGGCCGCTGAACTGAATATCCGGCATAAACTGATCCGTCCTTACACACCGCGCCACAACGGAAAGGTCGAGCGCAGCCACCGCGAGGATCAGAAACGCTTCTACTCTTGCCACTCGTTCTATTCCTTGGATGACTTTGCAAAGCAGCTTGCCGTCCACAACCGCCGCTCCAACAACTTGCCCATGAGGCCCCTCCGCTGGATGTCTCCCGCTGAGGTCTCTGTCCAATATGTTTGACAAACCTACAATAAATATCCCGGCCGGGAAATAGGGCGGGAACAGAAGGCGGGGATACAGCGCTTTGGCTGCTTTATTTTTCACGGAACTGAAAATTGCGCTTTACAATCACGGGGTTTACAGATATAATTGTATACATTAAAACAGAGACACCGATTTTCAAAAACATCAACACGGCGCTGAGCGCTGAAGGGAGCGACTGAACATGCTGGAAATTTCGGAAAAAACCAACCTGCTGGAGCAGAGCAGTTACCGGTATTCTCTGCAGGACGTGGCGGAGCCGAACCTCTACCGCGATATCTACGATTATGAGACGGTTCCCAAGATTTCGTTTAACCACCGCCGTGTCCCGATGAACATGCCGAAGGAGGTGTGGATCACCGACACCTCCTTCCGCGACGGCCAGCAGTCGGTGGAGCCGTATACGGTGGAGCAGATGGTGGACCTGTACCGCCTGCTGAGCAAACTGGGCGGCCCCTATGGCATTGTACGGCAGACCGAGATGTTCGTCTACAGCAAAAAGGACCGGGACGCACTGGAAAAGTGCCAGGCCCTGGGGCTTCGGTTCCCCGAGATCACCACCTGGATCCGTGCCACGAAGGAGGACTTCCGGATGGTGAAGGACCTGGGCATCCGGGAGACGGGAATTCTGGTCAGCTGCTCTGACTACCATATTTTTAAAAAGATGAAGATGACGCGCCGCCAGGCCATGGAGTATTATCTGGCGACAGTCTCCCAGGCCTTTGAGGCGGGCATCATGCCCCGCTGCCACCTGGAGGATATCACCCGGGCGGATTTTTACGGCTTTGTGGTCCCCTTTGTCAATGAGCTGACCAAGCTCTCTCGCCAGGCGGGGATCCCCGTCCGCATCCGGGCCTGCGATACCATGGGGTATGGCGTGCCCTACAGCGAGGTGGCTCTGCCGCGCAGCGTGCCGGGCATCATCTACGGCCTGCAGCACTACGCCGAGGTACCCAGCGAGATGCTGGAGTGGCACGGCCACAACGACTTTTACAAAGCGGTGTCCAACGCCTCTACGGCATGGCTCTACGGGGCCTGCGGTGTCAACTGCTCGCTGCTGGGCATTGGGGAGCGCACCGGGAACATCCCGCTGGAGGCCATGGTGATGGAGTACGCCTCCCTTCGGGGCTCCCTGGACGGCATGGACCCCACCGTGATCACCGAGATCGCCGATTATTTTACCAACCGGATCGGCTATAAGATCCCGCCCATGACCCCTTATGTCGGGCACTGCTTCAACCTCACCCGGGCGGGGATCCATGCGGACGGCCTTTTGAAGGATGAGGAGATCTACAACATTTTCAACACCAAAAAGATCCTCAACCGCCCTGCGTCGGTCATGGTGGGGAAAACCTCCGGGCTGGCGGGCATTGCCTACTGGATCAACGGACACTACGGTCTCACCGGGGAGCGGGAGGTAGGAAAGCACAGCCCCCTGGTGGTGCAGCTCAAGGAATGGGTGGATTCCGAGTACGAGGGCGGGCGCGTGGCTTCCCTCTCTGAAAGCGAGCTGGAGCATAAAATTGACGAGCTGTCCGGCGGAATGTTTGCCGGAGAAGGGAGATGAGCCCGGATGATGAATTTTGAACACAAAACGGTTTCCATTGCCGACCAGGTGTTTGAGCAGCTGGAGAGAAAGATCCTGATCGGGGAGTATCAGCGGGGCGAGCTGCTCACCGAGGTAAAGCTCAGCGAGGAGTTTGGCGTCAGCCGCACCCCCATCCGGGAGGCGCTGCGCCGCCTGGAACAGGAGCATATCATCGACATCACCGCCCGGGGAGCCACGGTGCTGGGGATCCTCCCTCAGGATATCGACGATATTTACGAGATCCGTTCCCGAATCGAGGGGCTTGCCTCCCGCTGGATGGCGGAGCGGGTGAGTGAGGAGGATCTGGCCGAGTTTCGCCGGGTCATCGACCTGCAGGAGTTTTACACCGCCAAGGGGGACGCGGATCAGATCAAAGATATGGACAGCCGCTTTCACCGGATGATCTATGAGAAATGCGGCTCCGTCTCCCTGGCCGATACGCTGCTGCCCCTCCACAAGCGGGTGATGAAATTCCGGCGCGTGTCGGTGAGCGACCACACCCGGGCGGAAGAATCCCTGGCGGAACACCGGGGGATCTTTGAGGCGATCGCCGCCCGTGACGGCGTTCTTGCGGAAGAGCTTACGGTAAAGCATATCGCCTGCGCCCGCGCCAGTATTATGGGCCGGGTCCTCGATGAAAAAGGCGGTTGAGCGCTTTGGAATATAACAACGAGGCCGGGAGAAACCGAAAAGTTTCCCCGGCCTCGTTGCTTTTTTGGCGGCAGGCAAAATGTCAGGCTTTATGGTTTTGCGGCAAGGGTGCGGTCAAGCCTGCCCCAGGGACAGGCAAGGCCGCATTGATTGCAGACCTCTTTGCCGAAGCTTGCCCCGGTCTCCCGCAAATGGGCGATGCAGGCGTCGATATCGATCCGCTCCGTTAGAGGGGCGTCGGCGCGGAACGCCGCCCCGGTGATGGCGCGGGAGGGGCAGGCGTCCCGGCAGCGGGTACAGGTTCCGCACCGGTTGGGAAGCGGGCAGCCGGCGGGGAGCGGCGCGTCGGTGAGCACCGTGACCAGCCGCAGCCAGGGCCCCACCTCGGGGCTGATCAGCTGGCAGCTTTTTCCCACCCAGCCGAGCCCTGCCCGGGAGGCGGCTAACTTGTGGCTGAAAGAGCCTTTGAGCTCTGTCCCGGTTTTTTCCCCCGACAAGTGTTTTGTCTGCCCGGGCGGGGCGATGCGGTACTGGGAGCTGGGAATGGGGTAGGCGGAATATCCCTCCCGGGTGAGGAGGTTGGAGACGACCACTGCAATGGAATCCAGTTGACGGTTGAGCACATGATAATAAAAATTATACTCCAAAGTTGGCCCGTGCCTGAGCTGACCGACGATCTCACGGGGAAAGTAGACGGCGAGGGCGACGGCCCGGGGCCACCGGGTATAAAAGCCCCCGTACTCCTCCCGGATATACGGAAACACCGGTTCCAGATCGGCGATGCCCATGGCGTCCGCGCCCATCCCGTGGGCGGTGTTCCACAGCAGATCTTTTAAATTGGCGTCGGAATATTCCATAAAACGACCCCCTTTTAAAACAGTACAAATTATAACACAAGACGTCTAAATTTTGAATACAATTCGGACAATTAAAAAGTAAAATCGGGAAAAGAAAAATGCTTGACATCCTAAAAAGGAAATGATATAATAACATACGTTGTGAACGGATGTGAGGAACAGCCTTCTCAAAGTATGGCCTGGTAGTTCAGTTGGTTAGAACGCTAGCCTGTCACGCTAGAGGTCGTGGGTTCGACCCCCATCCAGGTCGCCATATGCTGCTATGGCTCAGATGGTAGAGCGCGTCCTTGGTAAGGACGAGGTCACCAGTTCAATTCTGGTTAGCAGCTCCAAAAAAGGACATCCTTTTGGATGTCCTTTTTTTGTGTTTCAAAAGCAGACCGGCGCGGATGGGGTCCGAGGCAGCTGTTTAAAGAAAACAGCCGAAGGCGGCGCGCGCTGCGGTGCAAAGCGCCCCCGGGCTATGATGGCCCGGGGGCGCTTTTTGGCGTCTTTAAACGTGGAAATAAACCCCCGGTTCTACCGGGGGAGGAAATGAGCGGAGCTCAAATGAATTTGGAAAGCTATATGCAAGCCAGGGAATGGGACAAGAAGATTGAAAGTTTTCACAGGGCCTATTCAGAAATATCTTGCCCATTTGCGGGCTGCGGTGCGTGTAATGCGATAATATAACTTTTAGGGATACCCCTGATCGGGGCGGGGCAGACCACCGGCCGGACTGGCGGTTACGATTTGGAGACAGGGTGGAAGAGGGCCTTTCCCGGCCCGGCTTTCTTTCGACAGGGAGGGAGTACCGCAGGCCGTTCTGCGGCAAAGAGCTGGCGGATTGGGCAGATAAACGGAAAAACAAACTTTTGTAATGTAGATTTTAGTAAAATTTTTGCTTTTTAATCATGTTTTACAAAAAAATTATCTTTTACATTGCAATTTGACCGGGAACTTGGTATAATAGGCGATAGTTTCCTTCGCGCACAACTGTCTTTAGAGTAAGGACACGGGCAGGCGCAGTGGAGACCGACGATTCGATCAAGTCCCTTAGCTGGGACATGAGGAGGAGAAGACATGAAGAAAGTACTTTGTTTCACTTTGGCCCTGGTTATGGCCCTTTGCTGTCTGACTGCCTGCGGCGGAACCGGAACTCCGGCTCCCTCTGACGGTTCTGCGGCGTCTCCCGCCGAGGGCGGAAGCGAGTCTGCCGCGCCGGAAGAAGTTTCCGGTGATGTGGTAAAGATCGGTGTGTTTGAGCCCGCTTCCGGCGACAACGGCGCCGGCGGCAAGCAGGAGATTCTGGGAATGCAGTACGCCAACGCGGTGCAGCCCACGGTAGAGATCGGCGGAAAGACCTATCAGGTAGAGCTCGTTTACGCCGACAACCAGTCTTCCAACGACAAGGCGCCTTCCGCCGCTCAGACCCTGATCAGCTCCGGTGTCAGCGTGGTGCTGGGCTCCTACGGTTCCGGTGTTTCCATCGCGGCGTCTGATATCTTCGGCGACGCGGGCGTTCCCGCCATCGGCGTTACCTGCACCAACCCACAGGTGACTGCGGGCAACAGCCATTATTTCCGCATCTGCTTCCTGGATCCTTTCCAGGGCACCGTTCTGGCAAATTTTGCAAAAGAGAATTTCAGCGCCACCAAGGCTTACTGCCTGGCTAAGCTCGGCGATGACTATTCTGTTGGCCTGTGCAATTATTTTATGGAAGCCTTCGGCAAAGAAAACTGCGTTTATGAGACCTTCCCCGAGGGTACTTCCGACTACAGCGCCTATGTGACCAACGCAAAGAACAGCGGCTGCAACGTGTTCTTTGCCCCGGTTTCCACCGAAGCTGCCGCGCTGATCATCGACCAGGCTGCCGCTCAGGACCTGGGTATGCCCATGCTGGCCGGTGACACCTGGGATTCCAACGTTATCACCGCCGCCGCTCAGGGCAAGAGCAATGTAGAGCTGTACGTCACCACCTTCTATCAGGAGGGCGGCAACGAGGCGTTCGACAGCGGCATCAAAGAGTTTATCAACAGCGACCCCACCCATCTGGCCAACAACGGTGGCAACGATATGATCGCTGCTGTTTCTGCCATGGGCTATGACGCCTACTTTGTGGCTCTGGAGGCCCTGAAAGCCGCCGGGTCCACCGCTCCCGCTGATGTGATGGCTGCCCTGCCTTCCGTTCAGTACGAGGGCGTTTCCGGCGCCATTGCCTTTGACGACGTAAACGGCGACGCGATCCGCGACGCGGCTTACGTGAAGAAATGCAACACCGAGTCCGGCGCATGGGACTTTGTAGCGGTTCAGGGAATCAAGTGATTCCCATTCCCAAATTCAAATGGATCTGCGGGGGGCTTCGGCCCCCCGATTTCCTATGAAAACATTGGTTTTGCCTGCCTCGAAAGAGGAGGATTTCTCTTTTTTCGAGACCGTGCAAAGCGGAGACGAAAAAAGCCCTCCCGCGGTGGGACGGCTTTCGTTTTCCCGGGCCCGCAAAAGCGGCCCTGTGTTTTGCAAACAGTGAGGAGGTTCTTTTATGGATTTTGTCCACGCAAACCTGCCGTATCTGCTGTCCGGTATTTCTGTGGGAGGACAGTATGCGCTGATCGCCATCGGCTATACCATGGTTTACGGAATTCTGCGGCTAATCAACTTTGCCCACGGTGACGTGTTCATGGTGGCGGGGCTTATCATGGTTTATCTCTCCGCCAGCCTGCCCATTTATATCGCGATCCCTCTGGTGATCGTGCTGACGGTGGCGCTGGGCTTTGTAATTGAGAAGGTGGCCTATCAGCCCCTGCGCAGCGCTCCCCGCATGTCCGTTATGATCTCTGCCATCGGCGTCAGCTATCTGCTGCAGAACCTGGCGCTCTATATCACCGGCGGGCTCAACCAGAACTACCCCGCCATTCCCTGGATCTCCGATTCGGTGGATGTGTTTGGCGCCACCACCAAGCGGGTCACCCTCATCACCCCTGTCCTCACCATCGTTCTGGTGCTGGTTTTGGTGCAGCTGATCAATCATACCAAGATCGGCATGGCCATGCGGGCGGTCTCGAAGGATTTTGAGACCAGCCGCCTCATGGGCATCCGCATCAACAGCGTGATCTCCACCACCTTTATCATCGGCTCCTTCCTGGCGGCGGTGGGCTCCCTGCTGTATTTTTCCAACTACCCCGGCGTTACCCCCACGGCGGGCGCCATGCCCGGGCTGAAGGCCTTTGTCGCCGCGGTGTTCGGCGGCATCGGCTCCATTCCCGGTGCGGTGATCGGGGCATTTCTCATCGGCATCTGCGAAAATATCATCAAGGGCCTTGGCTTGACCACCTTTTCCGACGCATTCACCTTTGTGCTGCTGATCGTCATCCTCGTGGCAAAGCCCACCGGACTTTTCGGTGAGAAAGCCACGGATAAGGTTTAAGGAGGTACGGCTATGGAACAAAACAGAAAGCGGACGGCATTAACCGCCGCCCTCTCCCTCACGGTGCTGTTCGCCGTTATCGTCCTGCTGGAGCAGATGATCCCGGTCACTTCCGCCTGGGCCATGCTGCTGACGGTGATCAAAAAGGGTTCGGTCTATGCCCTGGTGGCGGTGTCCATGAACCTGCTCAACGGCTTTACGGGCCTCTTCTCCCTGGGGCAGGCGGGCTTTATGCTGCTGGGCGCCTATACATACGCGATCTTTACCATTCCCGAGGAAAGCCGCGCGGCGGTATATCAGTACTTTGATGGCGGCATCATCCACTTTACCATCCCCTGGCCCGCGGCGCTGCTGCTGGCGGGGCTGGCGGCGGCGGGCTTTGCCTGGCTCATCGGTCTGCCGGTGCTGCGGCTCAAGAGCGATTTTCTTGCCATCGCCACCCTCGGCTTTGCCGAGATCATCCGGGCGGTCTGCCAGTGGGACGTTTTGGGCCCTGTGACCAACGGCTCCAACGTGCTCAAAAGCTATGTGCGCTTTAACTCCTTTAAAATTGGAAACATATCCCTCTCCACAGTGGCGCCGGTGGCCATTGCCGCCCTGTGCATCCTGCTGATC
>JALELV010000052.1 GCA_022768545.1 Oscillospiraceae bacterium
GCCGCCGCTGACGGAGGAGCCGCTGTCGGAGATGCGCGAGACCGTATCGGTCAGAGCGGCAGTACAGAGTTTTGCGGCGCCGGAGAGCTCCCCGCCTTCATACAGGCCGTTTTGAGTGCTGCCGGATATGCTTCCGCCGGAGGAGAGGGTATAGCTTGTCCCGGTGGCGAGCTGCGGAGTACTGATGACGATGGACTGATATTCCTTGGAAGGGGCAAAGGAAAATATCAGGTTTCCGTCTGGGTCTGTAAGGCTCACAAGGGTGCCGGAGGGCTGGGAGGAGCTGTAAAAGACGGTGAGAGAGGGCTGGGAAGAGCCGGAGCCGGGGCTCTGTGCCATGCCGGAGCTCCCGGCCGCAGCGAGGGTACCGCCGGATACGGTCATCTCCCCTGCGTAGTCCAAAGCGCCGTTGCCGTTGTTTGTGGGGCCGTTTACCAGTACTGTCCCGCCCTCCATGATGATATCGCCGTTGGAATCGAGCCCGTCGCCGCCGGCGTCCACCCACAGAGAGCCGCCGGTGATGCGGATAAAGCAGTCGGAGGAGCTGAAACGGTCTGCCCCAAAGACGCCCTCCTCTCCATCGCTGCCGCCGGCGGCGTTAACGCCATCGTCGCTGGCCATGAGGGTGACGCTTCCGCCGGAAATTTCCACCGCCGAGCCCTCCAGGCCCTCATAGGAGCGGGAGATATCCGTTTCGCCGCCGGAGATCAGAAGCGTTTCGTCGGCGTGAAAGCCATCGTCGCCGGTAGAGATGGAGAAGGAGCCCCCTGCGATGGAGATATCCCCGTTTGCATGGACCGCGTCATCGGCGCAGTCCAGCTGAAAGCTGCCGCCGTTTACCGTGAGCAGTGTGCCGGCTTTAAGGCCTTTAAAGCTGTCCGGCGTGTTTTCCTCACCGACAGAAGCCTCTGCGCTCCCGCCGGATACCGCTGCGGACTCCGGGGTGGGGAGGGATGCGGCGTCCGGAAGATCTCCGGAGGGAGGCTGCTGTGCTCCGCCAGGCCCCCTGCCCTCCGGACCGCCGCCGTAGCCGCCCTCGCTGTGGGCCTCTGCGTTGTCGGCGCCGCCCCCGGCCGTCAGGGAAAAGCTGCCCGCGTTTATAGTAAGGTCGGTCTCCGCCTGAATGGCGTCCCCGGCGCTTTCGATGGTAAAGCTGCCGCCGTCGATGCGCACCCATCCCTTGCCCTCATCGGTGGAATTTGCGGATTTGATACCATCGTTTCCGGACAGGATGGAGACTACACCGTCCAAAACGGCGACAGAATCCTTTCCGCGGATGCCGTGATTTACGGCGCTGACGGTGAGCTGGCCGCCGGTGATGACAAGATCATCCTTGGAAGTGATGCCGTTTTGATAGTTCCCGGTCACCGAAAGGGCGCCGGAGCCGGTGATGGTGAGATCATCTTTGCTGAAAATGGCGGCACTCGGTTCATCCTCGCCCTCCCCGAAGAGATAGCTGGAGCCGTCTGAAAAGCTGTTTTCACTCTCCGGGGCAAGGATGAGCACTACCTTGTCCGCCTGTTTAACATACAGCGGAGCGCTGTATGTGCAGGAGACAGCGGCGCCGTTTAACACCAGACGCACCAGGTCTTCTTTTTGGACATCCACAATGATCTGTCCGCCCTCCAAAGAGCCGGAGAGCACATAGGTCCCCTCCCGGGAGATGGTGACCGTTCCCCCGGAGACGGAGACCCCGGAGCCTCCCTTTCAAACTACGCCGGTTTTTTGGGTGAGCCTGGATGAGGATGGGACGGTCCTCTCGGTGCACGGGGAGGAAGTGTCGGTGTCGGACGAGGTACTGCAGGAGATCGTAAGCCGGGCGCTGGAAGAGGGAGGGCCCACAGGAAAGCTGAGCGGCTACGGGCTGCGGTACCTGGTACAGGAGACCCGGGAAGAAAGGCAGGTGGCTTTTGCTGATATGAGCGCAGAGCGGGAACAGCTGACAAGGCTGCTGCTCACCTCTCTGCTTGTGGGAGCGGGGGCGCTGGCTGCGTTTTGGGCGGTGAGCCTGTTTCTCTCCCGCTGGGCTCTGCGCCCGGCGGAGCGGGCATGGGAGCAGCAGCGGCGCTTTGTGGCAGCTGCTTCCCACGAGCTGAAGACCCCGCTGACGGTGATCCTTGCCAACATGGGTATTCTGCTTGCCCACCGGGATGAGACGGTCCAGTCCCAGTGCAGATGGGTGGAAAACACCCGGGAGGAGGCGGTGCGGATGAAAAAGCTGGTGGACGACCTGCTGTTTCTGGCCCGCTCTGACAGCGAAAGGGCTGCCCTGGCCCGGAGCGCTTTTTGCCTGAGCGACACGGTGTGGAGCGCTGTCCTGCCCTTTGAGCCAGTGGCCTTTGAGCAGGGGGTGGAGCTTCAGAGCGAGATCGAGCCGGAAATTTGTTTTTGGGGGGACGAGGGGCAGCTGAGGCGGCTGACGGTGATTCTGCTGGACAACGCCTGTAAATACGCCGGGGAACACGGAAAGGTGACGCTCCGGCTCAGGCGGGAGCAGGACCGGGCGTTGCTTTTGGTGAGCAACACGGGGGCCCCCATTCCGAAGGAGCATCTCCAGCATCTGTTTGAACGCTTCTACCGGGCGGATGAGTCTCGGGACCGCCGCCGGGGTGGGTACGGGTTGGGGCTTTCCATTGCCCGGAGCATTGTGGAAAACCACGGGGGGAAGATCGCCGTCCAAAGCGGGGAAGAGTGCGGAACGGTTTTTACGGCGGTATTCCCCATAAAAGAGGAAAAGAAAGAAAAATAAGCCGCGCCCCGGCTTCGTTTTGGACGAAGCCGGGGCGTTTTGCACCGCAAAGCTGCAGGAAAAAAGCGCCTCCGGGGCACTGTTATAGCAAGAGAGGCGGGTGTTGGTCTCTTTCAAAAACGGAGAGGGGAAGAAACATGAAAAACAGAAGACGGAAAACCGTTTGGGCGGCCTTAGCGGTGGGCGCTGCCCTGGCCTTTGCCGCCGGCTGTGCCCCGGGGGAGGAAAATGCCCGACCGCTTCCATCTACCGGGGAACAGGGCGCCACAGAAAGCCGTCCCGCCGGAGAGGCGGAGGAGCGCCTCACCCTCACCATCGTGGATGGGGCGCAGACGGGAGAGCTGGTTCTGGCCGGGGAGGGTGCGGGGGAGGTGTATACCCTGACGCTGGGGGATGCCCCGGTGTACCTGGACGGACAGCCGGCGGAAGCCTCTCTGCTGGAGGACGGGATGACGGTGGAGATCGCATTTTCCGGGGGTATCACCGAGACCTGGCCCGCCGGGCTGGAGGAGGTAAACGCCGTTTCGGTATACAGCCGGGGCACGGAGCAGAACCATGGCGGCGGGTTTTACGACCTGTGCGGCTTTTACCTTGCAGTGATGGAGGACCTTTGGAACACGGACGAGGGCTTAAACAGCGGGGCGGAGTACATCAGCGTAGACCTTTCCCAGGCGCCGGGGGGCCTGACGGAGGGGGAGAAGGCGGCGGTCGCCTGGGTGTTTGCCGGAATCCACGGCGCAAAACCTCTGGCCCTCTCCCGGCAGGAGCTGACAGACCAGGGCTACTGTGAACCCTATGAGTGGAGGGACGGCATCCTGTTCAGTATTTCAGACGGGTCCGGAGAGGGGGAGGCCTGTTCCCTGCCCACTCTCCGGTTTCACGCCGAAAAGTGGCGCTCGGGCACCGGCGCATATATTTTTTACGGCTGCAGCGCCGTTTGGCCGGAGCTTGGGACCTGGAGCGGGTACTCGGTGGAGAGCCATATGATCGCGTGACGGGCGTCACGGGGCGGAAAAGACCTTCTCCAGCAGGGCGGTAAAAAATTTATAGGCCCCGGGGACGGCATAGCGGGAGCGGAGCTCCTCCACGGTGGCCCAGCGAAGGCCTTCCGGGAGGGAGGCGGAGGGGGAGACCCGGGCGAGGTACCCTGTCATATGCCACTCCTTGTGGGTGAAAATGTGGCGGGCGTTTCCCGCCTTTTCCACGGAGAGGGGCTGGAGCCCCCAGGTGCGGAGCTGCCCGGCGGCGTCCTCCGGCGGGATGCTCCCGGGGAGACAGGGGTATTCCCACAGTCCCGCCAGGATGCCGTGTTCCGGACGGCGGGTGACCAGCACGCCGGAGGGCGAGACACAGAGCAGGACGGTGCGCTCCTCGACGGTGCGGGCCTTTTTTGGTGCCTTGACCGGCAGCTGCGGGGCGGTGCCCGCGGCGCGGCCCCGGCAGAGCTGCCGCAGGGGGCACTGTTCACACAGGGGGGCGCCGTTAGGCAGGCAGACGATGGCGCCCAGCTCCATGAGGGACTGATTGAAATCCCCGGGACGGTCTGCGGGGACAAGCTCCGCGGCAGCGGCGGTAAACTGTTTTTTTACCGCCGGCGCGGTGACGTCAAGGGGGGAGTTCAGAAGCCGGGCCAGCACCCGCAGGACATTTCCATCCACGCAGGGGACTCTTTTGCCGAAGGCGATGGAGGCCACGGAACCGGCGGTGTACTCCCCGATGCCGGGGAGCTTCCGCAGTTCCTCCGGCTGGGAGGGGAACCGGCCGCCGTACTGTTCCATCACCATGATGGCGGCTTTTTTCATGTTCCGGACCCGGCTGTAGTAGCCCAGCCCCTCCCACAGCTTGTTGAGCCGGTCGTCTCCGGCGAGGGCGAGGGCCTCCACCGTGGGCAGGGCCTCCAAAAAGCGGTGAAAATAGGGAATCACGGCGGAGACCCGGGTCTGCTGGAGCATGATCTCCGAGACCCAGATACGGTAGGGGTCTTTGGAATCCCGCCAGGGCAGGACGCGCTGGCTGCGGTCAAACCAGGAGAGCAGCAAAGAGACGATGGGAGAGAGCAGATCGGAATCCAGCACGGGATTTTCCTCCTTCTTTGTGAGCTGCCCGGCGGGCAGGGGATGATTTTTAAAGGTCGGGGTTGTTGTGCCCCTCGGAGTATGATATCATAAATACAGCAGGCCCGGGCGGACGCCCCGGGGAAAAACTGTATTTTATCATCATAATGCAAAGGAAGGAAAACTGCAATGGAATTTAAACTCCCTCATTATACTGAGCCGGATTTTAACGCCCCCTGTTTTGCCGGGGCAAAGGAAGCTGCCGTGGTAGAGGCAGAAAAGGACGGCGTGGCGCCGGACAACTACCATGCGACATCCATCTTCCCGGAATATTTTTACATCGGCGGGCAGTGGCGCCTGGCACAGGAGAGCCGGATGGACTGTGTTGCGGTGGTGCGGGAGGATAGTTCCATCGCCGTAAAGGAGTTCCGCAACCTCAAAAAAGGGGACCGTGTCGTCATCGGCCGCACGGAAGACGGCTCCGAGGGGATCTATGTGCACACCTCCGGTTTTGAAAACGCAAAGAGCGGTGGAGACGCCTTCGCTTTCCGCACCGGGCGCTCCCGCGAGACCGCCTATTCCAAGGACTACGACCATCTCTATGAGCTGCTGCGCCATGAGAAGGAGCACGGCTTCGTGGTATGGGTGCTGGGCCCGGCCTGTGTCTTTGACGCGGATTCCCGCGCGGCGATGTCTGCCCTGATCGCCGGGGGGTATGTGGATGCGGTTTTGGCGGGCAACGCCCTGGGCACCCACGACCTGGAAGGGGCTTTTTTCCGCACTGCCCTGGGGCAGGATATTTATACCCAGGAGAGCTGCCCCAACGGACACTACCACCACATCGACGTGCTCAACCGGGTGCGCCGCAGCGGCTCGGTGCGGCAGTTCGTGGAGGATTACGGCATTAAGGACGGGATTTTGTACTCCTGCCTGAAGCACGATGTGCCCTTTGTGCTCACCGGCTCCATCCGGGACGACGGCCCCCTGCCCGAGGTGTTCGCGGATGTCTACGAGGGGCAGAACAACATGCGCAAATACATCAGCCAGGCCACCACTGTCATCGGCATGGCCACCCAGCTGCACACCATCGCCTCCGGCAACATGACTCCCTCCTACCGGGTGGTGGACGGGGCGGTGCGCCCCACCTACTTCTACAGTGTGGATATCTCGGAGTTTGCCGTGAACAAGCTGCGGGACAGAGGCAGCCTTTCGGTCACCACCATCGTCACCAATATTCAGGATTTTCTGGTCAATGTTCAGCGCGGCGTGGGGCTCAAATAAGTTTTTTGCTGTAATGGGATGCGGTCCTCTGAAAAGAGGGCCGCATTTTTCGCTTTTGTGGGGAAAAAAGTCCGTTTTCTTGCTTTATGAAGGCGGCCGGCACGCTTATAATAAAGCTAAAAATACACAGGGAGGCATATCATATGGCGCTGATGAGGCTGAATTTTGAAAGTGAGTATCTTGCGGGAAACACAGAGGTGACGGTCATCCTGCCGGACCGCACCGGAGACGCGGCCCCGGCCGATTTTTACAAAAGCGGCAAAAAATACCCGGTGCTGTGGCTGCTGCACGGAACCTGGGGAGACCACAGCGACTGGGTGCGCCGGACAAAAATAGAGCTGTATGCCTATGAGCGGGATGTGATCGTGGTGATGCCCACGGCGCTCAACTCAAACTACGCGAACTGGCCGGATTTTTCCATCGGCTACCGGATGTACGACTATCTCACCGAGGAGCTGATGCCCCTGGTGTACGGCTGGCTGCCTGCCTCCGACAAGCGGGAGGATAATTTTGTGGCCGGGCTCTCCATGGGAGGCATGGGTACCTGTGTCTATGCCTTCAACCGTCCGGAGAAGTTTGGCGGGGCGGCGGTGCTCTCCTACGCGCCGGTAAACTTTGACACGCTGGAACAGAACATGCCAGATTTTTATGAGCGCATGACCAAAAGCTTTGCAAACTACGGTGGCAGAGAGGGCTTTTTGAACTCGGTGGAAAACACCTGGCGCATCGCCGGAGAGAAGGCGGGATCCACAGAGCTGCCCCGGCTGTATGTGGCCTGCGGGGAGGATGACAAGCTGTTTGTCCTTTACCGGGAGTTTCAGGCCTATGCGAAACAGATAGGCCTGGAAGCCACCTTTGAATCCGCCCCCGGGTACAAGCACGAGTGGCGTTTCTGGGATCTGTACATCGAGAAGGCCCTGGACTTTTTCGGCCTGGAAAAGCACCGCCGGGAAGGGATCTTTTAAAGTAAAACGAAAAAAGGCCGCGGCGCAGATGCGCCGCGGCCTTTTGGTATTCCAAAAGGTTACGCCTTGTTGACGGAGCCGAACAGCTCCATTTTCTCTTTGACGGTGGCCTTGATGGCCTCGAAGCCGGGGGCCAGCAGCTTCCTGGGGTCGAAGCCTTTGCCCTCCAGATCCTTGCCCGCTTCAATGTATTTGCGGGTAGCAGCCGCAAAGGAGAGCTGGCACTCGGTGTTTACATTGATCTTGGAAACGCCGAGGGAGATAGCCTTCTGGATCATGTCGGCGGGGATGCCGGTGCCGCCGTGGAGCACCAGGGGAACGCCGGGGACCTTCTTCTCGATCTCCGCCAGGACCTCGAAGTTCAGGCCCTTCCAGTTGGCGGGGTATTTGCCGTGGATGTTGCCGATACCGGCGGCCAGCATGGTGACGCCGAGATCCGCGATCATTTTGCACTCGTTGGGGTCGGCAACCTCGCCGCCGCCCACAACGCCGTCTTCCTCGCCGCCGATGGCGCCTACTTCGGCCTCAACGGAGATGCCCTTGGCGGTAGCTTCGCTGATGATCTCGGTGGTCTTCTGGATGTTCTCGTCGATGGGGTAGTGGGAGCCGTCGAACATGATGGAGGAGAAGCCGGCGGCCATGGCGGCCTTGGCGCCCTCAAAGGAGCCGTGGTCGATGTGCAGGGCCACGGGAACGGTGATCTTCAGGCCCTTCAGCAGGCCGTTTACCATGCCCACCACGGTGTCCCAGCCACCCATGTACTTGGCAGCGCCCTCAGAGACGCCCAGGATGACGGGGGATTTGTTCTCCTCGGCGGTCAGCAGGATGGCTTTGGTCCACTCGAGGTTGTTGATGTTGAACTGGCCCACGGCATATTTGCCTTCGTGAGCTTTCTGAAGCATTTCTTTGGCAGATACTAACATATAATCGCTCCGTTCCGCCGCTTCGCGCCGGCATGATTTTTAAAAGAGGACACACAGCTTTTCCGCGAAGTAAAAGTGAAAGGCCCGTCCGAAAATCCCCTTTTCCCCGACAGGGGGAAAGGGGGAGACTGCGGGAGACCCCCGCAAATGACCAATCTTATTATAGAATATGACGGGGTAAAAATCAAATAGTTTGACAAAAATTTCCCGAAAAAAGAAGAGCCGGGCTAAATGCAGGGGGCCGGCGCCAAAAAGCGCCCTTCCGCAGGGGAAGGGCGCCGTGGAGAATTGCCTGAAAGGTGGGTCACAGCTTTCCGAGCCGGTGGTTGATCTCCCGCAGGGACAAGTAGGCGTCCTCAAAAATTGGCTGCAAGCTCCGGTAGCGCTCCACATTTTCGGGGATGGGCTCAGAAATGCTCTCCACCCGGTGAAATTCTTTGACTGCGGCAAGGCTGCCGTAGACCCCTACGCCGACGCCGGCTACCACAGCGGTGCCGAGGCTGCCCGCCTCATCGGAGATGTTGGTCTTGACGATGGGCATGTCAAAACAGTCGGCGAAGATCTGCCTCCACAGGGCGCTTTTGGAGCCGCCCCCCACGATGCGCATGGTGAAAAACTCTTCGCTGATGTCCCGCATAATGTGGTAGATAGTGGCCAGATTCATGGCGACCCCTTCCATCACGCTACGGAAGATATCCCCGCGAGTGGTCTCCCCCTTAAGACCCAGAAAGGCGCCCTTCGCTCCCATGTCCCACAGGGGGGCCCGTTCCCCCATGAGGTAGGGGAGGAACAGTACTCCGCCGGCTCCGGCCGGGGAGGCCTCCGCCAGGCGGTTGATACCGTCATAAGGGCTGCCGCCCTCCCGGGCAGCGATATCCTGCTCGTGCAGGGCAAGCTGGCTTTTAAGCCAGTTCATGCTGAGGCCGCCGGCCTGCATGGTGCCGCCGTCATTGTAGGTGTTTTGGGCAAAGGCGCCCTTCTGGATGCGGCAGAGCGGGTCGATGGCGGGGCTGGTGGTGACGCGGCTGACCCAGCTGGAGGTGCCAAGGCAGATGTAGGCGTCCCCCGGCTCCAGCACTCCGGTGCCGAGGCAGGCGGCGCGGCCGTCACCCACCCCTTCCACCACGGGAGTACCGGGGGCAAGGCCCGCCTCCTCCGCAATACCGGGGAGGACACCGCCCAGCAGGGTGCCGGCCTCCAGCACCTGGGGGAATTTTTCACGGTCTACCCCCGCGGCGTCAAGAATGATGTCCGACCAGCAGCGGCCATAAAAATCGTAGGCGTGGGTGTAGCCCGCGTCGCTGGGGTCGGTGGCAAAGACGCCGGTGAGGCGGAGATTGATAAAATCTTTGGAGGAGAGGAAACAGTGGGTCTTTTCGTAGACATCCGGCTCATGGGACATGAGCCACATGACCTTTTCCACCGTGAAGTTGGGGCTGGGACGGATACCGACGATGTTGTAAAAGCTTTCCAGGCGAACCTTGCTTTTGAGCAGCTCCGTCTCATTTTCAGCGCGCCCGTCTGTCCAGATGATCACATTGCGCAGCGGATCCCCCTCCCGGTCTACGGGGAGGCACCCCATCATCTGGCCGCTAACCGAAAGCGCCGCCACCTCGGAGGGATCGACCCCTTCCAAAACGGCCCGGTTGCCCCGGCAGAAGGCCCGCCACCAGTCCATGGCGTCCTGCTCCGCCCAGTTGCCGTTAAAATAATGGACTGGGTAGGGAGAGAGCGCGCTTTTTACGATCTGGCCGTCCAGGGTAAAAAGGGTGGCTTTGTCGGCGGATGTGCCGATGTCGTGGGAGAGCAGGTAGCGCGGCATAAGATACCTCCTTGTCTGATCCTGCAAAAAGCTCAGCGCTCCGCGGCGGCCAGAAGTTTGGCGGCGCTGCCGGAGCCCACGCCGAAGCGGGAGACTCCCAGATCGATCATCTGCTGCACCGTTTCAAGGGTGCGGATGCCGCCGGCGGCCTTTATGGCGATGCGCCCGCGGTTGGCGCGGGAGATGACCTCCACCTGGTGCACCGTGGTGGGGTCCGGAAGTTTTCCGGTGGCGGTTTTGACAAAGTCGGCCCCGCCCTCGATGACGAGCTCCGTAGCGCGGGTGATCTCCTCGTCTGAAAGGATACCCACTTCAATGATGCACTTGAGAGGCTTATCTCCCACGGCATCCTTGACGGCTCGGATATCCTTGACCACTTCGTTGTACAGGCCGGATTTGAACAGCGGGATGTTCATGACCATGTCGCACTCGGCGCAGCCGAGCTCAATATTGCGGCGGGCCGCAAAGGCCTTTACCTCGGTCAGGTCGCTGCCGTTGGTGGCGGAACAGCCGGAGCCGGGCAGGGTGTCGGTGCCGCGGAGCCCTTCCACGATCATGGGGATGAACCAGCGGTTGGTGATCAGGGAATAGACGTGATTCTCCCGGGCAAAGGCGATGAGGTCCTCCATCTCCTTTACGCCGGCGGTGGTGGTGGTGAGGGTGGCGTCCATCATACGGGCAAGTTCCTGGGCGCTGATTGGCATACGGTATTCCTTCTTTCCGTTAAGTTAAATTTAAAAGCGGATCGTTATCTCCGGTCCGCGGCCTCTACCAGGGCGGCGCCGCTTTTGTAGCTGACGCCGAAACGGGAGACCCCAAGGTCGATCATCCGGTCCACGGCATCCAGAGTGCGGATGCCGCCGGAGGCCTTGACCTTGATGCGGCCCTTCACCGTATCGGAGATGACCTCGATGTGATGCACGGTCACGGGGCCATCGCGGCCCACGGCGGTTTTGACGAAGTCGGCCCCGCCCTCCATAACCAGCTCGCAGGCCTTTCGTATCTCATCGTCCGAGAGCAGGGGCGTCTCGATGATGCACTTGAGCACGTGGCTGCCCATGGCGTCCTTTACAGTGCGGATGTCCTTGACCACTTCGTCGTACAAGCCGGATTTAAAAGCCGGAAGGTTCATGACCATATCACATTCGGCACAGCCGAGCGCCAGGTTCTGCCGGGCAAACTCCGCCTTGAGGGCGGAGGTCATCATAATACCGCCGCAGCCGGAGCCCACAAGAATGCCGCTTCCCTTCATCTCTTCCACCAGCAGGGGGTAGAACACCCCCACGCCGATGACCGAGTAAAAACCGTATTTTTTAGCGTACCGGGCAAGTTCCAGGGTCTCCGCCCGGGTGGAATCGGTGCGGATCAGGGTGCCGTCCATCATGTGGGCCAGCTGTTTACCGCTTACAGGCATATCTGTTCTCCTCCTTTATCGCTTGTCGGCGGCTTCCATGATGGCAAGGCCGCTTTTGTAGCTGACGCCGAAACGGGTGACGCCGAGGTCGATCATCCGGTCCACCGTCTCGATGGTGCGGATGCCGCCGGAGGCTTTCATCTGCACCCGGCCGCGCACGGCTTTGGACATAACCTCGATATGATGTACCGTGGTGGGGCCGTCCCGCCCCACAGCGGTCTTGATAAAGTCGACCCCGCCCTCGATGGCGAGTTCACAGGCTTTTTCAATTTCCCTGTCGGAGAGCAAAGGCGTTTCGATGATGCACTTGAGCAGGTTTTTCCCCACCGCGTCCCGAACGGCGCGGATGTCCCGCACAACTTCGTCGTACAGCCCGGATTTAAACGCTGGGAGGTTCATGACCATGTCAAATTCGTTGCAGCCAAAGCGCAGGCCCTCTTCTACCATCAGGCGTTTTATGGAGGTGGGAACGACAGCGCCGCCGCAGCCGCAGCCAAAGTGGACATCGCTGCCCGCTAGAGCCTTGGCGACCTCCGGATAAAAGGGGCGGGGGGCAAACACGCAGTGGAAATGGTGCAGCAACGCCAGATCCAGCAACTCCCGGGTCTCGCTTAGGGTGGCGGTGGAGCCGATGAGGGTGCCGTCCATCATCCGGGCAAATTCTTTACCGTTGACGGGCATAAAATACGACCTTCTTTCCATTCTGTTGTCGGTGTCCGCGTCGGGGGCCGGCCAGCGGCCCTGATTCAATTCTAATTTACAACACTTTTGGCTGCTTGTAAATAGGAAATTGGGTATTTATAATAATTTTTTTATTTTAATGATTAAAAAATATATAATATTTAGACAAATTTGTATTAAAATGAATTGATGATAATTTGATATGATAGATACAATTAAAACAACAGCGGGGAAAACCACGCCGGGGAAGCGGATGAAATGACGGCGCTGGAATGGAGATGAAGGCTTTGTATCAAAAAGCGGCGGGGAAACCCCCGGAATAAGACAAAACGGGAGAAAGAGAAACAAACAGCAGGGCTGTTTGTTGAATTTTTGGCAGAATATGTTACAATGACTTTATAAAAGAATTTTGTGCAGATGCCCCGCCGCCGGGTACGCCGGCGCACAGGGCTGCGGAAAGGAGGAGGAGATCTTTGGAGGAAACGCAAAACAGCGGCCAGGTCTGCCCTCACTGCGGGGGAGAAGCCGCGGCGGACAGCCGTTTTTGCCCCAGCTGCGGCAAAGAGCTTCCTCTTCCTTTTCCGGACTGGGAGGAAGAAGCCGGGACGGGATTTTTCCGAAGGACCCGCCTGCGTCCCTTTGCGCTGCTGGGCCTGGTGGGGGCTTTTTTTGCCATGATCCTGCTTTATCTGTTTTATGGGGCGCTGCACCTTGGCGGAGACTGGAGCCGCACGGTGTCGGAATTTTTTCTGCAGAACATTCAGGGGAAATTTGCGGAGCTTGGGATCATCTACCACTCCACCGGGATCGTTTTGATTCTGACAGGGGTGGCCCAGGCCTGCGTGGGCCTGATGTGCATGGGCTTTGCCCTGCGCTGCAGAAAGACGCTGCTGCGCTGGGCGGGCGCGGTGGCGGCGGGAGCTTTGTTTTTACAGTCCGTCCTTTATCTTCTGGCGGGGGCCTTTCCGAGGCAGCTGCTTGGCCTGATCGGGATAGGGCTCTCCGGAGGATGGGTATTTGCGGCGGTTCCCCTGGGGGCGGAGATATTGTCCTGCGCCGCCTGTATTTTCCTTGCGGTGCGCATCATCCGTTCCCAGGTGAACTTGACCATCTCCAAATTTGCCGCCATGATCGCCACTGCTTTTTTTGCCCTGGCGGCGTTTAACGCGGCGGTGATGGCGCTGATGTCGCCCGCCGTTCCGGTGGGGATCAGCGGTAGGTTTTTTCTGCAGCTAGGGTATTTGGTGCTGGCGGTCTCCGCGCTTTCCTTCGAGGAGAGAAAGTAAAATCAATTTTTTCGGCGGCCCTGGCCGGGGCCGCTGAAAAAAGCCTGCGTGCTGTAAGCGCGCAGGCTTTTTCTTTATCTGTTTTCGGTTTAGTCCCCCGGTTGTATCTCTATGCTGCCCGCAGAGGCGGACACCGAGATCTCCTTGCCGCCATTTAGGTAGGTGTAGGAGGTTTTTCCGTCCCGGACAGCTTTTGCCAGGTCAAAGTCAAAGGAGCAGTCGGAAAGGGAGGAGCTCTTCTGCAGGATGGTAAAGCCATCGTCTGAGGGGATCTCCAGGGAGATATCCCCCGCAGTGCAGAAAAGGCTGGTATTCTGCGGAAGGGAGAGAAGGGAAAGTTCCGCGCTGCCGGCGCTGACGCTGACTTTGCAGGACTCGGATACTTTTCCCTCAAAATCCAGGTCTCCGGTGCTTACCTCCGCGTCCAGCGCGGCGGCATCGCCGAGGTATTCCAGGTCTCCAGCGCTGACAAGAAGCTTCACGGTATCCGCGAACCCGGCGGCGGACAGGTCCACCTCCCCCGCACTGACCCGCGCTTCCACCTGGCGGAAGGAGAGGCCGGAAGCCTGAAAGGTACCGGCACTGCAGACGACAGAAAGGCTTTCCAGAGTGCTCTGGGAAAGATAAAGGTCGATCCGGAGCTTTTTCATGTAATGCAGCGGGTTGACGCGGTCCTTATCCAGCCGCAGACGGAGCACGCCGTCCTGCAGGCTGGAGGAAACGGCCGGAACATAACCCCGGCGTGCCCGGCAGGAGAGGACATAGTAGCTTTCCTCTGTGCCGGAGGGCTGCACCGTCATCTCCCCCAGGCTGTTTGTGAGGTCCAGCCCGGTGACCGGGCCGGGGAGGGCTTGCCGGTCTTCGTAATATTCAAAGGCGGAGCCGGCGGCCTCCCAGTTGTCCCAGTAGCCCTCCCAGTCCCAGCGGGAGGGAAAGCCCTCTTCGTCGGCGGCCCGGCAGAGGTCTTTTATCGTTTCCCCCAGGGCGGAGACCCCCTGGGAAACGCTCACGCCCAGGTCTCCCATGGCAAAGGCGGCGCTGATACAGGTTCCCAACAGGGAGAGAGCCAGCAGGACCGAGATAGTGATCAGATATTTTTTCATATGCGCTCCTCCTTTTGGGCAGGCCGGGCGGCGCGGTCACGCTCCGCCATGTCGGCGATGACGCGGTACCACCACTTCTGAACGGCGGCGCCTGCGCCGCAGATCAGAAGCCCGGAAAAGAACACGCAGAGCAGAGAGAACAGCACCGTCATCCCCGTCCAAAAGTGCAGGGCAGATACAAAAGGCACCGCGACCAGTGCAAAAAAGACGCCTGCGGAGACGGAAGCACCGGTGAGCAGCAAAATGACCTCCAGCGCCAAAAACAACAGCGTCAGCAGGATGCTGAGGACATAGTCCGCGGTGGAGACCTGATAAAGATAGCGCATGGCCTCCATGGTGCTGCCAAAGGTGAGGCGCTCCGGGCGCCGGTAGGGCGGGACGACCCTGGAAGGAAGCGGAGCGTCCATCCGTCCGGCGTCCTGCTTGGCTTCCACATATTGTCTGGCCGCGGCGGCGGGGTCTCCCAGACGCCGGCAGATCTCTTCTTCGGTTTTGCCTTCGGCGGCACCGCTGGAGAAATGCTCTTCATAGTCGCACAGGATATCCCGCTTTTCCGCCTCGGTAAAGCCCTGCAGCTGGCTGCTTAAAATACTCAGAAATTCAATTCTGTTCAAGGACGGCACCTCCTATCAGCTCCGAGACCTGCCCGGCAAAATGGACCCAGTCCGCCGCAAGCTCCGCCTGCGCCAGCCTGCCCTTGGGGGTAAGGCTGTAGTATTTCCTCGGCGGCCCTCCGCTGGATTCCTGAATGTAGGCGCTGAAGTACCCCTCCGCGTGGAGGCGCCGGAGGATAGGGTAGATCGTCCCCTCGGCGATCTCCATTTTATCGGCCAGGGTCTCGGTGAGCTCGTAGCCATACTGATCCCGCTCCAGCAGAAGCGAGAGCACACAGAGCTCCAATACGCCTTTTTTAAACTGTGCGTTCACGGGTGTTTCCCCCCTTCCTGTGGTATGAAAGAAAAGCCAGTACTGCTTATAAAATAATAGCTCATCTATAGAATAACACATACTACTGAACAATGCAAGATACAGCGGCAAAAAAGCTGTGGGATCTTTTGGGGGAGAATGGACGGGAGGGGCGGCCTGTGGTATGATAAAAAAACAATCACCAATGATCAGGAGGGCGAAAGCATGTTTGAAAAAATGGGAAGAGAGCGGGCCTGGGAGCTGCTGACTCGGTACAATGAAGAGCCGTTTCACCTGCGCCACGCGTTGACGGTGGAAGGCGTCATGGCCTACTTTGCGGATGCGCTGGGCTACGGCGGGCAGAAGGAGTTCTGGGCGGAAGTGGGGCTGCTGCACGACCTGGATTATGAACAGTTCCCGGAGGAGCACTGCATCAAAAGCCAGGAGATCCTGCGGGAAAACGGCGCCGGGGAGGACCTGATCCGCGCCACGGCCAGCCATGGCTGGGGGCACCGGGTGGATATCCGGCCGGAGCACGAGATGGAGAAGGTCCTGTACGCTGTGGACGAGCTTACCGGCCTGATCGGGGCGGTGGCGCTGATGCGTCCCTCCAAAAGCGTTATGGATCTGGAACTTAAATCGGTCAAAAAGAAGTTTAAAACCCCAAACTTTGCGGCGGGGTGTTCCCGGGAGGTGATCTCCCGGGGGGCGGAGCTGCTGGGCTGGGATCTGGACCGGCTGATCGGCGAGACGATCCTCGCCATGCGAAGCTGCGAGGAGCCGGTCAACCGTTTTTTTGAAGGCGCATAAAACGAAAAAAGGGCCTCTTCCCGCCGGGAAAAGGCCCTTTTTTGTAAAAAAATGCGGACGGGAAAATAGTTTTAAGACAAAAATATTCAATCTTTTAATATTGTTCAAAAAATACACCAAGATCCTACATAATCCTCCTTTATACTACGGAAGAAATCATTGAAAGCCGTCGAACACGGGCGAGGAGGAGTTTCCGGAATGAAGGACGTAAAAAACCCCAGAAAGCCTTTGATCTATTATTATTTGATCGCCATGCTGGTGATCATGGTCTTTAACGCCATGATCTACCCTATGCTTATCAACAGGAATGTGGAAAATGTAGAGTACAGCACCTTCCTTACCATGCTGGCGGACGGCAGGATAAAAGCCGTGGAGGTGCAGGACCAGGAAAATTCCATTGCCTTCCTGCCCTCGGACGAGGAGGACAAGCACGTTTACACCACGGTGATGATGGACGACCCGCAGCTCACCAGCCGCCTGGAGAAGGCTGGGGTCTCCTTTGGAAGGGTGGCTCCCCGGGAGCCGTCGTTTTTATCCCAGCTGCTCACCACCTGGATCCTGCCCATCGTGATCTTTGTGGTGATCGGCCAGCTGCTGGGCAGGATGCTTGCCAAGCGGATGGGCGGGGGAAACGCCATGAGTTTTGGAAAAAGCAACGCCAAGGTGTATGTGGCGGCCCAGACCGGGAAGAGCTTTGCCGATGTGGCGGGCCAGGACGAGGCCAAGGAGGCCCTGACCGAGATCGTGGATTTTCTGCACAATCCGGAGAAATACGCCCAAATCGGCGCCCGGCTGCCCAAGGGCGCTCTGCTGGTGGGCCCTCCCGGAACGGGTAAGACCCTGCTGGCCCAGGCTGTGGCGGGGGAGGCAAGCGTCCCATTCTTCTCCATCTCCGGCTCGGAGTTTGTGGAGATGTTCGTGGGCATGGGCGCCGCCCGGGTACGGGACCTCTTTAAGCAGGCAGCGGAGAAGGCGCCCTGCATCGTGTTTATCGACGAGATCGACGCCATCGGAAAAAAGAGGGACAGCGCGGGGCTCGGCGGCAACGACGAGCGGGAGCAGACCCTAAACCAGCTTCTCACCGAGATGGACGGCTTTGACGGCAGCCGCGGCGTGGTCATCTTAGCGGCCACCAACCGCCCGGAAACTTTGGACAAGGCTCTGCTGCGGCCGGGCCGCTTCGACCGGAGGATCCCGGTGGAGCTGCCGGACCTGGCGGGGCGGGAGGCAATCCTCAGGGTGCATCTTCAGAAGGTGCGGACGGAAGAGAACCTCGACTGCAACGCCGTTGCCCGGGCTACCTCCGGGGCATCCGGCGCGGAGCTTGCCAACATGGTAAACGAGGCCGCCCTGAGGGCGGTGCGCACCGGGCGCCAGGCTGTCTCTCAGCAGGATCTGGAGGAGGCGGTGGAGACGGTCATCGCCGGCTACCAGCGCAAGGGAGCGGTCATCTCCCGCCGGGAGAAAGAGATCGTGGCCTATCATGAGATCGGCCACGCTCTGGTGGCGGCAAAACAGAGCGGTTCCGACCCGGTGCACAAGATCACCATCGTGCCCCGCACCTCCGGCGCGCTGGGGTATACCATGCAGGTGTCGGAGGGGGAGAACGTGCTGATGAGCCGGGAGGAGATCCTGGCAAAGATCGCCACCCTCACCGGTGGCCGTGCCGCGGAGGAGACCATTTTCGGCACCATGACCTCCGGAGCGTCCAACGATATTGAGCAGGCTACAAAACTTGCCCGTACCATGATCACCCGCCTGGGGATGACAGAGGAGTTTGATATGGTGGCGCTGGAGACGGAGAACAGCGGGTATTTAAGCGGGGACACGTCGCTTATCTGTTCTGCCGAGACGGGTGCAAAAGTGGACGAGGCAGTGTTCCGCGTCATCCGCGAGGCGCATCGGAAAGCCCTTGGGATCCTACGGGAGAACACCGGAAAGCTCCACGAGCTGGCGGCGTACCTGCTGGAAAAAGAGACGATCACCGGCGAGGAATTTATGGAAATTTTAAACCGGCCCGCGCCGGATAAAACAGAAGGGTAAAAAAGGCCCGGCGGGAGGAAAAGCTCCGCCGGGCCGCTTCGACCGGAGGATCCCGGTGGAGCTGCCGGGAAAGACGGGGATCGCACCGCGGGGCCAAATAATAAATTGGGCGGCTTCCATGAAATCCGTCGAAAAAAGAAGAGCCTTCTTGTCGTTTGTATCCAATGGAAAAGAAAACGGATTCGGGTTATAATGGGCTAAAAACGGCTTGTATTATAAATAGGTATGGAAGAATAGGAATTGACAGGGTGCAGTTGTAAAATGGACTAAGGGAAAAGGGAGGCGGCGCAGATGAGGATCGGGCTGGATATCGGCTCCACCACCATGAAGTGTGTGGTGCTGGACGGCGATGGAACAGTGGTATACAGGGCCTATGAGCGCCACTACTCTGAAATAACAAAGAAGGCGTCCGATATGCTGGGCGCCATCGACCGGGAAGTGCTGCGGGGGGCTCCGGCCTCTTTGGTGATCTCCGGTTCCGCGGGTATGGGCCTTGCGGAGAGCTGCGGCATCCCTTTTGTGCAGGAGGTGTACGCCACCCGGGTAGCGGTGCGGGAGCTTGCCCCCTGGGCGGACGTGGTCATCGAGCTGGGGGGAGAGGATGCCAAGATCCTGTTTATGGACCGCACGGCGGAGGTGCGGATGAACGGCAGTTGCGCTGGGGGTACCGGGGCGTTCATCGACCAGATGGCCTCCCTGTTAAAGGTGACGCCGGATGAGATGAACGGGCTTGCCGCCAACAGCCGCCGCCTTTATACCATCGCCTCCCGCTGCGGGGTGTTTGCCAAAAGCGATGTGCAGCCCCTGATCAACCAGGGCGCCCACCGGGAGGATATTGCCGCCAGCATCCTCAGTGCTGTGGTCAACCAGACCATCGCGGGACTGGCCCAGGGCCGGAAGATCGAGGGCAATGTTTTGTATCTGGGCGGGCCGCTCACCTTTCTCTCTCAGCTGCGGGCAAGCTTTGACCGTGCCCTTGGGCTCACGGGGGTCTGCCCGGAAAATTCCCTGTATTTTGTGGCTTTGGGCGCCGCCTGCAGCGGCAGGGAAGAGGAGCCCCTGGCGGAAGCCGCAAAGCGCCTGTCCGCCTACCGGGGCGAGGGACGCGCCAGCACCCTTCCCCCTCTGTTCTGCAGCGAGGAGGAATACCTGGAGTTTGTGGAGAGGCACGAAAAAAGCCGGGTGCGCCGCGGGGCGCTGGATGTGTCAAAGCCCGTCTACCTGGGGGTGGACGCCGGTTCCACCACCATCAAAATGGCGGTCATCGACGGGGAAAAGCGGCTGGTCTGCTCCGATTATCAGAGCAATAACGGCAGCCCGGTGCTCATGGTGCGCCGGTTCCTGACCGATCTTTATGAACGCTATCCGGATATCCGCATCGCCTCCGCTGCCGTCACCGGCTATGGGGAGGAACTGATCAAAAACGCCTTCGGCATGGATGACGGGCTGGTGGAGACCATGGCGCATTTTACTGCCGCCCGGGAGTTTATGCCCGAGGTGGATTTTGTCATCGATATCGGCGGCCAGGACATCAAGTGTTTCAAGATCAAAAACGGCGTCATCGAAAATATCTTTTTAAACGAAGCCTGTTCCTCGGGCTGCGGGTCCTTTCTGCAGACTTTTGCCGGGGCGCTGGGCTATAAAACGGAGGATTTCGCCCGTCTGGGCCTTTTCGGAGACGCCCCGGTGGAGCTGGGCTCCCGCTGCACCGTGTTTATGAACTCCTCGGTCAAGCAGGCGCAGAAGGACGGCGCTTCCATCGAGAATATTTCGGCGGGGCTTTCGGTGAGCGTGGTGAAGAACGCGCTTTACAAGGTCATCCGCGTCTCCTCCAAGGAGTCTCTGGGGCGTAATATCGTGGTGCAGGGCGGAACCTTCTATAACGACGCGGTGCTGCGTGCCTTTGAAAAGGAGATGGGCTGCGAGGCGGTGCGCCCGGATATCGCCGGGCTGATGGGCGCCTACGGCGCGGCGCTGCATGCCCTTTCCAAAGGGCGGGAAAAGAGCACCATCCTGGGCCCGCAGGAACTGCGGGACTTTACCCACGAAGAGCGTGAGACCCAGTGCGGACTGTGCAGCAACCACTGCCGCCTGACGGTGAACACCTTCGGCGGGGGCAAAAAATACATCAGCGGCAACAAGTGCGAACGCCCCATCAAAGGGAAAAACGCCGGGGAGGACGGCAACCTCTACGCAGAAAAGCGCCGATACCTGAAGGCCCTTATGGAAAAGGAGCCTCCCCGGAACCCACGGGCGCGCATCGGGCTCCCTTTGGGGCTTTCCCTCTACGAGATGGCGCCCTTCTGGCAGGCTTTTTTTGAAACGCTCGGCTTTGAGACGGTGTTCTCCGGCTTTGCCGATCGGGAGACCTATCTGCTGGGGCAGGGGACCATTCCCTCCGACACGGTATGTTTTCCCGCCAAGCTGATGCACGGCCAGGTGCAGCGCCTGCTGGACCGGGGGGTGGATGCGGTCTTCTGCCCCTGCATGACCTATAACTTTGATGAAAAAAAGGGTGACAACCATTTTAACTGCCCGGTGGTGGCCTATTATCCGGAGGTACTTTCTGCCAATATCGACTGGGGAGATACCCTGTTTATCGCCGATTATATCGATGTCAACCGGAAACGGCACTTCACTGGGAAGATGACGGAGATCCTGCGGCGCTATTTCCCCGGGCTCTCCGCCCGGGAGGTAAAAGGGGCTGTGGAGGCGGCTTTCGCGGCCCAGCGCAGATACCGGGAGGAGATGCTGCGCCGCGGGGATGAGATCATCCAGCGCGCCCGGGCCCGCGGCCGGCCCATCGTGGTACTGGCCGGGCGCCCCTATCACATCGACCCGGAGGTGAGCCACGGCATCGATAAGCTCATCGCCAGCTTTGGGGCGGCGGTGGTCAGTGAGGACGCCGTAGCCGACCGGGTAAAGCCCTTTGCCACCTCGGTGCTCAACCAGTGGACCTACCACGCCAGGATGTACGCGGCGGCCCGCTATGTGGGGGATTTCCCCGATATGCAGCTGGTGCAGCTGATCTCCTTCGGCTGCGGCGTGGACGCCATCACCACCGACGAGGTGCGGGAGATCCTGGAATCGAAGGGAAAGATCTGCACCCAGATCAAGATCGATGAGATCACAAACCTCGGCGCGGTGCGGATCCGTCTGCGCAGCCTGTTTGCCGCCACCGAACACAAGGAGGGCTCCCTATGCCGGTAAAAAATGACCGGGTTCCCTTTACCAAAGCGATGAAAAAGGACTATACCGTTCTGATCCCTATGATGCTGCCCATCCACTTTGAAATGATGAAAAACGTCCTTCAAAACGAGGGATACCGGGTGGAGCTCCTGCAGAACACCGGCCCTTCCGTGGTGGAGACGGGGCTCAAATATGTTCAGAACGACACCTGCTACCCGGCGCTGCTGGTCATCGGTCAGATGATAGACGCGCTGAACAGCGGCCGCTATGACGTGGAGCGTACCGCTCTTATCATCACCCAGACGGGCGGCGGCTGCCGTGCCTCCAATTATATCCATCTTCTGCGCAAGGCCCTGAAAAAGGCGGGCTACGGCGGGGTGCCCGTCATCTCCTTAAACCCCGCGGGGCTGGAGCGAAACCCCGGCTTCCGGCTTACCCTCTCCATGCTGCACAAATTTATTGCGGCGGCCATTTACGGGGACCTTATGATGCTGCTGCAGAACCAGACCCGCCCTTACGAGGCCCAGCCGGGCGCCGCACAGGCGCTGGTGTCGCGCTGGACAGCCTCCCTCTCGGCGGGGTTTAACCGTGGGGTCGGCTACCGCAGGCGGGAGATCGATGAAAACCTACGAAAGATCTGCCGGGATTTTGCGGCGCTGCCGCTGCTGCCCCTGCGCAAGGTAAAGGTGGGCGTGGTTGGGGAGATTTACGTCAAATACTCGGCCCTTGCAAACAACGGCCTGGAAAACTTCCTCACGGAGGAAGAGGGCTGCGAGGTGCGGGTGCCGGGGCTGATGGGCTTTCTCTTTTACTGCTGCGACAACCGCCTGGAGGACGCCCGGCTCTACGGAAGCCACCGGTTCACGGCCTGGCTCACCGGCTTTTTGCTCCGCTATTTTGAGCGCATGGAAAGGAGCTTGATCGGCGCGGTACGGGAAAACACCCCCTTTGAGGCCCCCATGACCTTTTACGAGATGAAAGACGCGGTAAAGGGGGTCATCGGCTACGGCACAAAAATGGGGGAGGGGTGGCTGCTCACCGGCGAGATGGTGGAACTCATCCGCCAGGGGGTGCAGAACGTGGTGTGCACCCAGCCCTTCGGGTGCCTGCCTAACCACATCAGCGGAAAGGGGATGATCCGCAGGCTGCGGAACCTCTACCCGGAATCGAACATCGTGCCCATCGACTACGACCCCGGAGCCACCCGCGTCAACCAGGAAAACCGCATCAAGCTGATGCTCGCCATGGCCCGGGAGAGGATGGAACAGGAGCACCCGGAGAGGGAAGGTGAGGCCGTTTCGGTGGCGGAGGCCGTCCCGGCCCGCTGAAAGGGTGCGTGAAGCACTTTTTGGGGAGCCTTTTGGGCTCCCTTTTTTGTGCAGGGCCCCATTTGCAGGCAAACAAAGGGGCTTTTTGGGGAAGCGCAGCGGGAAGGAGGGAAAAAAGGAAAAATTTCGGGAAAGCTGTAAAGAAAAAAACTTGACAGCCCGGCCGAGGCCGTTGTATAATAATTCTCGCAAGTGTAAAGCGGTTTTCTTTACATCCTCCGGAAGCCAGGGAAGCAAAAGGAGAGATTGGCATGAAAAATCTGGAAATATCCGTTTTGATGGATTTTTACGGCGATATGCTGACCGATAAACAAAAAGATGTGATCGAGCTTTACTACGACGAGGATCTCTCCCTGGGGGAGATCGCCCAGCACGAGGGCATCACCCGCCAGGGCGTGCGGGATTCCATCAAGCGCGGCGAAGGGCTTTTGCTGGAGATGGAGCAGCGGCTTGGGCTGGCGCGCCGTTTCCGCGAAATGCAGGAGGCGCTGACGGAGATTGTGCAGTGCGCCAAGGATATCGATTTTTACAATACAGAGTATGCAAGCTCCAAAGAGATCGCCGCGCGGGCCGACCGGATCATCAAGCTGGCCCGGGAGCTGGACAGGGAATGACCGCGGCGTATTGCGCAGAGGAGGGATACCATGGCTTTTGAAGGGCTTTCCGATAAACTGACGGCTGCTTTTAAAAAGCTGCGTTCCAAGGGCAAGCTTTCCGAGGCCGACGTCAAGGAGGCCATGAGGGAAGTTCGCCTGGCCCTTTTGGAGGCGGACGTAAACTATAAGGTGGCCAAGGATTTTATCGCTTCCGTCACGGAGGAGGCGGTCGGCGGCAAAGTGCTGGAGAGCCTGACTCCCGCACAGCAGGTGATCAAGATCGTAAACGACCATCTCACCGCACTGATGGGGTCGGAGCAGGAGCGGCTGCGCTTTTCCTCCCATCCCCCCACCGTTGTGATGATGTGCGGCCTGCAGGGATCCGGTAAGACCACCCATTCCGGAAAGCTGGCGCTCCATTTTAAAAAGCAGGGCAAGCGCCCCCTTTTGGTGGCCTGCGACGTCTACCGCCCGGCGGCTATTGAGCAGTTAAAGGTGGTGGGCGGCAAAATAGACGTTCCGGTGTTTGAGATGGGCCAGGGAGACCCGGTGGCCATCGCAAAGAAGGCGATCGGCTACGCCAACGACTACGGGCGGGATCTGGTCATCCTTGACACGGCCGGCCGTCTTCACATCGACGAGGCCCTGATGGCGGAGCTCTCCAACATCAAAGGGGAGGTAAAGCCACAGGAGATCCTTTTGGTCATCGACTCCATGACCGGACAGGACGCGGTGAACGTGGCCAAGTCCTTTGACGATACGCTGGGCATCAGCGGTGTCATCCTCACAAAGCTTGACGGCGATACCCGCGGCGGCGCCGCCCTTTCGGTGCGGGCCGTCACAGGCAAGCCCATCAAGTTTGTGGGTATGGGTGAAAAATTAGAGGACCTGGAGCCTTTTTACCCGGACCGGATGGCCTCCCGCATTTTGGGCATGGGGGATGTGCTCACCCTCATCGACAAAGCGCAGGAGAACCTGGATAAAAAAGAGGCGGAAAAAACCGCCCAGAAGATGCTGGAAAATAAGTTCGACATGAACGACCTGCTGGCGCAGATGCAGCAGCTTCGCAGCATGGGCCCGCTTCAGCAGGTGCTCTCCATGCTGCCTGGCCAGAAGGTGCAGATCGGCGATGAAGAGGCCGAGCAGGGGGAGCGGGAGCTTCGGCGCGTGGAGGCGATGATCGGCTCCATGACAAAGGCGGAGCGGGAAAAGCCATCCCTGATCAACCCCTCCCGCAAGCGGCGCATCGCCGCCGGCAGCGGCACCCGGGTGGAGGACGTCAACCGCCTGCTGCGCCAGTTTGAGCAGATGCAGAAGATGATCCGCCAGTTCTCAAAACCGGGAAAGATGAACAAAAAGCTGCGCCGCATGGGCGGTATGCCCGGTATGCCCGGCATGGGTGGCGGAGGCTTCCCCTTTTAACTGTTTCAGGTATTGCCCGGCGCAGGGCCGGATGATATAATAAAAAAATCAAAAGACGAAATTTGGAGGTAACAAACCATGGCTGTTAAAATAAGACTTCGCAGAATGGGCGCCAAGAAAGCTCCTTTCTACCGCATCGTCGTAGCGGATTCCAGATATCCCAGAGACGGCCGCTTTATTGAGGAAGTTGGCTACTACGACCCCACCAAGGAGCCCTCTGTGGTGAAGATCGACGAGGAGAAGGCGAAAAAATGGCTTTCCAGCGGCGCTCAGCCCACCGATACCGTAAAAGCTCTTCTGAAAGCAAACGGCGTAATGTAAGCCTTGTTTGAGAGGTGAGTCAAATGGAAGACCTGCTGATTACCATTGCACAGGGGCTTGTGGAAGACAAGTCCGCTGTCACCGTCACCGCTGATGCTCCTCTGGAGGACGGCACCATTGTGTACCACCTTCATGTGGGCCCGGACGACATGGGCAGAGTCATCGGCAAGCAGGGGCGCATCGCCAAAGCGATCCGCTCTGTGATGAAGGCGGCGGCCACCCGCCAGGACATGAAGGTGGCAGTCGAGATCGACTGACCGGCCGCAGAGAAAAAGCCAAAACGGGGAAGCGCCAGCGCTTTCCCGTTTTGTTTCTCCGCGCGCTTTGGCCCTTTCGCCAAAGCCCCTGCCCCGGCAGGGCCCTTGGCAAAGGGGCCGGGCGGATATGCCGCAGAAAAGGGAGGAAGGACCTGTGAAAAAGAAATTTCTGGAGACGGGCAAAATCGTCACCACCCACGGTGTGGCCGGCGAGGTGCGGGTATACCCGTGGTGCGACAGCCCCGATTTTCTTCTGGATTTTGACACACTGTATCTGGAAAAGGGCAGGCGTCCGGTCCAGGTGGAAAACGCGCGGGTGCACAAAAACGTGGTGATCTTAAAGCTTGCCGGGGTGGATACCATGAACGACGCTCTGCAGCTGCGGGACAAGATCCTCTATATCGACCGGGACGACGTGGAGCTTGCGGAGGGGGAGTACTTTGTTCAGGACCTGATGGGGCTTTCGGTGGTGGACGCCGACACCGGGCGGGAATACGGCACCCTCACCGACGTCAGCCAGACCGGCGCCAACGATGTCTATCACATCCAAAAGGACGGGGGGCCGGAGCGGCTGATCCCGGCAATCCCGGATGTGATCGTAAAAACCGATATAGAAGGCGGCAGGCTGCTGATCCGGCCGCTCAAGGGGCTGTTTGAAGATGAGGATTGACATCATGACCCTGTTCCCGGAGCTCTGCGACACCGTCCTGGGCACGAGCATCCTGGGCCGGGCGCGGGCGGCGGGCAAGCTGACCGTGTGCTGCCACAACATCCGGGATTACAGCGGTGACCCCAAATACCACCGGGTGGACGACACCCCCTACGGCGGCGGGATGGGCATGGTGATGCAGGCGGAGCCCATTTTCCGCTGTTATGAGGCGGTGTGCGGGCAGCTGGAAGGCAAAAAGCCTCATGTGATCTACCTCTCGCCCCAGGGCTCCGTGCTGACCCAGCAGCGGGCGCTGGAGCTCTCCCGCATGGAAAGCCTGGTGCTGCTCTGCGGCCACTACGAAGGGGTGGACGAGCGCATTTTAGAGGAGATCGTGGACGAGGAGATCTCCATCGGCGACTACGTCCTCACCGGAGGGGAGCTGCCGGCCCTGGTGCTGGCGGATACGGTGGGCAGGCTCTGCCCCGGGGTGCTCTCCGACGACGTGTGCTTTGAAGAGGAGAGCCATTTTTCCGGGCTGTTGGAGTACCCGCAGTATACACGCCCCCCCGAGTGGCGGGGGCGCACTGTACCGGCGGTGCTGCAGAGCGGCCACCACGCCAATATTCTGGCGTGGCGGCGGGAGCAGTCTCTGGAGCGGACACAGAGAAAGCGGCCGGACCTCCTGGCCTGGGCCCAGCTCACCGACGAGGACCGCAGGACCCTGCAGCGTCTGGCGGGGGAGGAAAAAAGCAGCTCTGCGGAAAGGATGTGGGCTAGGCTGGTGCGCTACCACAAGCGCTATAAGCGCCGCGCCTACAGCGTCTGGAGTTTCGGCTCCGGCCCGGAGGAGGCCGACGAGCTGTCCTCTCTGGTGCGGCGGGGCATCAAGAAAGCCACCGCTTCCGCGCTGGAACTCTATGAGCACCGGGGGGAGCCGGTGCCGCAGCCGGGGGATCTCTCCGTGATCCTAGATGGGTCGGGTGAGGCCGCCTGCGTGATCGAGACGGTCTCGGTCTCCATCCTGCCGTTTGATGAAGTGACAGAGGAGTTTGCCGCACTGGAGGGGGAGGGAGACCGCTCTTTGGCGCACTGGAAAGCGGTGCACGAAGGCTTTTTTCAAAAGGAGTACGCCGCGGAGGGCCTTGCGTTTTCCACCGGCATCCCCGTGGTGTGTGAAGAATTCCGCGTGATCTTTCGGTAGCCGGAAAACTGGAAATTTTTTGAAGATTTTGTAAAAACGTGGGAAAGCCCGCCGGAATATGTTATACTGGTTGCAGACCGTGCCTGTAAAACGAACTGGCGCCAGGAAGTGTACCCGCGCCGAGGACTAAGGAAATCGAGGGGTTCTTTTGAAAATTGCTGCTTCTGTTTATCTGCTTTTGATCGCGGCGGAAAAGCTCACCGCCGGGTGTGTCACCCTTTTCTCCGGCTCTATGATCCCGCTGAGCGTCACCGCGGGTGCGCTGGTGCTGGGTGCCGGGGCCGCGGCGGCAGCCGCGCTCATGCTGTCCGGCCGGGCCGGAACGCGGTTGGCGGGGCTGTTTTTTGTGGTTCAGATCCTTCTGACGCTCTCTTCCATTTTTTATATGGCCCTTGCGGTGCCGGTGGATATTACGCTGCAGGATACCGCCGTTACGGGAAACTTTTTTGAGGTCCTTGTGGCGGCCGTCTTTCTGTTTATGATGGTCCGGCAGAAAAAATATGTCCGCATCCGCACATCCCGGGAAGAAGAGCCCCGGGTGGTGGCCGCCACGACCCACCGGGACGAGGATATTCTTCCGGTGGACACACTGGAAAGGCCCGGCCGGGAGGCGCCGGGGGAACGGAAAAAATATGTATCGGTCAAAGACCGGCCGTCCGGCCCTTCCCCAAAAAGGCGCTGAACAGACAGTCTGAGAAACAGGTCCCCTTGGGGGCCTGTTTTTTTGCGGCGTTCTTCACCCCTTTTCCCCCCATTTCATACAATGAAAGCAGTACGATAAAAAGGGAGGGTGCGTATGCTGCAAGGTTTTTTTGGGATATTGGCGGCAGTCCTTGCCGCCGTGGGGGTGGTACAGGTGATCTGCGCCGCCGTTTCGGCGATACTGGAGCCGGGGAAAAAGCCGGAAAGCCTGCTGGTGGTCCCCATAGACGGCCGGGTGGACAACGTGGAACAGCTGCTCCGGTACGCCCGGTACACGGCGGAGCGCGGCCCCTCAGGGTGCAGGCTTTTCCTGCTGGACCTCGGCATGGAACCGGAGGCGCTGGAGATCTGCCGCCGGTTCCTGCGGGAAAGCCCAGGGATGCTGCTGGGAACAGAGGAGGAGCTGCTCCGCCGTCTGCGAAAGCGGAGGGGCGCCGCGGGGAAATAGAGGGGAAGGAGCGCAGAAGGGGAAAAGAAACGGAGGCATTTCCGGCCCCGGCTTGCCGCCGGGGCCGGAATGTTGTACACTAAAGGAAAACAGGCCCTGCCCGGCGCGGGGCGAAAACCGGATTCGGGGGAAGAGCCAATGGAAGCCAGGCAGCTGGAAAAGCTGGAGGGCACGGTGGAGCACATCGTGTACCGAAAAGAGGACAGCGGGTTCACCGTTTTGGAGCTGGCCGCGGAGGACGAGCTTGTCACCGTGGTGGGGGAGATGGTGAGCGTGGGGGAGGGGGAAGAGCTCTCTCTGCTGGGCAGCTACAGCAACCACCCGAGCTACGGGGTGCAGTTCCGGGCGGAGGTGTGCGAACGCCGGCTGCCGGTGACCGCCAACGCCATTTTAAAATATCTCTCCTCCGGTGCGGTCAGAGGTGTGGGGCCGGTGCTGGCCCGGCGGCTGGTGGAGGCCTTTGGAGACGACACCCTGGAGGCCATGGAATCCCATCCGGAGCTGCTTTCCCGCGTCAAGGGCATCTCGCCCAAAAAGGCGGCGGAGATCGCGGGGGAGTTTCGCCGTATCTACGGGGTGCGTACTCTCATGGCCTTTTTGGCCAAATACCAGGTCCATCCCACCGCCTGCGTGCGCATCTGGAAAAAATGGGGGGACGCCTCCAGTGAAATGATCCGCTCCAACCCTTATTTTTTGACTTCGCCGGATATCGGTCTGGGCTTTGAGCGGGCGGACGCCATTGCCAGAAGCCTGGGGTTTGACCTCTCCGATGCCCGCCGGGCCCGGGCGGGGCTTTTATACGTGCTGCGGCACAACCTTACAACCGGGCACACCTGCCTGCCCGCGGGGGCGCTGCAAAAAGCCGCGGGAAACCTGCTTCAGACAGAGAGCTGGGCCCCGGACGGGGACCGGCTGGAGGAGGAAATGAAAAACCTCGCCTCGGAGGAGGAGATCTTTATCCGGGAGGCGGAGGGGCAGGACTTTGCATTCCTGCCGGAATATTATTTGGCGGAGCGCTTTATTGCCGAGCGCATTGCCCTGATGCTGATGGCCCATCCAGATATGGGGGAGGACTGCAGCCGCCAGATCGACCTTTTGGAGCAGCAGCAGGGCATCTCCTACGCAAAGCTTCAGCGCAAGGCGGTGTCGGCGGCGCTCTCCAGCGGGGCATTTATCCTCACCGGGGGCCCCGGCACCGGCAAGACCACTGCGATCAACGCCATTCTGGAGCTTTTGGAGCAGATGGGGGAGAGCGTGGCCCTGGCGGCCCCCACCGGCCGGGCGGCCAAGCGCATGAGCGAGCTCACCGGCCGGGAGGCAAAGACCATCCACCGTCTTTTGGAGGTGGACTACCGGGCCGGGGAGAGTATCACCTTTAAACACAACGAGAAAAACCCCCTCAAGGCGGACGCTGTGGTGGTGGACGAGATGTCCATGGTGGACACCATGCTCTTTTCCCAGCTGCTGCGGGCCATGAAGCCCACAGCCCGCATCGTCATGGTGGGGGATACCGACCAGCTGCCCTCGGTGGGGGCCGGCAATGTGCTCAAGGACCTGATCCAGGCGGAGCTGGTGCCTACCGTGCATCTGCAGGAGATCTTCCGTCAGGCGGCCGAGAGCCTGATCGTCACCAACGCCCACACCATCGTGGGCGGGGAGGCCCCCGACCTGTCCCGCCGGGACGGAGACTTTTTCTTTCTGCCGGGCGGCGGGTATGAACAGACCGCCGCCACCATCACCGACCTTGTTGTCCGGCGGCTGCCCGCGCGGTACGGGTACTCTTCCACCGGGGATATTCAGGTGCTTTCCCCCACACGGCTGGGGCCCCTGGGCACGGGGGAATTAAACCTGCGGCTGCAGCGCGCGCTGAACCCTAAGGCGCCGGGCAGACGGGAGATGAAAAGCATGGCCGCCGTCTTCCGGGAGGGGGACAAGGTGATGCAGACCCGGAACAACTACGATATCGTCTGGACAAAGGAGGACGGGGAGAACGGCGTGGGCGTCTACAACGGGGATATCGGCGAGATCCTCGCCATCGACCCGGCGGCCCAGGGGATGACCATTCGCTTTGACGACCGGACGGCGGAATATTCCTTTGACATGGCGGCGGAGCTGGAGCTTGCCTATGCGGTGACGGTGCACAAAAGTCAGGGAAGTGAGTTCGAGTGTGTGATCCTGGCGCTGGGGGCGCCCAGCCGAAAGCTTTACTACCGCAACCTGTTGTATACCGGCGTCACCCGGGCAAAAAAACTGCTGATCCTCATCGGGGACGGCCGGGCGGTGCCGTTTATGGTGGAGAACAACCGCAAGACCCTTCGCTACACCGCCCTGAGGGCCTTTTTGAAGGGGGAGATCGAATGACTTCGCCCGCGCTGCAAAAGCTGATGGACCTACTGTTTCCGCCCCGGTGCCTTGTCTGCGGAGCCGCGGGAGAGCCCCTGTGCCAAAGCTGCCGGAAGGGGCTGCGTGCGGTGGAGGAGAGGGCCTGCCCTTTCTGCGGGAGGGGAAAGGCCCTCTGCCGATGCGATTATGGGAAAGATTTTTTATTTGAAAGAACCGTCTCCCAGTGGTATTATACAGAGAGCGGGGCAGCACTGATCCAGAATTTTAAATTTAAAGCCCGGAAGGACGCCTACGACCTGGTGCTGGGGCCGGCCTTTGAGAGCCGGGTACTGCGGGAATACGGAGGGCTTGGGGCGGATTATATCGTCCCGGTCCCCATGTACCGCGGCGAGGCCCGCCGCCGGGGGTTCTGCCACGCGGAATATATTGCCCGCTCCCTGGGAAAGGCAATGGGGATCCCGGTGCGGGAAGGTCTTTTGCTGCAGAGCAGAAAGAAGCTTCCGCAGCATTCTTTAAAAGGGAAGGCCCGGGCGGAAAATGTCAGAGGCATCTATCAGACATCGGACAGAGCGGATGGAGACTGCGTGCTGCTGGTGGATGACATTGCCACGAGCTTTGCCACCCTTGGGGAGTGCGCAGGGGCCCTGCGTTCTGCCGGGGCGGACCGGGTGCTGTGCGCCGTGCCTATGACGGCGGCGCCCCTTGTGCGGGAAGTGCACCCACAGGAATAGAGAGAACAGCGGAGAAAAGGAGAGTTGGATATGCCGGAGAATGCGGTGGATATTGGGATCGACCTTGGCACCTCTACGGTGATCATTTATCAGAAGGGAAAGGGGATCGTGCTCAAGGAGCCCTCTGTGGTGGCGGTGGATACCCGCAGCGGCGCTGTTATCAGCGTGGGGGAAGAAGCCTTCCAGATGCTGGGGCGGACGCCGGACCGCATTCGGGCGCTGCGCCCGCTGGCGGACGGCGTGATCTCCGACTATGAGCTGTGTGAGAAAATGATACAGTTCTTTTTGAAAAAAACCTGCGGCAGCGGGCTGCTCAAGCCCCGGGTGGCGCTGTGCGTCCCCTCCGGCATCACAGACGTGGAATCCCGCGCGGTGGTGGAAGCGGCCGCCAGCGCCGGGGCAAGGAAGGTCTATCTGATCGAGGAACCGGTGGCGGCGGCCATCGGAGCGGGAATCGACATCGAAAAGCCTCAGGGAAACATGGTGATCGATATCGGCGGCGGCACGGCGGATATCGCGGTGCTCTCCTTAAGCGGCATTGTCCAGAAGACCTCCATCAAAACCGGGGGAGAAAAGTTTGACGAAGCCATCGTGCGTTATATCCGGGACGCCCGGGGAGTGCTGATCGGGGAAAAGATGGCGGAAAAGATCAAATGGGAGATTGGCTCTGTAGACCCGGACGCCGAGGATAAAACGGCGGTGTACAAGGGGCGGAACCTCCGCACCGGCCTGCCCTGCAAGGGCGAGGTCGGCCGCTTTGAGCTGCGGGACTGCCTGACGGAGCTGGCCAACCAGATCATCTGGAGCGCCCAGGCAGTTATGGAAAAGACCCCGCCGGAGCTGGTGGGAGATATTTTGGTGGGAGGTGTGGTCATGACCGGAGGCGGCTGCAAGCTTCACGGCCTGGAAAAGCTGGCAAGTTTACGGCTCAAAACCGAGGCGCGGCTGGCCGAGAACCCTGAGGAATGTGTGGCCATCGGCACCGGAAGATCCTTTGAATATCTGGATAAGCTGTCCGACGGTTTTATCACCTCCGCCACCTACCGCCACTGAGCGGGCTCTTTTCAAACCCTTCCGCCGAAGGCCGATATGGGCCTTTGGCGGATTTTTTACCGGATATTTTATGTTCTTCTGTGTTTACCGGGGCGCTTTTGGGAAAGAATATGAAAAACAGCCTGTAGGTAAAAAGGAGAGGATGCGGATGGCGGCGCTCACCGTCCGGGAGCTGGAGGCTCTGGAGCAGCAGCTGGACCGGGAGATGATCCTGGCGGAGAGGTCGAAGGCCTGTGCGGCTGCGGCGGAGGATCCCCAGATCCGGACCCGGCTGGAGCAGGCGGCGGCCTGCCACCGAAGGCATTTTGGCAGACTTCTCCGCCTGCTGGATTGAGGGAGGAAACGCAGATGGAACAGGAGAGAGACCGCCGGATGCTGGAGGAAATTTTGGAGGAGCAGCGGGCGATCACCGATGCCTACAACGCCTGTGCAGACCTCTGCGGCGGTGGTGCGGTTCATACGCAGATGATGAGCCTGCTGCATGAGGAACACCAGATCCAGCACGAGATCTTTGCCGAAATCGAAAAACGGGGCTGGTACTGCGGCGAGCAGGCCGGCCGGGATGAGATAGACAGGGTGAAGAAAAAGTTTGCGGAAGAGGGGAGGCGGCTCGGCCTTCCCGATTGAGAGATGCTTTGAAGCAGGGTGCCCGCGGCGCTGAGCCTCGGCCACCCTGTTTTTTTGCGCCTGTAGGGGATGGACAAAGGCGCAGTTTTCCTTAAAAAGGCCACACAAAAAAAGAAAAGAGGAAGCAACAGATTCTTTAAAATTTTTATTGCGATTTATGGCGCTTGCCAATTGCTTTTTGTACCGGGATATTATATAATAAACGCAGTATCGTCTTGAAGGCGAAGGCGCTTTTGGGATGAAATAAAAAGAACAAAGGAGAAGAAACCATGAGTGCTGAAGGTCTTTCCCTGTCCCTCAATGTTGTCGCTTCCGGCTTTCTGGTCACCTTTACCGCCCTGGTCCTGCTGATCCTGGTCATCACCGTTTTCGGCAAGATCATGACCGCGGTAACCGGCAGAAAAGACAAAGCGTCCGGCGCCGGCACCCCTGCGGCCCCTAAAAAGGACGCGAAGCCCGCGGCTTCCGCCCCCCAGGCGGCCGTCGTCAAGGAGGATGGCATCCCCGGCGACGTCATCGCGGTGATCTCTGCCGCCGTGGCCGCCATGATGGGCGGTTCCGGCAAAGGCTTTGCCATCCGCAGCATCAAGCGCGCCCCCAAGACAAAGGAAGGCCGTCCGGCCTGGAGCATGGCTGGTCTCCAGCAGAATACGGCAGGCTTTTGAGCATTACCGGCTGCCGACAGCCTGATCATCAACAGAAAGGACGGATTCTATGTTTGCTGAAGTATGGGCAACTTTGTCGGATATCTTTATGAATTCCGGCTTTGTCAAAATTTTTGAAGACCCCCGGCAGATCATCATGATCGCCATCGCCTGTGTTCTTTTCTATCTGGCCATCGCCAAGGGGTACGAGCCCCTGCTGCTGCTGCCGATCGCTTTCGGTATGCTGCTGGCCAACATCCCCATGGCCAACCTGAGCTCCTACGCGGAGCCGGTTTACGATGCCGCGGGCAACATGACCCAGACCGGCGGCCTGATCTATTACCTGTATCAGGGCGTTAAGCTCGGTATCTACCCGCCGCTCATCTTCCTCGGCATCGGCACCATGACTGACTTTGGCCCCCTGATCTCTAACCCCAAGAGCTTTCTGCTGGGCGCCGCCGCTCAGGGAGGTATTTTCCTCACCTTCTTCGGCGCCATGTGGCTGGGTGAGACCTTCCCGGCCCTGGGCTTTACCGCCAAAGAGGCCGGCGCCATCGCCATCATCGGCGGCGCCGACGGCCCCACTGCCATTTTTGTGGCCAAGACCCTGGCTCCCGCGCTGCTGGGTTCCATCGCCGTCGCAGCTTACTCCTACATGGCGTTGGTTCCCATCATTCAGCCTCCCATCATGAAAGCCCTCACCACCAAAAAGGAGCGCGCTGTCGTCATGACCCAGCTGCGCCCCGTAACCCGGATCGAGAAGCTCTGCTTCCCGGTGCTGGTCACCCTGATCGTTTCCTTCCTGGTGCCCGACGCGGCTGCCCTGGTGGGAATGCTGATGCTGGGTAACCTGATGAGAGAATCCGGCGTGGTGCAGCGCCTTTCCAACACCGCGCAGAATGAGCTGATGAATATCGTCACCATCTTCCTGGGGGTTTCCGTTGGCGCCACCGCCACTGCGGACCGCTTCCTCTCCCCCAAGACCATCGGTATTATCGTCTTGGGCCTGCTGGCTTTCTGCTTCGGCACCGCCTGCGGCGTTCTGTTCGGCAAGCTGATGTATCTGCTTACCGGCGGCAAGGTCAACCCTCTTATCGGTTCCGCGGGCGTTTCCGCTGTTCCCATGGCGGCCCGTGTTTCCCAGAAGGTCGGCCAGAAGGAGAACCCCGCAAACTTCCTGCTTATGCACGCCATGGGCCCCAACGTGGCCGGCGTCATTGGCTCTGCGGTTGCGGCGGGCGTTCTGCTCTCCATCCTGGGCTGATTTAGTTTTGTTTTAAAATACCCGCTCCCAATAGGGTGCGGGTATTTTGTTTGACAGAAAACGCTGCCTTCTTGACATTGGAGCGGCTCTATGGTTTATACTGTTTTCTATTGCCGGGCGGCCCCTGATGCCGCCGAGACAGGAGAAAACTTATGAACAGCAAACCGATTGAAAAACAATTTTGGAAATACGTGCTGCCGGCCATGCTCACCACAACGCTGGACATCTTTTATGTGATCGTCGACGGCTTTTTTGTGGGCCAGGCGGTGGGAGACCCGGGGCTTGCGGCTATCAACCTGGCATGGCCTGTCGCCGCGCTCTGCTTTGCCGTGGCCAAGGGCATTGGCTCCGGCGGGGCGGTGGTGATGAGCACCCGCCGGGGCGCCGGGGATGAAGAGGGGGCGGAAAGGGCCCGGGGCAACACGGTTCTGATGCTGCTTGCGGCGTCTGCTGTGCTGACGGTGTCCCTGACCTTCTTTTTAGAGCCGGCTCTCCGTTTCTTGGGGGCAGAGGGGCAGATGCTGGAGCTGGCAATGGAATACACCCGGGTGGTAGCCATAGGGTGCGGGGCCTATGTGATGAGCTCCGGCCTCACCCCGTTGCTGCGCAACCGGGGAAAAACCGTGGCCGCCATGTGTGCGCTGAGCGTCTCGATGATTGCGAACGTGCTGCTGGATGCGCTGCTCACGATGGTGATCCCCTGGGGGATGTTCGGGGCGGCGCTGGCCACCGTGATCTCGGAAGGGCTTTCCGCCGCAATCTGCGCGGGGGTGATGCTCAGCGACCGGAAGGAATGGATCCGAAGGCGGGATCTGGTCCCCGAGCGAAAAACGGTTTGGAACATCCTCAAAATAGGGGCTTCTCCCATGGGGCTGTTTTTGTCGCCATCGCTGGTCATCGTGTTTTCCAACTGGCAGTGCCTTGCCTACGGTGGCGAGATGGCGGTGGCGGCATATTCGGTGCTCTCCTACCTGAGCGGTGCCTGCCAGTCCCTGCTGCAGGGGGTGGGCGAAGGTGTGCAGCCCATTATCAGCTATTGCCGCGGGGCGGAAAATTACGCGGCCATGAAGCGCACGCTCCGAAAAGCCGCGGCCATGACTATGGCCATGGCGGTGCTGGCCATGGCGCTCATCTTCCTTTTCCGGGGCGGACTTCCCGACCTGTTCGGTACTTCGGAGGAGGTGGGGAACGTCATCTGCCGTGCGGCGCTGTTTGTGATGGCTGCCCTGCCTTTTTTGGGGGCGACACGGCTGCTCTCCTCTTATTTTTACGCGGTGGATGAGCCGCGCCTGGCCATGGTGATGGCCTACGCAGACCCGGCGGCGGCCACGCCGGTATTTGTATTCCTGCTGCCGATGCTGTTTGATCTGGACGGAGTGTGGCTGGCCTATCCGGCGGCACAGGCGGCGCTGGCGGCGGCCGCACTGTGGATGCTGCGGCGGTACCACAAAAGGGTGGCTGTCTGATTTTTTAGAGGCGTCTTCGGCCAAAAGAAAAGGCTGGGGGCGCCCGTTGTTTTGAAGGCCGGTACATGCTATAATAAAATTTACATGACGCCCTGCGCAAAGTTTCCGCAATTTGGTGCGCGGAAGAGGCTTTTGCGGGCCGGAGCGGCGCAGAGGACTTGTCAAGATCTTATGTTTTGGATGGTATTACGCTATGAATCATTACTATGACCAGGCTCAGGAGTGGAAGAAAAAGGCGCTGCGGCGCGTTTACGGCCGGATGAATGACCGGCAGCTGGAGGCGGTGTTTCAGGTAAAGGGCCCGGTGCTTATTCTGGCCGGGGCCGGCAGCGGCAAGACAACGGTGCTGGTAAACCGTATCTCCAACCTGCTGCGCTTCGGCAACGCCTACCATGCGGAGGGGTTCCCAGGGGAACTCACCGGGGAGGACGCGGCTTTCCTGAAAGATTTTGCAGAAGGCCGCGCCGATGATGTCGCGCGCCTGGCAAAGATCACGGCGGTGGAGCGCCCTCAACCCTGGAACGTGCTGGCCATCACCTTCACCAACAAGGCGGCAGGGGAGCTCAAAGAGCGCCTGGGCAAGGCCCTAGGGCCCGAGGCGAACGACATCATGGCGGCCACCTTCCACTCCGCCTGCGTGCGCATCCTGCGCCGGGAGATCGACCGGCTGGGCTACTCCAAAAGCTTTACCATCTACGATTCGGATGACTCCCAGCGGGTGGTCAAGGACGCGCTGAAATCCATGAACCTGGACGACAAGACCTACCCGCCCAAGATGGTGCTGGGGCTTATCAGCCGCGCCAAGGATTCCATGCAGACCCCGGCGGACTTTGCCCGGGAGGCGGGAACCGACTTCCGTCTTTCCACTGTGGCGCGCATCTACGAAAAATACCAGGCCTCGCTGAAGAAAGCCGATGCCCTGGATTTTGACGACATCATTGTGCTGACGGTGCGGCTGCTCTCCGAATACCCGGAGGTATTGGAGTATTACCAGCGGCGCTACCGGTATATCATGGTGGATGAATATCAGGATACCAATGCGGCACAGTACCGGCTGGTGAGCCTGCTCTCCGGCGGGCACCAGAACCTGTGCGTGGTGGGGGACGACGACCAGAGCATCTACAAGTTCCGCGGCGCCACCATCGAAAATATCCTGAGCTTTGAAAAGCAGTTTCCCGGCGCCATGGTCATCCGGCTGGAGCAGAACTACCGCAGTACAAAAAAGATCCTGGACGCGGCCAACCATGTGATCGCCAACAACACCGAGCGCAAAGGCAAAAATCTCTGGACCGGCAACGAAGACGGGGAGAAGATCGTGGTGCAGCGCCTGCAGGACGAACGCGGCGAGGCGGCATTTATTGTGGAGACGGTGGAGGACCATGTGGCAAAGGGCGCCAGATACAGCGACCACGCTGTGCTCTACCGCATGAACGCCCAGTCCGGTGAGCTGGAAAAGGCCCTGGTCAAGGCGGGTGTGCCTTACAAGATCATCGGCGGCCTGCGCTTTTTTGACCGCAAGGAGATCAAGGATATCATCGCCTACCTAAGCGTCATCGACAACCCCAACGATGCGGTGCGGCTGGGACGCATCCTCAACGAGCCCAAGCGCGGCATTGGCGACGCCACCGCCGCCGCCCTGGCGGAGATCTCCGGAGTTACCGGGGTCCCGGTGATGGAGGTGATGGCCACGGCGGACAGCTATGAAAAGCTGCAGCGGAAATCCGGCGTGCTGGGAGATTTTGCCCACATGATGGAGATGCTCTCCCATCTGGCGGCGGAGGAGCCGCTGGAGATCCTCTTTGACGCGGTGCTGGAACAGACGGGGTACAGCGACATGCTGGCGGCCCAGGGCTTCGAGGGCCAGACAAGGCTTGAAAACTTAGAGGAGCTGCGCTCCACCATTATCAAATTTTCGGAGGAAAACCCGGAGGGCACCCTGGCGGAGTTTTTGGAGGAGGTGGCCCTGTACACCGACCTGGACCGCACCGACCTGGAGGAGGACAGCGTCATCCTTATGACCATGCACTCTGCCAAGGGGCTGGAATACCCCTATGTGTTCATCGCGGGCTGTGAGGAGGGGATTTTTCCGGGGCGGATGTCCATGGATTCCCCCGCTGAAATAGAGGAGGAGCGGAGGCTTGCCTATGTGGCCATCACCCGGGCAAAAAAGCAGCTCTACATTACCACGGCGGCCCAGAGAATGATCTTTGGCCAGACGGTGTGGAACAAGCCGTCCCGGTTTGTGGGGGAGATCCCCAAGGAGCTGATGGAGTATACCGACACCACGGCGCAGCGCCGTCAGGCGGCCCTGCATGTCCGCGAGACGCCGCAGAATGTGGTGCGTGCGGGAGGCATGAGCGCGGTATCCGCCGCCCCCTCCGCCGGGGCGGAGATCCGGGCGGGGGATACGGTGAGCCACCGGCTGTTCGGTACGGGGCTGGTGCTCTCCGCCACCCCCATGGCGGGGGATGTGCTGGTGGAGATCGCCTTTGACAAGGTGGGCACCAAAAAGCTGATGGCAAACTTTGCAAAGCTTAAAAAGATATGACGGGACCGGTCGGTGGGCGCACATGCCGCCGGGAAAGGAGCACGGAAACATGAAAGTATCGCTTTTGGCCTATACGCCGGAGCCGGAGAAGATCATCGCCGCCGCTGCGAAGCTCTGTTACAGCGGCAGCACCATCGATGGACTTTTGGGAGGGCTCACCCCGGAAAAGACGGAGAGCTTCATTGAGATGCTCTCGGAGATCGGACACGAGAGCCCCATCGAGCACGTGAGCTTTACCTTCGGGATCGAGGGGGTCTCCCGGGCTTTCCTGGCCCAGATCACCCGGCACCGCATCGCCTCCTACAGCGTGCAGAGCCAGCGCTATGTGCGCAAGGACCAGTTTGAATACATCCTCCCGCCGGAGGTCGAAAAGACCCCCGGAGCGAGAGAGGAGTTTATCCGCGCCATGGAAGAGGCCCAGAAAAGCTACGACCGCATAGCGGACCTTTTGAAGGAGCGGCACCGGGAGACCTTTCTGGCCCAGGGCCTTTCGGAAAAGGAAGCCGCCCGCAAAGCGGAGAAGCAGGCCATCGAGGACGCGCGGTTTGTGCTGCCCAATGCCTGCGACACCAAAATGGTGGTGACCATGAATGCCCGCAGCCTGCACAATTTCTTCCGCCACCGCTGCTGCGGCAGGGCCCAGTGGGAGATCCGGGCTGTGGCGGACGAGATGCTGCGGCTGGTGAGCGAGGCGGCCCCCACTCTGTTTGCCCACGCGGGGCCGCCCTGCCTTTTTGGACAGTGTCCGGAGGGACGCATGAGCTGCGGGAAAATGACGGAGATGCGGGAGCATTACCGGAAGCTGAAGGGGCAGACTATATGAGAATGATCGTGATCGACGGGCTGGACGGCAGCGGGAAGGCCACCCAGTCCCGCCTGCTGGAGGAGCGTCTGAACCGGTCGGGGATCCCGGCCAGAAGGATCAGCTTCCCCGACTACGAAAACCCCTGGTCCTGCCTGGTAAAAATGTATCTGGGCGGGGAGTTTGGTTCACGGCCGGAAGATGTAAACGCCTACGCGGCCTCCGGCTTTTTTGCCATGGACCGCTACGCCAGCTTTAAAAAATGCTGGGAGGAGGACTACCGCAGAGGGACCGTCATCGTGGCGGACCGCTATGTGGGCTCCAACGCCATCCACCAGACCTCCAAGCTTCCCCGGGAGCAGTGGGATGCGTTTTTGGACTGGCTGTGGGATTATGAGTTTGAAAAGCTTGGGCTCCCGCGGCCGGACGAGGTGCTCTACCTGGATATGGAGCCGGAGACCTCCCGCAGGCTTTTGGAGCGGCGGTACGGCGGCGACGAGAAAAAAAAGGACATCCATGAGCGCAATTTCGCCTACCTGATGGCCTGCCGGGAGAGCGCCCGGTACGTGGCCCGGCGGGAGGGCTGGAAGATCATCCCCTGCTGTGACGGCAGAGAACCTCTGCCCGTTGAGGAGATCGGGGAAAAGATCTTCCGTGCCGTGTGCCCGTGAGGAGGGATGGCGTAATTTGATGCAAAAGGTTTACAAAGGCTTTCGTATAGGATAAAATAGACAAAAAAGGGGAAACTTGGGAAAGAGGAGGATCGGTATGGTCTATGTGTTTTTGGCTACGGGTTTTGAGGAGGTCGAGGCGCTGACGGCGGTGGATATCCTGCGCCGGGCGGAGCTGGAGGTAAAGACCGTGGGCATCGGCGGCAAAAACATCACCGGTTCCCATGGGGTCGAAGTGGTCTGTGACCTCGCGGATGAAGAGGCCGATCCCCGGGGCGTCCGGATGATCGTGCTGCCGGGCGGAATGCCCGGGACATTGAATTTAGAGCGCTCCAAGGTGGTGCAGGGGTACCTGCGCATGGCGGTCATCGACCAGCTCTATATCGGCGCCATCTGCGCTGCACCTTCCATTTTGGGGCATATTGGCCTTTTGGACGGGGCGAATATGACCTGCTACCCCGGTTTTGAAAGCCAGATGCCGGATGCCGTCTATACCGGCGCCGCGGTGGAGCGGTACGGCAACATCATCACCTCCAAGGGCCCCGGCACAGCCATTGAGTTTGCCCTGAAGCTGGCGGAGCTTCTGGCAGGGGAGGAGAAGGCCGCCGCTGTGCGCGCCTCTCTGCAGATGGCATGACGGGGGACATCCGGGAGTTTAAAAACCGCCTGCGGCAAAAGCACAAAGCCCTGCGGGCCGCCATGCCGCCGGAGGAAAAAAAGACGAAGGACGATGAAATCCGCCGAAGGGTCCGGTCGTTATATCAGTATCGGGAGGCTTCCCTGGTGCTGTGCTTTGTATCCACCGCCATTGAGGTGGATACAAAAGAGTTTATCCGCACAGCCCTGGCCGACGGCAAGCGGGTGGCGGTGCCCTACTGTGTGGAGGGTACCCGCAGGATGGAATTTTACGAGATCTCCTCGTTGGAGGATCTGGAGCCCCGCACCTTTGGGGTGCTGGAGCCGGTGCCGGAGCGGTGCCGCCGGCTTTCAGAGTTTCCCCGCAGCAGCTTCTGCGTTGTGCCGGGCCTGGCCTTTGACCGGATGGGCTACCGTCTGGGCTACGGGAAGGGCTACTACGACCGTTTTTTGAAGGATTACCCCGGTACAAAGGTGGGGATCGTATACGACGCCTGCATGGAATACCGGCTGCCCCACGGGAGATTTGACGTCTGCGTGGACCTTTTGGTGACGGAGCGGTATCTGAGGGTGATCCGCAGGCGGGAGAGCGGGAAGGGCCCGCAGCGCAAAGGGAAAGACCGCACAGGCGCCGGACGCTGAAAGCGCGGCCCGGCGGCGGGAGGTATTTATGAATAACAACGACGAGTTTGAAAAGCTGATCAATTCCTTCCGGCTGGAGGATCCGGACGCCGGAGAGGGCCGGGAGCAAAAGCCGCTGCCACAGCGGACGCAGCACCGGGAGGCGTCGGCAGAAAAGCCGGTGCGCGCAGACCGCGGCTCCGCCCGTCCGGGGCCCGGACAGGCTCGCCCGGCGCACTCCGCAAAGCGGACGGGCCCCCAGCAGTGTCCGGCGCCGTCTCAGGCCCGTCCGGAGGCTTCGGCCGGGGGGGCTGCTCCCCAGGGTTCCGGGCCGGTGCGAAAGGTGAAAAAGAAAAAGTACCGGGTGCTCCGGGGGCTGCTCATTGCCCTGGCGGTCACCGGCTTCTGCTTTTACCTGGCGTTTTTTGCCCTGGACGCGGGCTGCGATGTGTTTGGCATCAACCAGGAGGAAAACGAGGTGACGGTGGAGATCCCGGAGGGCTCTTCCCTTTCCGACATCGCGTCCATTCTGAAAGACAAAGGCGTGATCTCCCAGCCGCTGGTGTTCCGGCTTTATGCCAAATACAAGGAGGCGGACGGCTTCCAGTTTGGGGAATACATTATGACACCCAAGATGACCTATGACCAGATCTTTTCGGTGCTCCAAAAGGGCGAGGACCGGGTGGATGTCGCCACAGTGGTCATCTGGGAGGGCGCCACGCTTGTGGATATCGCCGCGGAGCTGGAGAAACTGGGCGTCTGCCCGGCAGATAAGTTTATTGCCGCAACGCAGGACGGGGAATATAATTTTGAATTTTTGCAGAAGATCGGCGAGGACGATCCCCTGCGCTTTTACCGCCTGGAGGGGTACCTTTTCCCCAATACCCATCAGATGTTTTTGGGTGAGAACCCGGAGTCGGTGGTCAAGCGTTTCCTGCAGGATTTTAACGACCAGATGACCGCGGACCTCTACAGCCGTATGAATGAACTCAATATGACGCTGGAGGAGACCGTTACCCTTGCCTCTATCATCCAAAAAGAGGCGGGGGACCCGGACGAGATGGCCATGGTCTCCGGTGTGTTCCACAACCGCCTGAACAACCCGGGTACCTTCCCGAAGCTGGAATCCGACCCCACGGTCTTCTACGTGGAGCGGGTCATCAAAAAGCAGCAGGCGATGCAGAACCAGGAGATGTACGACGCCTACAACACCTATAAGTGCGAAGGGTTGCCGGAAGGGCCCATCTGCAACCCCGGCATGGAGGCCATTAAAGCGGCGCTGTACCCCGAGGAGCACGGGTATTACTTCTTCATCACCGACAATGAGGGCAAATATTACTATGCGGTGACGATGGATGAACACGAGGCCAATATTGCCAAAGCCGACCGAGTGAACGCCGAGCTGGCCGCGCAGGCGGCCGAAGAGGGATGACCTCTTTAAAAGTATTTGTCTGCCCGTCCCCGGCGCGGCGCCGAAGCGCGCCGTGCCGGGGGCGGGCTTTGCCTTGAAAAGGAAAAGGGGAGAAAAAAACTTTGAAAAAGGATCGTTTGCCGGAGGTGCTCTCCCCCGCGGGGGACCGGGAGCGCCTGGAAGCGGCGGTGCGCTTCGGCGCCGACGCCGTCTACCTGGGTGGGAAGGAGTTTGGAATGCGCTCCTCACCGCTCAATTTTACGCAGGAAGAGCTGGCCTGCGCCGTGGAGTATTGTCACGGCGCGGGAGTAAAGGTGTACGTTACCTGCAACACCGTCCCCACCAACAGCGAGATGGAACGCCTGCCCGGGTACCTGAAAGAGCTGGAGCGGGCTGGGGTGGACGCGCTGATCGTGGCGGATATCGGCGTTATGGCGCTGTGCAAAAGGGCCGCGCCCTCCCTGGAGCTGCATGTCTCCACCCAGGCGGGGGTGGCAAATTTCGTCACCGCCGCGGAGCTCTTTCACATGGGGGCCAGCCGGGTGGTGCTGGCGCGGGAGCTCTCGCTGGACGAGATCGCCCGCATCCGGGAGAATACCCCGCCGGAGCTGGAGATAGAGGCCTTTGTCCACGGGGCCATGTGCATGTCCTTTTCCGGGCGGTGCCTGCTCTCCAACTATATGGTGGGCCGGGACGCCAACCGCGGTGAGTGCGCCCAGCCCTGCCGCTGGGGGTATTACTTAATGGAGGAGAAGCGGCCCGGGCAGTACTTTCCCGTGTTTGAGGACGAGGGCGGCAGTTATATTTTAAACGCCAGGGATCTCTGCATGATCGAACATCTGGACCGGCTTGCCGCAGTGGGCGTCGACAGCTTTAAGATAGAGGGGCGTGCAAAGTCGGCCTATTATGTCTCGGTGGTTACCAACGCCTACCGCCTGGCGGTGGACCTCTACGGCCGGGACCCGGAGCACTTTTCCCTGCCGAACTGGCTGCGGGACGAGGTATACAAGGTGAGCCACCGCCGCTACGACACGGGCTTTTACTTCGGCCGCCCCGTGGATGGCCAGTGCTACGAGAGCGGCGGGTATATCCGGGAGTACGATGTGGCCGCCGTGGTGGACGGCTGGGAGGACGGGGCGCTGCTGTGTACCCAGCGAAACCGCTTTTTCCCGGGGGACGAGCTGGAGGCCCTGGCCCCCAAAAGCCGGCCGGAGGCCCTGCGGACGGGGCGCATCCTGGACGAGACAGGGGCGGAGCTTGAGGCCGCCCGGCACCCCATGCAGAGGCTGCGCCTGCCGGGGCTTCCCCCCTTCCCGGCGGGGACCATCCTTCGGAAACGGCAGGACGGCTGAAAAAGCAGGGGTATTTTGCCGCAAAACAGGGGTTTTGCTTTGATTTTTAAGCCGGACGTGTTATAATAAGCCGCGTAAGCGGCTGTGTGAGGCGGGACTTTTGGCCTTTTGCCTGTCTGAAAACACAGCATGCCGGAGACGGGCGGCGCGCTTTGGCCCGCCCCGCGAGAAAAAGACCAGAAACTGCCGCAGGGCAGACTGCAATTTGAGGAGGAACCTGAAACATGAGCGGAAAAACGTTCTATATCACCACCCCGATCTATTACCCGTCCGATAAGCTCCACATCGGCCATACCTACTGTACGGTGGCGGCCGACACCATGGCGCGGTACAAGCGAATGCAGGGGTATGACGTGATGTTCCTCACCGGCACCGACGAGCACGGCCAGAAGATCGAGCTCAAGGCCCAGGCCGCGGGCGTGACCCCGCAGCAGTATGTGGACAACATCGTGGCCGGTATCAAGGATCTGTGGAAGCTGATGAACATCTCCAACGACCGTTTCATCCGCACCACCGACGACTACCATGTGGAGGCCGTTCAGCGCATCTTCAAGAAGATGTACGACAAGGGGGACATCTATAAGGGTGCATACAAGGGCAAATA
>JALELV010000064.1 GCA_022768545.1 Oscillospiraceae bacterium
CTTGATCACCGAGGAGATGGCGGAGCAGAGGGGCGGCCGGGAGGCGATGACATCGGGCCACTCCAGTGAACAGATCTCGATCTATGCCGTGTCGGGTGGGCATGTTGTGGCCTATACCGGGAACTATTACGGGGCGGACGGTAAGGAGGGAGTGCTTGCCGTTATGGAGACCATGATAAAGAATGCCGAGGTTTTATAAAAGAACCAAGCGCGGCGTTGAAAAAGGAAAAGGCGGCGCGGCCCCGGGTGGGCCGCGCCGCTGTTTTTTACAGTCTACCCGCGACAAGCTGTAAAAACGGCGATGTGGGCCGTTCCCGGCCCACGGCCATAAGACTCAAAGTGCCCGCCCACAGGAGTGGGCAGGCGAGTGTAAAGATAGCCGCAAACGATTTTATGTTGTCTTTGCTAAAACAAGCGGAACAGGTATTTGTTGAACCAGAGATATCCAAGATCAAAGAACGGAATGACCCCAAGGGACATGAGCAGCCCGGAGAGAAGCCAGAGGGACAACAGTACAAAGAGCACCAAAAACAAGATGACAAAGAAAAAACCCACGCCGTGCCGCCGGGAGCCCTTGCCCCGGGGAGGGGGCATGATGGCAGAGGGCTCATTGGCAAAATAGGAGGCGACCTCTTCCTTTTGAAAATCGTAGAGAAAAGGAGGGTGCTCCGGCGCCGGGCCGGGCTGGGAGGATGCCTCGGGGAAGGCGGGCACCGCGACGGTTTCGGGAGGAGCGGCGGGCCCGGCCCCGGAGAAAACAGCCGCGGGGGCGGATTCCGGAGCCCAGTGGTCGGAAGAGACCTCAGGAACGGCGGGCGCTGCAGAAACGGAGGGGGCCGCAAAAACATCAGGAGTTTCCGAAGCGGCAGGCTCCGGCCCGGGCGCTGCAGAAACGGAGGGCGCAGAAGGCGCGCCGCCCTGCCCGGGAAATACGGCGTCGTGGATGCGGGAGAGATCCTGATGGGTCAGATAAGCGGATTCCACCGCCTGATCCAGAAATTCCTCCAGAGCCTCGGCGCCGAGGTGTTCCGCCGCCTGCCGGGTACGCAGAAAGGCCTCCCGGGAAAGCTCCGCTGCAAGGCTGCGGCTGCCGGTGCGGGAGAGAAGATCTTCATAAATATCCCGCGCCCTGCGGGAAAAAAGCGCATCTAAAGCGGCAAGGCTTTCTGTAAAGGCATCCATAGTCAAAATCTCCTTTGCGATGAGAGAAAATTGCGGGGGAGCGCGGCTCTGCCGCCGGGATACCTCTATTATAAGCGGTAAAAAACATCCTGTAAAGCAAAAGTGGGGAAAGAGAAACAATGCTGTAAAAAGGGCGTGCGGAAACATATATCTCCGCACGCCCTTTTTAAGGCTTATTAAGATCAGTTCCAGTCGGGATCCACTTCACCGTTTTCCGCCATGACAGGGCAGGCGGCTTTTACTTTATCCACAAAAGAAGACTTCATGGTAAAATCGATAGTGCCGTTTTTGCTGACATACACCTTGCGGGTGGGGCCCTCATAGAAGGAGAGGACATCCGGCTCGCCGCCGGCGCTGTAGTCGTAGCGGATGGAGAGCACCGGGGTTCCCTCCGGTTCTACGCCCTCCACAAAGCCGCCGTCATTGGTAGCGCTGATGAGCAGGCGATAGAAGAGCTTGAACTTATCAGTGTCCAGAGTGTCGCCCCCGAAGCGGATGGTGTTTTCACTTACTTCGGTGCCGTTGTCGTTGGTGGTGGTCTTGGTGGAGATGGAGAACTCGTAGCTTTCCCCGGGCCAGGAGACCGTCACTTTGGAGACTTCGTTGATATAGGGGAGGAAGAACAGGCCGCTGACGATATCGGCATAGCTGGTGGTCATCCACTCCTCTTCGTCCACGACATAGATGACCTTTATGTCGTCTACCACGGCATAGAGGGTGCCGTCCTCGCCTTTGGCCACCGTGATGGTGAGGTTTTTGAGCCCCTCCGCCTCATCCGTCTGGTAGGAGACCTCCGCCTTGGCAAAGGGCTCCGAAAAACCGTAGGCCTCGTAAGTTGCGTCGTCAAAATTTACTTCCGCGACGGCATTTCCGCTCATGGCAAAGAGGGAGGCCATCATGGCCGCGCCGCGGTCGATATCCATCTCGGAGTGCTTGGGGGCGGTGATCATATGGCTGACCACACCGAAGGAAGAGGCAAGGTCTTCCTCGTCATCCACTACCTTCAGCTCGATGGGCTGGGCATAGGAGGAGCCGGAAAGCCGCAGGGTATCCACCAAAGTTTTGGAGGAATCCACCTCCGGGGTGATGATCATCTTGACATAATCGGTAAGGCTGTAGGAAAAGGTGGTGCGGTAGCTGGTGGGCAGCACATATACGTTTTGATCCCCGCTTACCATGGCGTAGATCCCGTCCACACCGGCGGCGTCGGAGCCGAGCTTTACCTCAAAGGTACTGCCGTCGGCGTAGACGGCGGCGGCGGAAGCCCAGGGGGCGTCAAGGCCGTATTTGCTCAGGTTCGAGGCATTTTCCTCTGCAGTCTGGGAAGCCACCATGGCCACCAGCCCACGGGTAGTGTTCTGCACCCGCGGGTTGTTCAGAGGAATATCCTCCAGGGAAACAACGGAAAAATCATCTCCGCTCCGGACAAAATCGATGGAGCCGCTCTCGTTTTTTACGGTGAGGGAGACAAGGTCGTCCGCGCTTTTGGAAAGCAGGGAGACCGTGCTGTCGGGAGCGGAGGAGGATTCCTCCGTCTCCGGAGCGGTGTACAGCAGCGCCGCCAAAACTCCGCCCAGGACCGCCAGGCCCACCAGGCTGAAAAGAAGGGTCTTGGTGCGTTTGGACATCTTTGACATGGCTTATCTGTGCCTCCTGCGGGCCCACACGACGATGCCGGTGATCAGGATCGCCATGGGGATGATGATGATGAACAGGCCGAGGAACAGAAGGGCCTGCAGGCCGTTGAAGTTGAGCTGCTCCCCGGCAAGGGATTTGGAGGGCACCGAGAAGGTGTTTTCCCGTCCCACCATGTCGTTGAGCAGCGCGACGAGATAATTGTCGTTGGACATGGAGGTGGAGCCGCTGAAGGAAAGGGCGGAGGTGACGGAGGAGAACACCGCCACGTTGGATTTGCGCGGGTTCATCCCGTCGTACTTGGTGGAGGTGGCGCGGATCAGGGCGGCATAATCGCCTTCCACGCCGATATCGGCAAAGCTGTTTGCCGAGGCGACATCCGCGTCGGAGGGAATGCGCAGGGCGGTGGAGGGGTAGGAGAGCATGGTGGTGACTGTTGTGGAACCGCTGTTTTCAAACAGTTGAGTCAGCGCCTTGCCCTGCCAAACGGCAAAATCCACATTCTCACTGTTGAGAACAGTGGAGGAGAATTCTGTCTCGGCGTACTCAACGGTACTGACCAGTGGGTTGCTGTAGAAGATGCGGCGGGAATCGGTCTCCACCATGAAGCCGTCCTCCACCTGGATGCCCCATTCCGCCAAAAAGGCCGACAGGTTGGGCAGCTCCGGCTGGGAGGCGACGGGGAAGTACAGCAGGCTCTTGCCCTTCTCTCCGCCGTTTTCCAGGTAAGCGTCCAGTTTTTTGAGGACATCAAGGTCAAGGTCGGTGGTGGGGGCCATCAAAATGCAGATATCGGGAGAAGTATCCATTTCGCCCACCAGAATGTTCTGCTCGGAGACCTCGAAATTGTTGGCCGTGAGCAGATCGCTGAAGGCGGTGTAGGTCACATCGCCGAAGCCGGTGAGGAAGCATACGGCGGGCATTTCCGCGGAGGTAACGCCCATGATGGCGGAGACCATGACGGCATCTACTTTGGAGGAGGCAATGTACTGCTGGCCGTAGTCGTTGGACTGAAGGTTAAAAAGATCCACCACGGCTACTTTGCGGGCCTTGTCCCCGCAGGTCACCAAAATATCGGAGGAGGAGAGCTCCAGCTCCGGGTATTTGGCGGAAAAGGAGGGGTCCTGCACCAGGTTGATATAGTTGAGGGATACGCGGGAAGAGGCCTGCGGAAATTTTTTAAGGATCTCGTTGGCCTGCTGATAATAGCCGCCGTAGCTTTCCATGGTGGCCTCCGGGACCATGACGGTGATCTCCACATTCTGGTCCACGGTCTTGAGGTAGTCACGGGTGGCGTCGGCGATCTCGTAGACGCTGTTGGGGGTCAGGTCCAGCTGGAGGCCGAAGCGGCTGTCCAGGGCGCCCACCACCAGGTTCAAAACAATGATAACGGCTAAAAATACAAGGGTGATCACCGTCGCGAAGGTGCCCATTTTAAAACGGCGGCTTTTCAGAATATTTGTCTTTTTCATGATCTTCTCCTCCTCTTAACCCCAACGTCTCTTTTCAAAGACGCGGATGGTCAGAAACACAAACACCGCGCACACGCTTACAAAGAAGAAGATGTTGGCAAGATCCAGAATGCCGACGGCAAAATCGTTGTACCGGCTGTAGAAGGAAAGGCTCCCCACAGCCTGTTTCAGGAAGTTGGTGGGCATAATAGAGGCGATGGAATCGATCATCCACAGCGCCAGGGAGACAAACAAGCTTCCGATGGCGGAGACCAACTGGCTCTCGGTGAGGGAGGAAATGAACATACCGATGGCGATGACACAGGCGCCGAAGAGCAGAGTGCCCACAAAGCTGCCGATGATCATGGCCCAGTTAGCCACGGCCGTCACCGAGACGATGAGCGCAAACACCAGGGAGATGGAGATGGCCAGGGCATATACCAGCACAGCGGCAAGGTATTTGCCCATCATCAGGGCAAACAGGCTCACCGGAGCCGTCAGCAGGGCCTGGTCGGTTTTCAGGCGGCGCTCATCCGCCCACATGCGCATGGTGAGCAGCGGGACGAACAGCAGGGTAAAGAGGAAAAAGCTGGAGAATACACCGGACATGTCGTTGGAGTTGCTGAGAATGTTGCTCAGATAGAAAAACACACCGGCCACCACATAGGCCACGGCGATGAACACATAGCCGATGGGGGAGGTGAAATAGGATTTAAATTCTCTTCTTAAAACAGCCAGCATCAGTTTTCGCCCCCTTCGTTATGATCGGCCGGGAGATCCGCGCCGTTTTGCTCGGCGATTGCCTGGTCGACCGCAGCCTCGATCTGCACCTGGTCGGCCGCAGCCGCCGGAACCGGTGGTTCGTAGCTGCCGGAGGTGATCTTGAGGAAGATCTCTTCCAAAGTGAGCTCGGCGCTGCGCATGGTGAGCAGCGGCCAGTTGTGCTCACGGGCGATCTCGAACACCGGACGGCGGATGTCAACATCGGCGGCCGCCTCCAGGGTATACTCGTATACACTGGGCTCTTCTTTCTTCTGGCCGGCTTTGCAGCGGAGCAGGCCGGGAATCTCCCTCAGGGCGGCGTATACGGGCTCGATGGGGCCGTCGATGCGGACGGTGATGTGATGATCTGCGCTCATGTCCTTGGTGAGAGAGTCGATGGTATTATCCGCCAGAATACGGCCGTGGTCGATGATGACCACACGGTCGCAGGTGAGCTGTACCAGCTCCAGGATGTGCGAGGAGAGGATCACCGCGCATTTCTGGCCGAGACGGCGGATCAGCTCACGGAACTCCGCCACCTGGGAGGGGTCAAGGCCGACGGTGGGCTCGTCCAGGATCAACAGGTCCGGGTTGCCCAGAAGGGCTTGGGCCACACCGACACGCTGCCGGTAGCCCTTGGAGAGGTTGCGGATCATCCGCTCGTAAACGTCTGTGATCTCGATGAGCTCGCAGATCTCAGCGATGTGCTGCTTTTTGGGCAGAGTGACCTTTTTGAGGTCAAACATGAAGTCCAGGTACTCCCTGACGGTCATGTCCATGTACAGAGGGGGAAGTTCGGGCAGATAGCCGATCTTGGACTTGGCGGCGATGGGATCGTCCAGAATGTCGTGGCCATCAACGGTGATGGTACCGGACGTGCTGGAGAGATAGCCGGTGATCATGTTCATGGTGGTGGATTTGCCGGCGCCATTGGGCCCCAAAAAGCCCAGGATCTCTCCGCGCCTGGCTGTAAAGCTGATATTGTCCACAGCACGCTTGTGTCCGTACTGCTTCGTGAGGTTTTTTACCTCTAACATGGAAATACCTCCTGATTTGGAATTGCGGCTGACCCGCCGCTCAAATTGCCTTTTCCGACGCCGCAGGGCGGCCGGGATATATTTAAAATCCCGCCCCGTTGGGGGAGCGGGGTCCGACGCGCAGGGTTTGCAGTTGTAATCATAGCAAATGGGGGATGAGACATTGTAAAGAAATCTTAAATAAACGGTGTCCAAACGTGATTTTGTCAAAAAGCATCAGGAAACGGCGCCGGGATTGTACAGAATAACAGAGCTAAAGGGAGAGGGGAGGCATCTTTTCCAGCTCGCGATGGAAAAGGCGGGCAAAGTTATCGTATAAAATGCCGGGGAGCAGCTCCTCCGGGAGCTTTAAGGCCAAAAAGGCATCCAGCTGCGGGCCGATGTGCCAGAGGGGGAAATCCGTCCCGAAAAGTACCCGATCCGGGCTGTAGCTCAAAAGGATCTCCCGGGCGGCGTCTGGCTCTAAAAAGGAGAGAGTGCTGCTGGTGTCCACGTAGAAATTGGGGTATTCCGTAAGCAGCCCCCGGGCTTCCTCCCACTGCTGATAACCGCCAAGGTGCCCGCCCAGGACGGTGAGCTCCGGAAAGTCTTCCAGCACCCGGGCGGTGCGCACCGGGCCGGAATAATCGTACCGGTCATCCCCACAGTGGAACAGCACCCGGAGGCCGAGCTCCCGGGCAAGGCGGTAGAGAGGATACATATGGGGGGCGTCGGTACAGAACTGCTGAATATCTGGATGCAGCTTGATGCCGGCAAGCCCCATCTCCCGGATGCGCAGAGCCTCCTGAAGCATTTCTTTTTCCGGCATGGCAGGATGGATGGTGCCGAAACCGATAAACCTGTCGGGATGCTCCCGGCAGCACTGAACGATAAAATCATTGATCGTCCCCACCCGGGCGGGGGAGACCGCCACAGAGCAGACAAGGTATTTTTCAAAGCCCAGAGGTAGGCTGGACTGCAAAAGCCGGGAGACAGTCCCCTCTTCCTGGGCGGGGTAACCATAAAAATCCCCAATGGAATCGGCGGCTTTGCGGGCAATTTTATCGGGATAGATATGAGTGTGTGCATCGGCGATGCGGTAAGAACAGCGTGCCATGATCAGGATCCTCCCAAAGGGCTTAAGGCCTGGATTTATTCCACAGACCATTTTAGCTTCATTGGCGCGGTTTGTCAAAACATTTATCGCAGTAGGGAAGCGGTGTCACATTCCGTACAAAAGGCGGCAGAGAAGAAGAAACAGAATATTTAAAGCGGCAACGATGGCGGTTTTTAAGATAGCGACCGGGGATGGCATAAAAGCACCTCTTTTTACAGCGTGTATATTATAAATAGTATATCCCGGACATAGAGAAAAAGAATTTTCAAAAAGGTGCAAAAAGGGCTTGACAGGTGGAGGTGAGATATGATAATATAACGAAGCTGTCCCGCGGGGCGGAGGGAACTGAAAAGAGAGCGAAGAGCTTCTGAAAAAAGTTCTTGACAAACCGATAAAGGGATGGTAAA
>JALELV010000066.1 GCA_022768545.1 Oscillospiraceae bacterium
GTCATTGTTTCTCCTCCTCGTATAATAATGGGTACTGCCGTCCATTTTGAGGGCAGGCCAAAGCATGTTGAACAAAATAGTTTTCTTTGGCACCTTCATTATAGTATAAAACCACAGTGCCAAGGCTTGCATTATCTTTTGTCTTTTGGCAGTTTGTTTCTTGTTTTGTCCCAAGGCGGTGAAAGACTTTTATAAAATAAACAGATGCTGCGGGCTTTTTCGGTGAGCGGCGCAAAAAAACAGGGCCCGGCAAAAAGCAGGCGGCAAAACAGAAAAGGCGCAAAGCGCGGGGCCTGGCTTTTTGATCCGGCGGAAAAAGGCACAGCCTATGCCGCGGCCCGGCGTTTTCCACGGGAAAAGGGCCTCATTGTTCATAAAAGACCGGTTTTTTTACGGCTTGTTTTATGATATGCTGAAAGACAGAAAAAAAGCGCTGTTTTACAGGAACATTCGCCGGGGGCGGGGCGCTGCAATGACAGGATGGTAATATGATAAACAGATATCCGCAGCAGGGCGGGGGAAGCTACTATTCCCCCGATATGGGGTTTTACACACAGGGGCCCGGCCCGGGGCCGTATTATGTCCCGGCTCCGCCGACGCCTGCCCGGCAGGAGAAAAAGCGTATTCGCCGGTGCGGGAATTTTTTGGGGCTCGCCGTGATCCTCTACACGGTGACCAGTATGATGGTGGGGGCTGTCGTCTACGGGGTGGTCTGGCTGGCGCCCGGGATCGTCTCGGGGCAGCTGATGGAGCAGATCGCCACCATGGTGACCTATATCGCCTCCTTTGCCCTCCCCTTCGGGGTGTGCGCCGCTCTGGAGCGGATGCCCCTGCGGACGGCGCTGCCCCTGCGGCGCTTCAACGGCAAGATCACCCTGCTGGCGATCCCGCTTTCCATGGGAGCCTCGGTGGCGGCGTCCTATTTAACGGCTTTGGTGGGAGCGGTCTTTTCCGCCGTGGGGATGGAGGCTTCCTCCCCCGAATTTCCCGTGCCCACTCAGACGGCGGCCTTTGTGCTCTATGTGGTCAATATGGCGGTGCTGCCGGCCTTTCTGGAGGAGTTTGCCTTTCGGGGCGTGATCCTGCAGTCGCTGCGGCGCTTTGGCGACGCCTTTGCGGTGGGGATGTCCGCCGTGATCTTCGGCCTGATGCATATGAACATGGTGCAGGCCCCCTACGCCGTCGTCATGGGCCTGCTGTTTGGCTACCTGACAGTGCGGACCGGCTCCCTCTGGACGGGGATCATCCTCCATTTTATCAACAATATGACCTCCGTGGGTTTTCAGATCCTTTTGGAGAGGGCCAGCGCTTCGGTGCAGCAGAGCGTCAATGCGGCTTATACGCTGCTTTGCCTGATGATGGGGGCTTTGGGGCTGGTGCTCTACCTGTTAAAGGGGGGGAAGCTCTGGTTTTTCCGCCCGGCGGGGACGGTGTGCTCCGGAGGGAAAAAGGCGCTTTACCTTTTCACCTCCGCGGGAATGATCGTAGCGCTGGTGCAGATCGCCTTGTTTATGGCCATGACGCTGAGATGGGTGGGATGAGCTTTTGAATCTTCACGAACAGTATATGCGGGAGGCCCTGAAGCTTGCCTGGCTGGCGGGGGAACAGGGCGAAGTGCCGGTGGGGGCTGTAGTGGTCAAAAACGGCAGGATTATCGGCGAGGGATATAACCTGCGGGAGCGGGACAAAAACGCCCTGGCACATGCGGAGGTGGTCGCCATCCACCGGGCCTGCGAGGCCTTGGGCGGCTGGCGCCTGTCGGGGTGCGATCTGTATGTCACCCTGGAGCCCTGCCCCATGTGCGCGGGGGCAGTGATCAACAGCAGGGTGCGCCGGGTGTTTTTCGGCGCCCGGGATGACCGGGCGGGCTCCTGTGGGAGCTTGGTCAATCTGTTTGAGCTCCCCTACAACCACCACCCGGAATACGAGGGCGGTGTGCTGGCGGAGGAGTGCGGGGCCCTGCTGAAGGAGTTTTTTGGCAGGCTTCGGTGACTGGGCCGGTTTGTTCATAATTTGTTCACCATTTAGGCACAAACTATTGATATAATACTGGAGGAAACATGTATTTAACTGTTTCCGGTCAATCCCCCCTCCTTTATAATTAACTCTATATTATCTCAGTTTGCGGCGAGCCCTCTGCTCGCCTTTTTTCTGCCCTTTTTTAAGTTTCCACTTTTTCCACTGGGAATTCCACAGGAGTTTTTCCGAGAACCTTGGCATTTCATGGGGATTTCTGCTGTTTTCCTGTAAAACATGTGGAAAATCTCTGCATCTTTTAAACATTAAGGAATTAAATGTTGAAAACATGGTGGAAAGTGTGGAAACTCAGAATATTTCACATGGGTAATACAAAGGGTAATAAAA
>JALELV010000106.1 GCA_022768545.1 Oscillospiraceae bacterium
ACACGGTTTTCCACAGGGCAGATCCCTCCTTTCTGTTTTATTTGTTTTCAGTATTCCCCCGGGTGCGGCGCTTCATCCCCGATGCCTGCCCACTAAGCAAAACGGCGGGCAAAGGCCCGCCGTTTAAAACCGAATTTTTAATTTTACCGTTTTTCGCCCAGGAAGAACAGCGCCACCGTGCCGGGACCGGAATGGGCGCCGATGGTGGGCCCTACGTAATTGATGAGGTTCTTCTTGATATGGAAGCGCTCCTCCACCAGCTTCGCCACGTATTCCGCATCCTCAATGCAGTCCCCGTGGCTTATAAAGAACACATCGTTCTGGTAGTGTCCCATCTGCTTGGCCATCATATCCACCAGCGCGTTTAGGGATTGCTTTCTTCCCCGCACCGTCCCCACCGGGATCAGCTTTCCGGCGTCATCCACATGAAGGATGGGCTTAATATTGAGCACGGTCCCCATGATAGCCGTGGTTTTGGAGACCCGCCCCCCGCGGTAAAGATGGTTGAGGTCGTCCACCGTAAAAAGATGGCAGAGGTGCAGCTTGTTCTCCTCCACCCAGGCGGCCACTTCGTCGATGGTCTTTCCCTGCTTTTTCATCTCCACAGCATAGGAGACCAGCAGCCCCTGCCCCAAAGAAGCAGCCAGGGAATCGATGATCAGGATCTTCTGCTCCGGGTAACGGGGGGCAAGGTCCTGCGCGGCGATGACGGCGCTGTTGTAGCTGCCGCTGAGACCGGAAGAAAACGCAATGTAAACCAGGTCGTAGCCCTTTTCCAGCCATCGCTCAAAGGCTTTTTCCGCCTGGTCCGGGTTTACCTGCATTGTCTTTGCTGGGATACCCGCCCGCATTTTGGCGTAAAACTCCTTCGGCTCTATCATCTCATCCACACCGTTGTAAAAAACGTCGTCAATGGTGACGGAAAGCGCCAAAACGCCAAGCCCGTTTTCCTTCAAATACTCTTCCGGCAGATCTGCGTTCGTGTCGGTAAAAATAATATATTCTCGCTGCGCCATGGTGTTTTCCTCCCATTTCTGCGCCGCGGCGGGCGCCCGAAATATTGATATAAGCGCCGGCGGACACCCTGTACAAAACAGAGGCGGAAGCTTTTTCGGCCGCCAGACGCTGCGGATTATTTAGTAATATCATATCATAATCTGTGCCAAAAGGCAATGTTCCTCTATTCATTGCTCCTTTTTACTCTATTTGTGCGCACTTAAAGTCTCCATCACTCTGACGGCACGGCAAAAGCAATCTGCCTGCACGGAAAAATGCATACAGATATTGCGTCTCAAAACAACCGGAACTTAAAGCTGCCTGCCAGTGTCCTATCTGCAGGCGGTCAGTTAGGCAGCCTTTGCACCTGCAATATTTTTTAGCTTTGACGAATATAAAAGGGCATTTTTCTATAAAACACAAAACCGTATGGATTTGCTGAACCACCTTCGGTTTTGAAGCCCCTCACTGTATTTCGGCGAAAGAGGTTTAAAGTACGCAAACAGGAAAATGAGAGCCCGTCTATTCAGCAAGCGCCTGAGTGACCCGGTCTGCGATCTCTTTAAACACCGGTGCCGCCGCGCGGTTTCCGGACTGTCCATCTTCCATAAAGACCACCAGCACATACTTCGGGGCCTCTGCGGGGAAGAAGCCGGAGAACCATGCGTGAACGATCTCCTCCCCGGTATCCGGGTTTAAAATGCCCGTCTGGGCCGAGGCGGTCTTTCCCCCCGCCCCGCCCTGTTCCGGGGCGGCCAGAACGCCCGTTCCCTCTTCCACGGTCAGGCGCATGAAGTTTCCTATTTTCCGTGCATCCGCCTCATCGGTCACCCGGTTGGGTGCAAAGCCCTCCGCGGCGGAAAAATTTCCCTGTGCGTCCACCGTTCCCTCTATCAACCGGGGAGTTACCAGATAGCCGCCGTTTGCAAAAACAGCGGTCAATTTTGCAATTTGTACCGGGGTTGCCGTCAGAACCCCCTGTCCAAAGCCAAAATTTCCCAGCTCCGCCGGGTTTTCCAGCTGGTTCAGGCTTGGGATGCTGCCGGAGGCTGTCTCCATTCTATCCGCAATGAGGTCGCTTCGGGAGAACCCAAAGGAGAGGGCTTCCCGGCGCAGCGCTTCCCCGCCCAGCTCCAGCGCCAAATCGATAAAATAAGTGTTGCAGGAATATTCCACCGCTGTCTCCATGGTCATCTCCCCATGGCCCGCCAGATTGTTGCATTTAAAGATCTGGCCCTCTACGTCAATATAGCCTCTGCACTCATAAGTGCGCTCCGGAGAGATCCCCTCCTCCAGAGCTGCGGCCGCTGTCAAAAGCTTAAAAGTGGAGCCCACCGCATAGGCCGAAAACGCCCGGTTGATAAAAGGGCTGTCCTCCCGGTCAACAAAATCCGCCACATCCGCGGGGTCATAATCCGGCAGGCTCACTACGGCACGCAGCTTTCCCGTATCCGCCTCCATCACCACAGCCGCCCCCCGGTCAACATAGCGCTTCATCACTTCCTCACAGGCCCGCTGGATCCGCGCGTCCAGCGTCAGCCGAACGCCGCTGAGGGCCTCCCCCGTGAGGTTTATCTCCGGTTCTCCCCCAGCCAAAGCCTGCCCAAGGGCGTTTACTTCATAGGAAACGTCCAGTTTCTCGCCCCCTACGGCAAGGAGCTCGTCGTAAGCCCGTTCCACTCCGGCCATTCCTTTTCCTTCTCCGTCTGTATAGCCGATGGTATGAACAGCAAGCTGGTTTTCCCCGTACCGTACCGGGGTCTGAAAGGCCTCCACTCCCGGGTACCCCATCCCATTGTCCGCAAGCTCCAGGGCAAAGGGCTTCCCCGATCTCATCCTTTCCAGCCACGTTTCCCCGTCGGGAAAAAGGCCTTTGAGCGCCAAAGCGCTTTTCGGGCCGGGAAGCACCGTCCCCACCGTTTTGAAGGAGCTGTTCACCAGGGGGGTCCCGCGGCAATCGTAGATTATGCCGCGGGACCGGTATACCTCCAGGGTGCAGCGCCCCTGCCCGGCCGCGGCCTCAGCCTGCATGCCGCCGCAGGTCAGCGCATAAATTCTGAAATAGATACCGACAAAGAGCAGGATCAATACAGCAAATAGAACAACCGACCTCTTTTCCATCTTACCTCAGGCTCCCTTCCAGGCTTTGGTCATTGCAAAGATATCCTTGTCTTTTTTGCCCCGGGATATCCCTGTGCCCCGGAGGAAAGAATTTTCTTTTCGACACGTTTCGACAAATAATTGGATGTTTTTTCCAATCTGTTGTCTGTGTCTTGGTCATTCTGTCTGAAAGCATGTCGAATCCTGTCGATTCCTGCGGTTTTTTATGTTTTGTGCTTCGGGTCATTTGCCGTATAATAAAAATGTTCCGATGGATAAAAGAAATTGAACTGCCGCCTTTAAGGAGGTTTTCTATGATCTGCTATCTCTCCCGTCCCGCTCCCGGCATTTTCCGAACATATTATATACGGGAAATCTCCACTATCTGCCTGATGGAAGAATATGGGCCGGTACCGGTTTACGGCATAGAGCTTCTGGACGAGCAAAACCGCTGCCTTTTCTGTGCGGAGGATATCTCTCCTGACCGGGAGGCCGTTCACCGTTTTATTGGGCTCTGCGTCCATTACAAAATTGACGAGTTTAAAATAGAAGCGTTTCTCTATGATTTTCTCAGCGGATATCTTTCCCCAAGGGACCAGATGCTCAGTTTTTCCTTGTTTTGACCGCCGATGCGCATAAAAAGACGCCTTTTCAAAATGAAAAGGCGTCTTTTTTACACATCCGCCGGGATGCCTGACAGGGTCTTATTCTTCTTCGGGCGCATTTTCCCCTGCGGCGGAGCCCTCTTCCTCGGGGACCTCGGCCTCCGGCTCCTGTTTTGCTTCCGGCAGCTTTCCGCCGCACTTCATGCAGAACTGGGCGCCGCTGTCATTCATGGAGCCGCAGGAGGGGCACCGCACCTTGTTCTGCGCCTCATCGATCCGTTCGGTCAGTTCCCGAAGCTTCTCCAGCAAAGTATCGATTTCATTGACGCACATCTCCACCAGCTCCGGGTTTTCCTCGCCCGTTTTGTGGAACTTATACGCAAAAGCCCCCAATTTTTCATAGGAGCGCTGGATCTCATTGTTGAGCTGAACGCAGTTGTATTTCAGCTTGGAGACCTCCAGCATTTCCTCGGTCTTTCTGCCGGCCATATCCGCCAGCCCTTTTGCCTTATTCACCAGATGGTCAAAGTCCATATTCTTTGCCGCCTTTCCGTTTATCCGCCCGGCTGCCGGGCGCAGGTCTCTTCAGACGGCCCAATCCACGGGCCAATTTTATTATAGAGGGCTTTCTGCTTTAAATCAAGGCGAAACTGTTAAAGTTTCCCCTCATAAAACGCCTCGATGCCTTTTTTCCTCTCCAGCACCGTTTCAAAGCGGTCAATGTATTCATAGGGGAATTTGTAATTAAAGATCCGCTCGATCCGGCTGCCCCCCGGCTCCCGCAGCTTGGAGACAGCGCCCGCCCCGGCGGCCAGAATGGTATGGGTCTCGTCCATGATATAGACGTTGTAGCACCCCTCCTTGCCCTCCCGGCAATAGCCTACGTTCTCCAGGTTATCCATGGTGTTCTTCTGCCGGTATAGGTAATAGGGCAGATATTCCGTCTCCTGAAAACGCCCGGTGGCGTAGCTGAGCATGGAGGATACCCTGTGACGTTCTTCCCGGTAGAATGCCTCCCCGGCGTCCCGCAGGTCGGAAGAGCGCTTGACCGAAAGGGTGTGCAGGGTGATGTTGTCGGGGGCCAGAGAGATGACCCCGTCGATGGTGTGGCAAAAGCTCTCCAGGTCGTCCCCGGGGAGGCCTGCGATCAGGTCCATATTGATATTGTCGTGCCCCTCCTCCCGGGCCATGGCGTAGGCCTCCATCGTCTGAGCCGTGGTATGCCGCCGCCCGATCTTTTCCAGAACACTGTCGTTTAGAGTCTGAGGGTTGATGCTGATGCGGGTGACGCCCCTCCTCCGGAGCATCCGCAGCTTTTCCCGGGTAATGGTGTCCGGGCGTCCGGCCTCCACCGTGTACTCCCGCAGAGCGGAGAGGTCAAAGCAGCCTTCCACCGTCTGGATCAGGCTCTCCAGCTGGCCGGAGGTGAGGGCGGTGGGCGTCCCCCCGCCGAAATACACCGTCTCCAGCCGAAGGCCCAGGGCCTTTACCACCTTCGCGGTCTCCTCCAGCTCCCGCTGCAGCAGCTCCACATAGCGGGGGATCAGCTTCCAGGTTTTTTCGATACCGTGGGAGACAAAGGAGCAATACCGGCACCGGCTGGGGCAAAACGGGATCGAAACATACAAACTTGCCGACTCCGGGCGGGAGAGGGCCACAATGGCGTTTTCCCGGTCCGCTGTGCGCAGCACAAGCTCCGCCTTTTCGGGGGAAACATAACATTCCTCCGCCAGATAGCGGCGGATTCCGTCATCGCTCATCCCCTGGCTGCGAAACCGGGAAATAAGCTTCACCGGGCGCACCCCGGTGAGAATGCCCCATGCGGGGGCCGCCCCCGTGGCTTCGCTCAGCAGCCGGTAGAGCATCTGCCCGAAGATATGGTCCACAAGGCCCCGTTTCTCCGCGTCCGGCTCCTCCCGCGACAAAAAACGCCGTTCCCCGCGATAGAGGACCTCCAGGTAAAAGCGGTCGGCGGGCTCCCCCTGCGAAAGAGAGGCGAAGATATATTCCTCCGCCCCTGTCCTCTGGTCTCCCTCCCGCACCGCCACCCGGCGCCCGGGGAAAAACATATTGGAAAGGCTCTCCAGCTCATACCGTGAGCGGCAGCCCTCAGTCATCAAAATCATAATCTGCAGCACCCATCCATTGGTTGTACCGGCGCTCATAGCCAAGGGTCGTCTCTGCTCCGTGTCCGGGCAGGATCCGGCAATCCCCAGGCAGGCCGGCAAGTTTTTTAAGGGAATCGTTCATGTCGTTCCAGCTCCCGCCGTAAAGGTCAGTGCGGCCGCAGCCCTCCCGGAACAGCGTATCCCCGGAAAAGATCACATCCCCACACAGAAAGCACACCGAACCCCGGGTATGCCCCGGCGTGGCGATCACCCGGAAGGCGAGCTCGTCCAGCTCCAGGCCCTGCCCGCCTTCAAAGGTAAAATCCGGCCGGATGCGGAGGTCCTCCGTGATGGGAAGGTCCATTCCGGCATAGGTAAGCTCCGGGGCTGTCAAAAAGATCTCATCCTCCCGGGATACCCCCGCCGCGGCGCCCGCCGCCTGCAGGGCCTTCACCGCGCCCACATGGTCAAAGTGGCCGTGGGTCAGAAAGACCTTCCTTGCTGTCCACCCGCGGCTCTCCAGCACATGAAGGATCTTTTCCGGGTCACCGCCCGGGTCTATGACCGCCGCGTTTTTCTCATCCGAGGCGGCGATGTAACAGTTGGTGGGCATCATACCCACCGATAGGGAAATAATTTCCAAACAAAAACACCTCCGGCGGCATTTTTCTGCGGGCCAGCGGCCCGTCTTACCGGTTCGGCATGATCTCTGCGGTATCCATCCAGATGGTCACCGGGCCGTCATTGACAAGGCTCACCCGCATATGGGCGCCAAACTCCCCGGTCGCGGTGCGGGAGACCCCCGCCCGCTCCAAACACTGCACAAAACAGCGGTACAGCGGCTCGGCCTGCTCCGGCCGCGCGGCGGCTATAAAAGCCGGCCGCCGCCCCTTTCGGCAGTCCCCATACAGGGTAAACTGCGACACCACCAAAGCCTCTCCGCCTGTGTCCAGCAGGGAAAGGTTCATCTTATCCTCGCTGTCGGTAAAAATACGCAGGTTGGCGGCTTTTTCCGCCAGATATTCACACTCCGCCTCTCCATCCTCCCCGGTAATACCGAGCAGGATCAGCAAGCCGCGGCCGATGCTTCCCACCGTGCGGCCCTCCACCTCCACCTGCGCGCTCTCCACGCGCTGTATCAGCAAACGCATATGCTGTTCCTCCGTTTTTTCATTGATTTACCCTTTCCACCGAAATAACGCCCGGCAGCCGCATAAAAGCGGCGATGATGTTGTTGAGCTGATCGAGGTGGGTGATCCCCAATGTGATCTGGATGACCGCATGTTTATCCTTTGCCTCCCGCGCGTTGAGGGAGTGCATGGGTACCCGCATATTGGCGATGGCAATGCTCACATCCGCAAGCAGGCCGGGGCGGTCGGTGCCGTAGATCTCGATGGTGGATTTAAAGACGGAATCCTTCACATTTTCCGCCCAGCGGGTGGTCACCCAGCGGCCCTCCTGCTCCGGGTCCTTCATGGCAGACACCACGTTGACACAGTCCTTTTTATGGATGGACACGCCAAACCCCCTGGTAACAAAGCCGATAATATCATCCCCGGGCAGAGGGTTGCAGCAGCGGGCAAATTTCACAAGGCAGCTGTCCAGCCCTTCCACAATGACGCCGCTTTGGGCCTTTCGCTCCTTTTTGGGGCGGGTGATGGCCTTCTCCAGCTTCTCCTCGTCGCTGGTGCGGTAGATGCGGATATAGTCCTCCTTGATGCGCGGCATAATGCGGGAGAGGGAAATTCCCCCGTAGCCGATGGCCGCGGTAAACTCCTCCACCGACTGGATATGCTGCCGCCGGGCAATATCCAGCA
>JALELV010000112.1 GCA_022768545.1 Oscillospiraceae bacterium
GTCCGAAAGGAAGTACATTTTATGAATGCGTCAATTTGGAGCCGAACCGAAACGATTTTACAGCGTCCTCCCCTCCCCGGAGATATCTCCGTCGATGCAGCTGTCATCGGCGGCGGCCTGGCGGGGGTGCTCATTGCCCGCTGCCTGAGCGAAGCCGGGGTGGATACCGTTTTGCTGGAGGCCTCCCGCCTGGGAAGCGGGCAGACCAAAAACACCACCGCCAAGATCACCCTCCAGCACGGGCTGACCTATCAGCGGCTCATTCGTCAGATAGGGACAGAAAAAGCCCGCCTGTACGCCGAAGCGGGCAGGCGGGCAGTGGAAGAATACCGCAGGCTTATCACCGAAAAAAACATCTCCTGCGGCTTTTCGCAGGCGCCCGCCTTTCTCTACTCCCTGGAGGAGAAAAACGCCCTGGAGCAGGAGCGGGAAGCCGCGGAGGCCCTCGGCATCAAGGCGCGCCTTTGCGCCGGTACAGAGCTCCCCTTTCCGGTGGCCGCCGCCCTCTGCTTTGAAGACCAGGCCATGTTTCACCCCCTCTCCTTCTTAAAGGCCGCCGCTGAGCCGCTGCGCATTTACGAGGAGACCCGGGTGCAGTCGGTGGAGGGCAGAAAGGTCGTTACAGACCGGGGAACCGTTATGGCAGATCACGTGGTGTTCGCCTGTCACTACCCTTTCCTTAACTTTCCCGGCTATTATTTTATGCGGATGTACCAGGAGCGCAGTTATGTCCTGGCCCTAAAAAGCGCCGCACATATCCGGGGAATGTACCTGGGTGTGGACAAGGGCGGCCTCTCTTTCCGCCCCCATGGAGAGCTGCTGCTCATAGGCGGCGGCTCCCACCGCACCGGGGAGAACTCCGCAGGCGGAAAATACCGGCAGCTTCAGGAGGCCGCAAGGCAGTACTGGCCCCAAAGCAGGGAAGTCGCCCGCTGGAGCGCCCAGGACTGCATGACTCTGGACGGCATCCCCTACATCGGGCGCTTTGCTTCCTCCACGTCCCACTGGTACGCCGCGACGGGGTTTCAGAAATGGGGCATGACCTCTTCCGTAGTTTCCGCCCTGCTGATCCGTGACCTGATCGTAAAGGGAAAAAGCCCCTGGGAAAAGGTGTTTACCCCTCAGCGCTTTTCCCCCTCTGCCAGCGCGGGCACACTTTTTCAGGAGACCGCCCAGGCCGCCAGGGGCCTTTCCCGCAGGTGGCTTGCTCCTCCCCCGGCCGCCGTGGAGGCGCTGCCCAACGGGCGGGGCGGGATCGTGGACTGCGACGGTGAAAAGCTCGGCGTCTACAAGGATGAAAACGGAGCATGCTTTGCCGTCTCCGCTCACTGCCCCCACCTGGGCTGCCAGCTAAAATGGAACTCGGATGAAAAAAGCTGGGACTGCCCCTGCCACGGCTCCCGCTTCAGCTTCCGCGGAGAGCTGCTCGACGGCCCGGCCCAGAAAGAACTGCCCCACGGGTAAATCTTTTCGGAGCCGCCCGCAGAGAGCCGCTTCTGCTTTCCGCCCGCTCTCATGCGTCCTCTTCGAACACCTCTGCAAGGATCTCGTTTGCCAGCCGGTCATCGGCATGGTCATCGGTAAACTCCCGGCGGAACACCACCTTGACGCTGGCAAGCTGGGCTGCCGCGGTTTTATTTTCCAAAAGCTCGTTTCGAGCCAGCCACACCATATCCCCAAACTCCCAGATAAAAAACCAGAACGCAAAGTCCAGCACCGTCCCCAGGACATCCAGCTTGCCCAGAACAAAAAACAGTGCAAATGAGGCAAGCCCCAGCACCAGCAGCCGGATGGAGTTTGCCCGGTTCAGGCTCAGATCCAGCTGGGCATCCCCCAGCTTCAGGCCGAAATAATCCTGAACGGTCTCCTCGATGGTCTTTTTTTCCTCCGCGTTAAAGCTGCACCCGCAGATCTCCAGCACGATGGGGTATTCCACCGGGATATGATAGGCGTTTTCCTCAATGTAACCTGCGAACTCCGGGTTAAGGTCCTCATATCCCCTTACCGAATAACGGTTGATCACATCCTCCATACCGCGCACATTGCAGGAAATATAGGCGATCCCATTGTCGAGATAAAAATCCCGGATATATTTTGCGTAGTCTACCTCCTTCTTTTTAAAATGACGGATGTTTTTCTTCATTCTTCTGCTCTTTCTCCGCAGCCGCATAAAAATGCTCCCTTATATACCCCCCGCGCAGGCGGGCCAGATTTCAGAGGGTCTCCTCTGATAAAAACATAACCGCTGTTCCCCGGCGCCCTGCGGCAGCCGAGGCAGACAGCCGAAAAAAGCCTGCGGCTACCCGTTTATTGTTCCGCAGAAAGCAACTGCTTATCTGGACAGCCCCGGCCAGGGGCAGGCCGGATAGTCCAAACAACAGCCTTTGATCTGTTATTTATTATACGCCTTCCCCTGTTGGCTCACAAGCTCCGGCCGAATGATTTTTACTTTTCGAAACCTTTTTCTGCCCTTTCTCAAAGCTTTTTCGCTTCCGCCCTTGTCCAAAACGCTAAAATGCGGTAGAATATCCCCATTGCGGCGGGTCCTGGCCCGCCGCAGCAATGATTACAAAAGGGGAAGCTGTATGAAATATATTGTTTTGGACCTGGAATGGAACCAGCCGGTCTGCCGCGCCAAGATGATCCTGAAACCGGCGCCGCTGACCGGAGAGATCATTCAGATCGGGGCCGTAAAGCTGAACGAGCGTTTTCAGGATATCGACACTTTTAAAACGATCGTCTCGCCCCGTTATTATAAAGAAATGAACCGCCAGGTCAAACGCATTACCGGGATCGACAAACAGCAGCTTACACAGGGGGTCGCTTTTCCCGAGGCGGCGGAGCGCTTCCGCACTTGGGCCGGAGAGGATTATCGCCTGATCACCTGGGGCTTTGACGATATCCCTATGTTGCTCGATAACCTGCGCCTGCACCGGCTGGACACCGGATGGGTACCGGAATGCTATAATCTGCAGGTGATGTTCAACCGTCAGGTCACCGGCGAAAAGCGCCAGTGGGCCCTGGAAGCCGCCATGGAAAAGCTGGGGCTCCCCCTCTCCCTGCAGGCCCACGACGCCCTCAACGACGCTTTATACACCGCTCAGATCTGCCGCGCTTTGGACATGGAGCGCGGTGCGGCGGAATATGAAGACACCCTAAACCAAATGCGCAACCCCTTGGCGGGGCTCACTGAGGAGTTTGGCGGCTACCGAGGGTGGAACGCCCCGCTCTCCGACGGGCGGGTCACTGTGATCTCCTGCCCCTGGTGTCAGAGGCCCCTCTCCTGCGGGCAGTGGCTGTTCCAGGGCGGCGGACGGCGCACCTCTCTGGTCTCCTGCGATGAGCACGGGGATATTTTGGTCCGCATGCGACTGCGCAAGGAGGCAGACGGCACCATCACTGCCCGCCGGGCTCTCTGCCCTGCCGATGAGGAGAAAAAGGCAAAATTCCTTCAAAAGCTGGAAACCCAGGGGGAAAAACAGCGGGAACGTCAAAAGGTTCCCATCACGGTATAAAAGCTTTCTCCGGGCACGGCGGGCCGTTTTTCGGCTGCCCGGCTGAAAATTGGGCCGAAAATGGCAAAACGATCCGTCTTTGCGTTCCCGGTCATCAAGCACCGCTTCCGATGTGCCTTTTCGCCTGTATACGTCAAAAGCGCCCCGGACAAAATGCCCGGGGCGCTTTCTGATGCCAGTTTTCGCGTGTTAAGCTGTTTGGCTTTACAAAGTTATTTCCCCCACCAGGTTGGTGGAGAAGATCTGCCGGATCTCTTCCAGGCTCTCGGTTTGGCCCAGGGCCCACATCAGCTTTGTCACCGCAGCCTCAGTGGTCATGTCAAAGCCCTGGATCACGCCTTTTTCCAGCGCCAGGCGGCCAGTCTCGTAAATGGAAAAATCGCTGCGCTCATACAGGCACTGGCTGCATACCACCACGGCGATCCCGCGGTCGATGATCCTCTGCAGCTTGGAGATGAGATCCCGCCGGATAAAATGCAGGCCTCCCGCGCCAAAGGCCTCGATCACGATGCCTCTGTAATCCATCTCCAGCAGCATGTCGAAGATCTGGGGGTTTAGCCCCGGTGTAAGCTTGATGAGAAAAATATCGCTGCAGAGATGATCCCGCAGCACACAAGGGCCTGAAGGGGCGGTAAGCACCATGGGGTTTATCTCCAGGCCGCCGGAATCGATCACCGCGGCGGGCTGGCAGTTGACGCTTTCAAAGGCGTCGAAGCCGGTGGTCCGCACCTTTACCGCCCGGGTACCCAGGATCACCTTGCGGTTAAAGGCCAGAAACACCCCCGGCACCCCGGAAGCCGCCATGGCAAACGCGCAGCGCAGATTTTCCAGCCCGTCGGTAAGAGGATGGAGAATGGGCAGCTGGGAGCCGGTGAGCACCACAGGGATCGGGAGGTTCTGCAGCATAAAGGAGAGGATCGCCGAGGTATACCCCATGGTATCGGTGCCATGAGTCACTACCATTCCGTCATAGCCGCGGGAAAGCTCCTCGTAAATGCAGCGGGCAATGTATTTCCATTCCTCCGGCTGGATATTGGAGGAATCCAGATGCAGGATATCCCGGGTGGTCACTTCATAGTTTTCGGTAATTCCGCCCAACAGGGAGAAAAGCCGTCCGCTGTCCACGTCGGGGGCAAGGCCGTGTTCCGTGGGGCTGGAGGCGATGGTGCCTCCGGTGGTGAGAAGCAGGATCTTTTTCATGTCGTGCAGCCCTTTCCTCGTCTTTTGCAATGCGCTCTCAGGGGAAAAGCAGGGTCGGGGCGGAAACCCGCTCCGACTTTCGCCGTATATCAAACCTGATGTTTCTGATGGTCCTCGCTGCGGATCTGGGCCCGCTTGATCTTGCCGCCCAGGGTCTTGGGGAGCTCGTCCACATATTCGATGATGCGGGGGTATTTATAGGGGGCGGTATTCTTCTTGACAAAGACCTGCAGTTCCCGGGTCAGCTCCTCAGAGGGCGCGTATCCCCTTGCCAGCACCACTGTGGCCTTTACCACCTGCCCGCGGATGGGGTCCGGAGCGGCGGTGATGGCACATTCCACCACGGCGGGGTGCGCCGTCAGGGCGCTCTCCACTTCAAAGGGCCCTATGCGGTAACCGGAGCACTTGATAACATCGTCGTTGCGCCCCACAAACCAGAAGAAGCCGCTGGAATCCCGCCAGGCCACATCCTTGGTGTTGTAGTAGGCGCCGCCCATGTTCTCCCGGGTAAGCTCCTCGTTGTTGTAGTAGCCGGTAAAGAGCCCCACAGGCCCCCGGCCGTCTTTGAGCCCCATGGCGATTTCGCCCTCCTCGCCGTCCTCACAGGGCTGTCCGTCCGCGTTTAAAAGCTGCACGTCATACAGGGGAGCGGGTTTTCCGGTGGAGCCGGGGGTGGGCTTCAGCCACAGGAAGTTTGCCAAAAACACGGTGGATTCGCTCTGCCCGAAGCCCTCGGCGATCTCCAGTCCGGTCAGCTCCTTCCAGCGGTTGAACACCTCGGGGTTTAAGGGCTCTCCGGCGGTGCAGCTGCGCTGGATGGAGGAAAGGTCATATTTTGCCACATCCTCCTGCAGCATAAAGCGGTACATGGTAGGCGGGGCGCAGAAGGTGGTCACCTTATATTTTTCCAGGTGCTCCAGCAGCTTGGCGGGGATAAACTTATCCATATCGTAGCAGAAGATACTGGCCCCGCAGATCCACTGCCCGTAGATTTTCCCCCAGCCGAACTTTGCCCATCCGGAATCGGAAACGCTCATGTGCAGTTTGTTCTCCTGCACTCCCTGCCAGTATTTGGCCGTGACGATATGCCCCAGGGGATGCATGAAGTTGTGCCGCACCATTTTGGGCATTCCCGTGGTGCCGGAGGTAAAGTACACCAGCATGATGTCCTCGTTGTCCGCGGCCCCCTCCCCAACAGGGCGCGCAAAAACGTCGGGGTATTTTTCGATTTCGCGGCTGAAATCCAGCCAGCCCTCCCGCTGCCCTGCCACAATGGCGCGGTGCCGGATGGTGGGAGCTTCCGGCATGGCCTGCTCCACCTGGCTCACCACAAAGTCATCATTGACGCACACCATCATATGGATACCGGCGGCGTTGGCCCGGTAGACCAGGTCTTTTTTCGTCAGCTGCAGGGAACCCGGGATCAACACCGCGCCCAGCTTGTGCAGAGCAGTAGCGCACACCCAGTATTCCCAGCGGCGGCGCAGGATGAGCATGACCACTGTGCCCTTTTTGACGCCGCAGGCCTTAAAAAAGTTGGCGGTGCGGTTGGAAAGACGGCTGATCTCAGAGAAAGTAAAGGTATGCTCCTCCCCGTGGTCGTTGCACCAGAGCAGGGCGCGCTTTTCCGGCTCCTGCTCGGCCCAGGCGTCCACAATATCGAAGCCGAAATTGAAGTGTTCCGGCACATTGAGCCTATAATTTGCTTTAAAGTCCTCGTAGGAGTCAAACTCCCACCGGGGAAGGAAACGGTCTAACAGCATGAAAAATCCTCCATTTGATGTTTTCCCTCAGGGGCCTATTCTGCGATCATGGTAAGGAAGGTGGCCGGCTCGCTGTCGGCGCATACCTGCCCGTGAGGATGCAGGGGGTTAAAGTAGATGGTATCCCCCTGATGGAGCACCAGCTCCTGATCGTCAAAGAGGACTTTTACAGAGCCTTCCAGCACCATGTTGAACTCCTGCCCCGTGTGGGTGATGAGCTTCGGGCGCTCGTCGGTGGGCTCCAGATGAACCAGCAGCGGCTGCATGATCTTATGGGCAAAGCGGAAGGCAAGGTCTTTAAAATTATATCCCGGTACCCGCTCTACAGAAAGGCCCTGTCCTTTTCTGACAATATGATAGGTGTTCAGCTTTGCACTGCTGCCGGTGAGGATCTCGGTAAAATCCACGCCGCACTTGTTGGCCACCTGGTAGATCACACTGATGGGGATGTTATAGCCGTTTTCCTCGTAGCCCTGGTATACCTCCAGCGGGATCTCCAGTTCTTTGGCGGTCTCTTCCTGGGTGAAACCGCAGACGTCGCGGATCTCCCGAAGGCGGGCGGCGATCTCTAAAAATTGATCCATGTGCTGCTTCCTTTCTGTATGGTTTTCCCTCCCGGAGGGTTTTCCCCGGTGCGGGTGTCTCTCTATTATAAAGAAAACCGGATGCTTTTTCAACGTAAGAAAGTGAAAAAGCGCCCGGCTCTTTAAAAATTCAGCTGAACAGTCAAAACAGGGATGAAAATTTCACTCTTTTCGGGTAATTTACAAAAAAAACCTTTAAAAGCCAAAAACTTTTAAATTATTCTCCGTCACAGGAACAGCGATACCGCGCAGTACACCAGCAGCAGCGCCAGTACCCAGCTCACCGCTTTCCCGTATTGGGAAAAGACCTTTCCGAACAGCGAGCCAAACAGCGCACAGCACCACCGTAAACAGAAAACCGATGGTGGAGAGCAGCAGGGAAAAGCCCAGAAGTGCCGGAACGTTCCCCTCATAGAAGGGCAGTATGTAGGTCTCCATGGAAACGGTGCAGTAAAAATAAATTTTAGGGTTGATAAACTGCAGCAGGTAGCCGGAGAGAAAACCTCCCCCAGCGTCCTTTTTCTCCATAGACACAGGCTCCTTCACGGTCTTCCGCGCCAGATACAGCATATACCCCGAGCCGACAAACACATCGGTACGCGGATCGCGGGCAGAATCGCATGCAGGGTGCTTTCCAGGGCCGTACAGAGGGCCATTACCACCGTAAATCCGGTCCAGATCCCGAGGTTAAAAGAAAATGACCTGCGGATCCCAAGCCTTCCCGCCTGCGTCATGGACATCATGTT
>JALELV010000124.1 GCA_022768545.1 Oscillospiraceae bacterium
CCGGAAGGGCCGCGAAATACCTGGCGGACAAGGGCGGAGAGGGCCTGGAGGAGATGATATCCGAAGGGCTCTCCGGCGCGGTGGCAAGGGCCACGACAGACCCGGAGGCGAGGGACGCCACCTGGCAGGAGATAAAGGAAACAGGGCTCATTGGTGTGCTGACGGCGGTGGCGCTGGGAGCGGGCGCCGACATAGCCTCTCTGCGCCAGGGCTTTGGCGCCGGGGCGCAGACGCTGCCGGCGGCGGGACAAGAAAACTTTGCCCGGGGCGACAATTTTCCCTTGCAGGGTGCGGATGAACGTGGTACAATAAAAACAGCAATAGAAGAACAAAAGTTTTCTACCGGAATCCCCAAAATACCGGAAAGTATCATCGGGCAGCTGCCGGACAAAGCGTTTGAGGAGCTCTACTGGAAAGCCCAGCGGGAGGAGCTGGAAGGCGGGGAGTTCCAGAAAGAGCTTGCGCTTTTACAACAGCAGTACGGTGGGGAGAATGCGGGCGAAGCTGAGAATACTGATAGAGATATCATAGTCGGTAAAAGCCTTGGAGCCAAAGCAAAGAACTATGATATCGAGCTTCCTGATAAAGAAATTGTTCATTTAACCGAGAAAAGTAGAATATCGATGGTTCAAACAATTGCAGGATATGGCAGAGATCGCCAAATTGACGAAATTCATGTTTTAGTTGACAAATATGGAGGAGACCCTGAAAAGTGGCAAAAGAAAAAGGGAGTTGGATATGTCGATTTTCATGGGGAATCTTATAAAGCTGAGATTCATTGGTATGAGGAACCTTCTGTTGGTAAAGTGAAATTCAAAGCAAAGGCACATAATGGGGAGTGGATTATTGATGATGAATAAAGTTAAAGTCAAGTATATCGGTGAGGACGACCCTTTATCTTTGCGTAACGGTAAAATCTATGATGCACTTGTTAGTCAAAAAGGCTGGTATTGCATTGTGGACGAAACAAACGAAGAATATGCATACCCACCAGAGCTATTTGAAGAAGAAAAGAGTTCTCAAAAACAGTAAGGGCTCTTTCGGAGAAATTTGTTAAATGTTACTTCCGGCCGGGCGGTGTGAGACCGCCCGGCTTTTTTGTTATATGAGGGCTCATTGGTGTGCTGACGGCGGTGGCGCTGGGAGCGGGCGCCGACATAGCCTCGCTGCGCCAGAGCCAAAGCGCCGGGGCGCAGACGCTGCCAGCGGCAGGGCAAGAAAGCTTTGACCGTGGCGACAATTTGCCTTTGCAGGGTACAGACGAACGTGGTACAATAGAGACAGCAATAGAAGAACAAAAGTTTTTAAAATGCCGAATTTACCGTGCTGCAGCGTGAACTCCTGAAACGCTGCAGATATTGGCCGAGAGCTCTGGCGGCTGTTTTTCCGTTTATCAGCGTTGAGGAATAGGCTTTATTTTAATTTTCAGATTCGAATAATCAATACGGCTGTTTGCTGAATGTGACAAAAAGCCGGGTACCACACTGTGTTTGCACGGTGCGGCGTATTAACTTGTGCTGGATCTGTTGAGAGAGGTTTATAATGCAGTTGTTTTACAGCGTGGTTTCATGCATTGGGATGGCGGCCCTGTTGATGCTGGAGTATATCGTGAAAAAAAGCGACACGATAGTTCCCTCCAACAAGCGTTTTTTTCGCCTGTCCATCTGGACGGTCGTTGTTGTCATGGCAGCCGAGATCATTACAACAGTTTTTGAAAATGCTCCGGTTTCGTACCGGCCGCTTCATATTTTTGGAAATGTACTGGGCTTTTCCCTGTCGCCGTTTGTTCCTCTGCTGATTGGAGAGGCGATCGACGGTTCCCACAAAAAAAGTTTGTTTGCTTTTGTAGCGGCGCCGGTGATCAACTTGGTCCTTACGGTCTTTTCTGTTTGGTTTCCGCTGATCTTTCGGGTAAGCGATGAAAATGGATAGAGCGGGGCGAGGTTTTTTGGCTGTACACTCTTTCCTACACTGTGGGGCTTGTTTACCTGCTGTTTCAAACTTTTTTCATCACGCGGGAGTATCAGGGCAATAACCGGCGCATCCCGGTTGTGCTGTTTTTATTTGTATGCCTTGGTACGGTGGGGCAGGTGCTGGTTCCGCAGCTGCATGTATCCTGGCTGTGTGTTGCCTTCTCCATTGCGCTGTATTATATCTATTACTGCGACCTGATGCATCAGATAGACGGGCTGACCGGTCTCTTGAACCGGCGCGCCTATGAGTATCATATACGCAGGTTCAGAGGCGGGGGAGGGGCTGCCGTCGTGCTCTTTGACGTTGATGATTTTAAAAGCATCAACGACAGATACGGCCATCCCTTCGGCGATTATTGTCTGACGACGGTTTCTGTCTGCATCAGGAGGGCCTTTTTTAAAATAGGCCTGTGCTTTCGGATCGGCGGCGACGAATTCTGCGTTCTTGCCCGGAAAACAGACCAAGCTGCCGTTCAAAAAGCGTATGAGAAGTTTTTGCGCGAGATAGAGCTGATGCGCAGGACGGAAAGCAGGCTGCCGATGGTATCCATTGGCTATTCCTTTGCAGACGCCTCTTCCAAGGGGATAAGCGTTGCGGTGTTTGAGGCCGATCAGAATATGTATCAGTTTAAACGGAAACGCAAAGAGGCTGTCCCGCAGTAAGGCGAAGCCGGCGGCAGAGCAGGGGGCTGTTTTGAGCTTTCCGCTTGCGGCAGGCCCTCGTTTTATGTTTAACTCTTACGTTCTCCTTTATATCGGAGCCGCGATAAAAGCGGATATGTTGCAGGGGCTGAAACAGCCGGCGAAAAGCCGTATCTCAGTCCGCTTTCCGGAAGAAAACAGACGGAATTTCCGTGAGGCGGCCTGCGTCCCGGTTGATTTCAAGTCTGCGGAGAGGTATAATAATTTATTATCAAATAAAGAAGCGACATTTTCTCCGCGGGGGCGGCCTGTGCCTGCGGGATGACTTTACAGTTGACAGGAGCATGTTTTATGGCGGCACAGCGGTCTCGCAGGGTATCTTTTATGCAGGGGGCCAGAGATGGCACCCCTATTTTTTTAGGCTATCTTTCGGTGTCCTTCGCCTTTGGCATTATGGCGACGGAGAGCGGCCTTTCCGCCTGGATCGCCCAGATGATCTCCATGACGAACCTCACCTCCGCCGGACAGGTGGCGGGCACGGTGCTGATGGTGTCCGGGGCGTCCCTGGTGGAGATCGCGATGACCACCCTGGTCATCAATCTCCGCTATACGCTGATGTCGCTTTCCCTCTCTCAAAAGCTGGACCCGGGTGTGTCCGTCTGGAAACGCCTGCTGCTCTCCTTCGGCATCACAGACGAGATCTTTGCTGTGGCCATGCAGCAGAGCGGAGCAGTGGGGGCGGCTTATCTGGCGGGGCTGATCTTTACCCCCTATCTGGGCTGGGCAGGGGGAACTTTTTTAGGCGCCACGGCGGCGGACCTGCTTCCGCTGAGCGTGCGGAGCGCCCTGGGGATCGCGATTTACGGGATGTTTCTGGCCATTATTATTCCCCCGGCCAAGGCTGCAAAGCCCATCCGCTTTACAGTGGTCCTGGCGGTGCTTTTCAGCTGCATTTTCCGCTTTGTCCCCGGCCTGCGCCGGCTTTCCGGCGGGTGGGTCATCATCCTCTGCGCGGTCGCCGTCTCTTCGGCAGCGGCGCTGCGCTATCCGGTGGATGAGAAGGAAGAAAAAGAGGAGGAAGGGCGATGAAAACATCCTATCTTCTGGCCGCCACGCTGGTGATGGCGGGGGTGACCTATCTTTTGCGGATGCTCCCCCTGGCCCTTGTCAAGGGGAAGATCCGAAGTCCTTTTATCCGTTCCTTTTTGGCTTATGTTCCCTACGCGGTGCTGGCGGCCATGACCTTTCCGGACATTTTAAGTTCTACGGCGTCGCTTCTCTCCGCCGCCGTGGGCCTTGCGGCAGCGCTGGTGCTCTCCTGCCGCGGCAAGAGCCTGATCGTGGTGGCCCTGGGGGCCTCCGGGGCAGTTTGGGCTGCGGAACGGCTGCTTGCTGTGTTTTCGATGCTGTGACATAAAAAGGAGTGACCTGTTATGGATGACCTGGCACTGACGTTAAAGGTAGTGCTCCCGCTTTTTTTCAGCATGGCGCTGGGGTACGGGGTAAAGTGCGCGGGCCTTGTCTGTGACGCCACTTTAAAGCAGATGAACAACCTGGTGTTCCGGGTATTTCTGCCGCTGATGGTCTTTTACAATATCTACACGACGGACCTGGCCGGAGTTTTTCAGCCGCGCCTGATGGCCTATTCCATGATCACTGCGGCGGCGGTGTTCGGCCTTGCCGCCCTTATCATCCCCAGGCTGGAGCGGGACAACACCCGGCGCTCGGTTTTGATCCAGGCGGTGGCCCGCAGCAACTTTGTGGTGTTTGGGCTCACCATCGCCGTTTCTCTCTACGGACAGGAAAAGGCGGGGATGACGTCGCTGGCGGTGGCGTTCATCACCCCCATCTTCAACGTGCTCTCTGTGGTGGTGCTGCAGCTGTACCGCGGCGGTCGGGTAGAGGTCAAAAAAATTTTAAAAGAAATTGCTTTGAACCCTCTTATTATCAGCTGTATGCTGGGGCTTTTAACACTGTTTACCGGGCTCCGGCTCCCGGCGGTGGTGGAGGACACGGTGGTGAGCCTTGCCCGGGTCGCCACTCCCCTGGCGCTGGTGGTGCTGGGGGCATCCTTTCAGTTTGGCTCCGTGCGCGGGTATAAAAAGCAGCTCATCATCGGCGTGGCGGGCAGGCTGCTGGCAGTGCCGGCGGTATTCCTTACCCTGGGGGTGCTTTTGGGGTTTCGCCGGATGGAGCTTGTCACCCTGCTGGCGCTGTACTGCTCTCCGGTGGCGGTATCCTCCTTTACCATGGCGCAGCAAATGGATGCGGACGGGGAGCTGGCCGGGCAGCTGGTGGTGTTCAGCGCGGTATTCAGTGTGATCACCATTTTTGGCTGGGTATACCTTTTGAAGGCATTGGGCCTTATTTAGCGGGGAATTTTGCGCTGTTTCCCCGCTTTTCACACAGCGGTCACATTGTGTGGGTATGATATTCTTTACGGCGGATGGAAAGGAGCTTTGTATTCCTCCTGCCATCCGCCGTGAAAAGGGAAACAGAACCTGGACAGAGAGGGGACAGAACATGTACCGGATTCTCATGGTGGACGACGAAGAGCGGATCCGCCAGATCGTGATCAAATACGCGGTTTTTGAGGGGCATCAGGTTACCGAAGCTGCCAACGGTATGGAAGCGGTGCGCCTTTGCCGGGACAATGACTTTGACATTGTCATCATGGATGTTATGATGCCGGAGCTGGACGGCTTTTCCGCTGTCCGGGAGATCCACAAATTCAAAAAGATCCCGGTCATTATGCTCTCTGCCCGCGGGGAGGAGTACGATAAGATCCACGGCTTCGAGCTCGGTGCGGATGATTATGTGGTAAAGCCTTTTTCCCCCAAGGAACTTATGATGCGGGTGGGGGCTGTGATGAAGCGGGCGGGCGCCCTTTCCGAAGAAGCCCGGCGGGATACTTTTTCCTATGAGGGCCTGAAGGTGGATTTTACCGGCCGGTTAGTCTACTTAAACGGGGAAAGGGTCGGCATGTCTCCCAAGGAGTACGACTTGTTTTTCTATATGGTCAAAAACAGAGGGATTGCCCTTACCCGGGAAAAGCTGATCAGCGAAGTGTGGGGCTACGACTTTTACGGCGACGACAGGACCTTGGATACCCATATCAAGCTTTTGCGGAAAAGCCTGGGGGAATACAGCCGCTGTATCGTCACCTTAAGGGGGGTGGGCTATCGCTTTGAAGTCGAATAAAATTGGGATCAAGTGGAAAATCTTCGGTTATATGACGGTGTTTTCGGTATTCATTCTCGGTTTGCTCTGGGTGTTTCAAATTTTGCTGCTGACACCCTTTTACCGGTATATCAAAATTGAGCAGACCAAGGCCTACGCCAGAACCGTGACGGATCATATCGATGACGGCAGCCTGCAGGAGCTGCTGCGGGAACTCACCCATCAAAACTCCATGTGCATCCGGGT
>JALELV010000127.1 GCA_022768545.1 Oscillospiraceae bacterium
TATCCACAATGGGGTGCTGGTCCCGCAGACCCTCCAGCACGTCCGCGTTGGTGGAGTAACCGCTCTTGGTCTTTTTGCGGGCGGGCAGCATCAGCTTGACAAACAGGATCTCCCCCAGCTGCTTGGGGGACGCGATGTTGAATTCCTCCCCTGCATCCTGCCAGATCTCACGCTGCAGGCGCTCAATATCCCCGTCGAGGCCCTCTCCGAAGGCGGCCAGACCCGCGCTGTCCAGGGCAAAACCGGTGAGCTCCATATCCGCCAGCACCCGCGCCAGTGGGATCTCCACATCCCGCAGCAGGGGCGTCTGGCCGTTTTCCTCTACCTTCCGCTCCACCGTACCGGCGGCGCCGGCCAGCCAGCCCAGGGCCTCGGCGAGGTCCTCCATCCCCTCCGGCACCGGGATGATCTCCCGCCGGGAGGCTCCGTTTTCCATCCCCAGGCGCTCCGGCCCATAGCCGGAGGCCCCCGGGTTGAGCAGATACCCCGCAAGCTCCGCGTCAAAGAGCACCCCGGGGAGAAGCCCCTCCCCCGCCGCCCAGCGGTACAGGGGCTTGGAGCGGTCTATCAGCAGCCCCTCTTTGCGGCGGCAAAGCTCTCGCAGGGCCTCCTGCGCCGCGCTGCCGGAGAGAAACGCCGCGCGGTCTTTCCCGCAAGCGGCAGCCCGCACGGGAAGATCCCCTTCCCACTGGCATATGAGGCAGAAGGGGCCTCCGTCCCGAAGCAGTTCCCCCAGGGTGCCCGCCATCAGGGAGGGCTCCCGGGGGGCGCTGGCCGCGGGGGCCGCTTCCTCACCGGAGAGGCCCAGCCGGTCGATCATCTTAAACATCTCAAGCCTTGCCAGCAGCGCCGCCGCGGCCTGGCGGTCCACAGGCTGCGGGGCGTAGTGCGCAAGGTCGGTATCCACCGGGGCGTCCAGGCAAATCTCCGCCAGCTCCCGGCTGAGGTAGGCGCTCTCCCGCCCGGCCTCCAGCTTGGCCCGCACTCCTGCCTTGATCTGCGGGGAATCGAGCTGTTCATAGACCCGGTCAAGAGAACCGAACTCCGCAATGAGCCCAATGGCGGTCTTTTCGCCGATGCCGGCCACGCCGGGGATGTTGTCGGAGCTGTCCCCCATCAAAGCCTTTACGTCGATGAGCTGGGGCGGCAAAACGGAGTATTTCTCCCGCACGGCTTCTTCATCGTACACCACCGTCTCCGGCCGACCCATCCTGGTGGTGGCCAGGCGCACGGTGACCCCTCCCCCCACCAGCTGCAGGGAATCCCGGTCTCCGGTGGCGATCACGCACTCGCCGCCCTCCTGCCGGCAGCGGCGGCTGAGGGTGCCGAGGATGTCGTCCGCCTCGTATCCCTCCTGCTCCACCAGCCGGTACCCCAGCGCCCGCAGCAGCTCCTTGAGGGGCGCCAGCTGGGCGGCCAGCTCCTCCGGCATTCCCTTTCGGGTGGCCTTGTAGCCGGCATATCTTTTGTGCCGGAAGGTAGGAGCCTTCAGGTCAAAGGCAATGGCTACCCGGTCGGGCTGCGTATCCTCCGAAATTTTGAGCAGGATATTGAGAAAGCCGTAGATGCCGTTGGTATATTCTCCGTTTTTTGTCGTCAGCAGCTTGATGCCGTAAAACGCGCGGTTTAAAATGGAGTTCCCGTCCACGACCAGAAGCTTCATGGCTGCACACCCTTTCGCGGGGGCATTCCCCTAAATTGCGGCCCGCACCCGCAAAAGCTGCGGTGTCCTGCCGTTCTGTCGTTATTATACCAGATTTCCCCGCATTTTCCACCTTTCGCAAAAAATCCGTTTCTCCGGCGCTTGCCCCTTTGGCCACTTTTTGCTACAATAGGGCTGTTTTTAAAAAACGCGGGGCCCGGCCCCGCTTCCAGGAGGATACCGCTTTGCAGATCGGCTCTGTCACCCTGCCCCGCACCGCCGCGCTGGCCCCTATGGCCGGCGTGGCCGACCGCGCCTTTCGGGAGCTATGCCGTGAGTACGGCGCCTGCTACGTGGTGGGCGAGATGGCAAGCTCCAAGGGACTTACCTATCAAAGCCGCAAGACCGCACAGCTGCTTACCCTCAGCAGCCGGGAACGCCCCGCAGCCATCCAGCTCTTCGGGGACGACCCGGACACCATGGCGGAGGCGGCGCGGATCTCCATGCAGTACCGCCCCGACGTGCTGGATATCAACATGGGCTGCCCTGCCCCCAAGATAGCGGGGAACCGCAGCGGCAGCGCCCTGATGAAGACCCCGGAGCTTGCCGGGCGCATCATCCGGGCGGTAAGGGACGCGGTGCCGGTGCCGGTGACGGTAAAATTCCGCAAGGGCTGGGACGAGGGCTCGGTCAACGCGGTGGAGTTTGCCAAAATGGCGGAGCAGAGCGGCGCCTCCGCCCTCACTGTCCACGGCCGCACCCGAAAGCAGATGTACGCCCCGCCAGTGGACCGGGCGGTCATCCGGGCGGTGAAAGAGGCCGTGAGCATCCCGGTCATCGCCAACGGCGATGTCACCGACGTCGCCTCCGCCCGGCAGATGTACGACGACACCGGGGCAGACCTCATCATGGTGGGGCGGGGGGCCCTGGGCGCCCCCTGGCTGTTTGCACAGCTTGAGGCGTGGTTTTTGCGCGGGGAGCTGCTGCCGGAGCCCTCTCTGGAGGAAAAGATGGAAGTCATGTGCCGCCAGGCCGCCATGGCCTGTGAATACAAGGGCGAGTATGTGGCCCTGCGGGAGATGCGCAAACACGCCGCCTGCTACCTCAAGGGCCTGCGGGGCGCCGCCGGGTTTCGCGCCCGCACCGGCTCCATCTCCACCCTGCAGGATCTCCGTCTGCTGGCGGAACAGGTGCTGGAGGAAAACCGCGGGGAGCGGTGAGCCATCCTGTAAAAACTCATCCGCTCCAGCCCTTCCAAAGAGGCCGGGGCGTTTTTTGCCGCAGAGTGCCCGTTTTTCTTCCTGCAGTCTGGGGGGAACAGCGCCGATAAGGCCGAAAGGGGGCAGGAAGCTTCGCTTCCTGCCCCCTCTCCTCTTTTGGGCGGCGCTTACAGCTCCTCCTCCCAGCGGATGCCAAAGCCGAATGCTCCGTCCCGCCGGCAGGTGGAGGCCGCGAACAGCGCGGCCTTGGCCATGGAGAGCTCCAGCGCTTTTCGGCGGCAGAGCGTTACATCCTGTTCGGCGGGAGCGGCCCCGTCAAACCCCCGGAGCAGCCTGCCAAGCTCCGCCTCTTCCCCAAGCCAGCTCACCAAAAACGCAGAGATATAGGAGTCTCCCGCCCCCATGGTGTCCACCACCGGGCAGGAAAACGCCGGCTGGAAGAGAAGCTCCGCTCCGTCCCAGAGGAAAGAGCCCTTCATGCCGCGGGTCCCCACGGCAATGCGGCTGCCGAGGGACACCGCTTTTTTCAGGGTCCCCACCGTCTCATCCTCCGTGATATGGCTGCAGGAGAGGAAAACATAGTCCGCCACCGGGCACACCCGCTCCAGGTCCTCTTCGTTCCAGACATCGGAAAAATCAAAGCCCAGGGGCACCGGAAGCCTTTTTGCCGCCTCCCAGCCCTCCGGGGTAAAGGCGGCCCAGATGCTGGCGTAGGCCAGATCGTACTTTTCCGCTGTGCAGCGGGCCATATCCGCCGCCGTCACCGGGTTTTTGGTGTAGATATCGATATCGGCCGCCAGGAATTCCCGGTCCCCGTCGTTTAAGCGCACCGCGGCCCGGGCGGTTTTCCATCCGGGGAGCACCCGGCTGAGGGAAATATCCACCCCCATGGCCTTCAGCGAATCCAACTGCAGCCGCCCCAGCCGGTCGTCCCCCACGTTCCCGGCGTAAGAGGCCTCGGCGCCGCGCATGCAGGAGTATACCGCCACGTTATAGGCGTTCCCTCCCGGGTAGGCCAGCTGCCGGTTCTGGTAGATGTCCACGTTGTTGTCGCCAAAACAGTAAAACCTCATGGCTTTTCCTCCTTGCTGCACAGATTTGCCCGGGCATCGAATTAATATTTCACCTTGCCCATGTAGCGGCGCTGGAAAATCGGATGTTTTTTGGCCGCAGCCAGGCCCAGGGCGTATTCAAAGGCCACCGCCCAGGCGATGACCGCGCTGAAATACTCCTCCACGCTGTCATCTATAGCGTTGATGCCGTATTCTTTCACATCGATGACCGTCACCTTGTCCATGTCGGCGTACTGGCGCAGGAAGGAAAGCGCCCGCTCGTCCAGGGCGCGGGTGCGGCCCTCGTTCATAAAGATGGTAAAGGGAACGTCCCGGTCTGTGATCTCAAAGGGGCCGTGGAAAAATTCCCCCGCGTGGATGGAACTCGAATGGATCCATTCCATCTCCATGAACATGCAGATACACTGCATATAGGCGGTAAACATGGAAGGCCCGCTGCCGATGGTATACATCACCGGGTCGTCCTTTCTCGCCTCCCCGTAGGCCACGGCGCGCCGTGCGGCCTTGGCGGCGGCTTTGCGGCAGATCTCCGGCAGTTTTTCGCAGCCCTCGACGGCGGCGTCATAATGGGCATAGCCGTCGCACAGGCGCAGCAGCTCAAAGCCCAGACGCAGCAGGATCAGTTGATTGGTCGCCTCAAAGTGGGTACGCGCTTCCTCCTGATAGTCCTGGGTCTCATCGTCAAAAATAAAATTGTACTCGCAGGCGTCGCTTAAGGGGGTGCCCAGCCGGATGGTAAGGCTCAGGGTGGCGGCCCCCAGCTCCCGGGCCTTTTTGCAGGCGTTCACCGTCTCGGCGGTGCCGCCGCCCAGGGAAAGCCCGATCACCAGGGCATCCGGCCCCACGCCCTTGGGGGTGGCGTGGTAAAACTCGTTGGCCGAGACCGACTGAACGGACAGGGCGGAGGATTCCTGGCTGAGGAGATAGTCAATGGGGTACATGCTGGCTTTCGATCCCCCGCAGGCCACGCAGTAGACCCGGCGCAGACCTCCGGCCTCCTCCGCCTTTTTTACGATCTTCTCGGCGGCAGCCCGAATTTCCGCGCCGGTGGTGAGAACAGCTTTGTTCATGGTGATGATCTCCTTTTTTGTTTGTATTTATCACAGATAAAATGCAGCCCGCGCTGCAGAAAACGCTTTGGGCCCGCCCGGCTTTTCTTTGCAATTCCGGACAAAACATGTTATAGTAAATAACAACATAATACCATCGGCGATGTCCCAGGACATCCGCCCCACAAGGAGACCTGTTCATGGATAAGACCGGCCCCGCCTCTTCGTTCCCCGGCTTTACCGTCACTTCCCTGTACCAGCAGCTGCGCCAGGCGCTTTCCGCCGAACTGGACCGCGGCACCTGGAAGCCCGGGGAGCGCATCCCCTCCGAAGCCCAGTTAAGCCAGATCTACGGCGTCAGCCGCATCACCGTCCGCGCCGCCATCGAGGCTCTGGCGGAGGAGGGTGCCCTGCTGCGCATTCAGGGAAAAGGCACCTTTGTCACCCACCTGCGCAAGAAAAAGCTGATGCTGGCCGACGGCCTGAGTTTTGCCGAGTTTTGCCTTCAAAACGGCTTCACCGCCGGCCGGCGGCTGCTCTGCCGCCAAACAGAGCCCGCCGACGGGCAGGATCAGGCGGACCTGAGCCTTGCTCCGGGGGACGAGGTGCTGCGCATCGACCGGCTTCTGCTGGCTGACGGGCTTCCCATCATGCTCTCCTGTGAGCGGTACCGCATGGAATACGCCCCTCTGATGGAAAAAGACCTGGAGAGAGGCTCCCTGCTTGCCCTGGTGAAGGAGCTTGCCCCCGGCGGGCAGGTGTTCTCCCTGCGCCGGACGGTGGAATGTTCTGCCGCGGGGCCGGGGGAGGCAGGACTGCTGGGCGTCCCCAAGGGGGCTCCCCTGCTCCTGCTCCGGGACGTCATGGCCGATGCGGAGGGCCGCCCGATCCGCCGCTCCAAGGAGCTTTTGGCCGGGGATAAGATCTGCTTTTCCGTCAGCGGTTTTCAGCCGGAGAAGCAATAGTTGTTATGTGTTGTTATGTTTAATGATGTTATGATATCACTCAGTGCCATACTTGTCAACAAAAAACACGCCGGAGGGGCTGCCCTCCGGCGTGTTTTTTGTTGATCCTCCCGCTCAGGCAGCCGCCCGGCTCTGGACGCCGCCTTTTAAAGCCGGGCGCGAAAACGCCCGGGCATGCGGCGGCGTTTTATTCTTTCTCCTCTCCGACGCGCCCGGACGCCGCCCCGGCGTGGGGGAACGCCCCGTACCGCTCCTCCATCTCCTCATCTACTTGGCTGCAGATAAAGCGGAACAGTTCGACAGCGGTCCGGTAGGCCTCCTTGAGCTGGTCGTAGGTCATATCAAAGGGGATATCGGGCGGGTACCTCGTTTCGATATAACAGTGGTTGAGCACCGACACTTTCTTCATCCAGAGGCGGAAGTCCTCGTCCTCCTTCATGGCCTGCCGGCACAGCCAGGCCAGGTTGTGCCCGTCCATCAGCTTCCCGGTGCAGAGCAGGATATAAGCCTTCAGCGCCTTTTCGATGGCCTGCTGGCAGTGGAACGCGCTGGATTTATAACAGAGATGGTCGTTTTCCATTAAAATTTTGGCGGCCAGCATATCCTCGCTGGCGCGGTAGAGCCAGTCGTAAAAACGCCGGCTGTCTCCCGGGGGCACTCCCCTGCGCCTACCCATAATAGATCACGCTCCCCGCGCCGATGATCCGGCTGGCAAAAGAATTTTTATCCTTTGTCAGGCGGTCCCACTCTTCCGGAAAATAGGAGATCACATCATAGGGGACGTCGCTGTCCACATGGAGAAAAATATCCTCCTCCATGGCCTCCTTGTCCGGCACATCCGCCACCACGCAGATCTTAAACGAGGAGAGCTTTCCCTGCACATCCGTCTTTCGGCTGTACAGCAGGATCATCCTCGGGTGGAACCGGCCTGCGATCCAGTCCGTCACCTGTGCCACTTCTTTATCGATCACGGCTTTCATCCTCCTTTTTGCCGCTTAAATCGGGCTCCAGTTCATCAAGGGTCAGGGCAAAGGCGGGGAAAAACTCCTCCATAAAGATCTCCGCTTCCGGGAGGTGCATCTCCTTCAGGGCTTTTTCCAGCGCGGCGCGCGCACCCTCAAACTCCCGGTTGCCGCAGCGCTCCTCCTCGGCGCATTTGCACAGCGCCGCTATTTTGTCCGCCGCCTTTACCAGCTTGGCCGTCTGCGCTTCCACACCGTCCCCGGTCAGGTAGGGAAGGAAATCCTCCCGCAGATCTTCCGGCAGGGTAGCCGCCAGGCGCCGGGCCGCCTGCCGCTCCACCTCCCGGTAAGAGCCCCGGATGGCTTTGTCGTGGTATTTCACCGGGGTGGGCAGATCCCCCGTCAGGATCTCGGAGCAGTCGTGAAACAGCCCAAACAGCACCGCCTGGGTGACATCCGGGCTGCCGCCCAGCCTCTTTTGACGGATCAGGGCCAGGCAGTAGGCGATAGCCGCCACATCCCCGGCGTGCTCGCCGAGGGTCTCCGGCCGGGTGTTGCGCATCAGGCTCCAGCGGGTGATGTATTTCATCCGGCTCCAGAAGGCGTAAAAAGAGTGAACTGCCATGAAAATAACCTCCTCCGCGGGAAGGGCCGCCCACCCGTTCAGAAGGGCGCAGCGGCAGCGCCGGGGGCAAAAGCGCCGCCATATCCCGCTGCTGTCATTATACCACGCCCTGTTCCGCCGCGTAAAGCGGCGGGCGGATCCGTTCAAAAAATACTCTGGAAAAGCCTGCCTTTCCGTAGTACAATGGGGAAAAGGAAGGGGTGCTGCAAAAATAAAGACAGCTCCCCGTTCAAAACAGGGAAAACGGCCCATCCTAAGCTTTGGAAAAACTGTTCAGGAGGGAATAATTTGACAGGTTATCAGCAAAAGAGCCGGCACTGGCAGGCCTTCTTCTTATCTATGGCCGTATCGGCGGCCATTTTTGTTCCGTTTGTCATCTACGACCGGGGGTATTTTATCTTTCTGGGCGATTTTAATGTCCAGCAGATCCCCTTTTATAAGCTGGTGCACGAGGCGGTGCGCTCCGGAGACATTTTCTGGAACTGGTATACCGACCTCGGGGTCAATTTTATCGGTTCCTATACCTTTTACAACCTCACCAGCCCCTTTTTCTGGCTGACGCTTCCCTTTCCCACCAGCTTTGTCCCCCATCTGATGGCGCCGCTGCTGATCTTAAAAAACTCCTGTGCGGCCCTCACCTCTTATTTTTATTTGGAGCGCTTCGTGCGGGACAAGCGCTACGCGGTGCTGGGCTCCCTGCTCTATGCCTTCTCCGGCTTTATGCTGTATAACACCTTTTTCAACCACTTCCACGAGGTGGTGGTGTTCTTCCCCCTGCTGCTCATCACCCTGGAGCGGCTGATCACCGAGAACCGCCGCGGGGGCTTTGCCCTGGCAGTCGCGGTCAACGCCGTGGTCAACTACTGGTTTTTCATCGGCGAAGTGGTATTTGTCATCCTCTATTTCTGCATCCGCTCCACCTCCCCCCAGTGGAAAATGTCCCTGCGCAAGTTTTTCTGGACGGGCTTTGAAGCGGTGCTGGGCATGGGCCTTGCCATGGTCACCTTCCTCCCCTCGGTGCTGGCCATTATGGGCAACCCCCGCACCACCTCGGACAACCTCGTCTCCGGCTGGAGCTTCTGGGTCTACTGGCACGAGCAGCGGCTGCCCGCCATTTTGGCAAGCTTCCTGTTCCCGCCCCACGTCCCCTCCCGCCCGAACCTCTTTCCGGACCACGGGGCCCAATGGGCCTCCCTCAGCGGCTGGCTTCCCATGGTCGGCGCCTCCGGGGCGGTGGCCTACTGCCTCTGGGCCAAAAAGGACTGGCTGAAAAAGATGCTGGGCGCCTGCCTGATCTTTGCCCTGGTCCCGGGGCTCAACAGCCTGTTCATCCTGTTTAACAACTCCTATTACGCCAGATGGTTTTACATGTTCATCCTCCTGTTGTGCCTGGCCACCATTATTGCCATGGAGCGCCGGGGCGTAGACTATATCCGCGGGGTGCGCATCACCGGCGCCGTGACCGCCGCGGTGATCCTTGCCATCGGGCTGACCCCCAAAAAGACCGATGAGGAGTGGAGCCTGGGCCTTGCCTCCAACATTCCGGAGTTCTGGCTCTGGGCCGCTGTCACCGTCATCGGTGTCCTGCTCACCTGGCTGCTGATCCAGAATTTCAAGGGCACCCGGGCCTTCTTCCGGGTGTGCTGCCTCTGCCTGTCCGTATATATCGCGCTCTTCGGATGGACCTATTTCATCGTGGGAAAATCCAGCAAGTCCCACGATGACTGGATCATTGACACCTGTATCCAGGGCCGCGATACCCTACAGATGCCGGATGACGGGTTTGCCCGGTCGGATTTTTACAAAACCACCGACAATATGGGCATGTTCTGGCATCTGCCCACCATCCAGGCCTTCCATTCCATCGTCCCCACCTCCATCATGGAGTTCTACCCCGAGGTGGGGGTAAAACGGGATGTTTCCTCCAAGCCGGATACGCAGTATTATGCCCTGCGCTCCCTGCTCTCGGTCAAATGGCTGTTTATCGAATGCTCCCAGGAGGAACAGGAGCCCATGCCGGGGTACCATCTGGTATCCACCCAGCAGAACTTCAACATCTACGAAAATGAAAATTATCTGCCCATTGGCTTTGCCTACAATGAGTACCTGGACGCCAGCGATTTTGAAGAGGCCTCCGTCGCCCACCGCAGCCGTCTCCTGCTGCGCGGCATCCTTCTGGAGCAGGACGCCATCGTCCGCCACAGCGATATCCTCTCCAAGGTGCCCGACTGGTCTTTGGAGGAGACCGGCGAGCGGGATTTTGTGGAGGACGTGGAAAACCGCCGGGCCCAGTCCGCTCATTTTTTTGAAAAGGACAACCGCGGTTTTACTTCCCGCATCAACCTGAAGCAGGAAAGCCTGGTGTTCTACTCTGTCCCCTACGACAAGGGCTGGAGCGCCACGGTCAACGGGGAGCCCGCGCAGATCGAAAAGGCCAGCATCGGCTTTATGGCCGTGCGGGCGCCCGCCGGGGAAAACGAGATCCGTTTTACCTATATGACCCCCGGCCTGCTCCCGGGGCTCGCCGTCTCCGGCGTCAGCCTGGTCATCCTGCTGGGATATCTGCTGCTGTGCCGCCGGCTCACCCGCGTCCGCCCCAAAGTGCAGGTGACGCTCCCTCTGGAGGACCTTTCGGAGGAGGAGCCGGAGGAGCAGCTCACCCTCGAAGAGGTGATCTCGCAAAACTGCGCCGAAGATCCGGAGCCCGGAACTTTGCCGGAGGCCCCCGGCCCCGAAGATAAAAAGGAGGAACCCTGATATGGCCGATACTTTATACCTTGTCATCCCCTGCTACAACGAGGAGGAGGTCCTCCCGGAAACCATCCGCCGTCTGACCGGTAAAATGAACCGCATGATGGAAAAGGGCCTTATCTCCCGCAGGAGCCGCATGGCCTTTGTGGACGACGGCAGCCGGGACCGCACCTGGGCGCTCATCCAGGCCGCCCACGGGGAAAACCACCTGGTCTCCGGCATTAAGCTGGCCCACAACCGCGGCCATCAAAACGCCCTGCTCGCAGGGCTCATGACGGTGGCGGAGAAGTGCGACATGGCCATCTCCTTGGATGCGGACCTGCAGGACGACGTGGAGGTGCTGGACCGGTTTGTGGAAAAATACCAGGAGGGCTGCGACATCGTCTATGGGGTGCGCAGCTCCCGCCAGACCGATACCGCCTTTAAACGCAGCACTGCCCTGGGCTTTTACAAGGTAATGGAAAAGTTAGGGGTGGAGATCGTCTACAACCACGCCGATTACCGCCTGATGAGCCGCCGCGCCCTGAAGGCTCTGGGGGAGTACCGGGAGGTCAACCTGTTTTTGCGGGGCATCGTGCCCACCATAGGTTTTCGCACCGGCACCGTGGAGTATGAGCGCAGCGAGCGCTTTGCCGGGACCTCCAAATATCCGTTGAAAAAAATGCTTTCCTTTGCCTGGGACGGGGTCACTTCCTTCAGTGTAAAACCCCTTCAGCTGATCACCACCCTGGGGGTCACCCTCTGTGTACTGGCTGCCCTGGGGATGCTGGCTGCCCTCGTCTGCCTCTTCTGCGGCCTCCCCGCGGCAAGCTGGCCCTGGATCCTCACCTCGGTGTGGATGGCCTGCGGCGTCCAGCTTCTCTGTCTTGGGGTGGCGGGCGCCTATATCGGCAAGATCTATCAGGAGGTAAAAGCCCGTCCCCGCTATTTGGTGGAGGAATTTTTAGACCGGTAACTTTGGAAAGGAGCTCCCGCCATGACCTTTGACCGCCCCGGAAAGCAGAACACCTCCGCCGTGCTGGAGACGGCCCTCAAAACCGCCCGCAGCCGCAAGATCCCCTGTATTGTCCTGCCCGCCACCATGGGGGAGAGCGCCCTGGCGCTTTCCCGTATGGATTGCTCCGGCCTGCATGTGGTATGCGTCACCCATGTGACCGGCTTTCGCACCCCGGGAGAGCCCTCCACCCCGCCGGAGGCCTGTCGGGCCCTGCGGGAGGCGGGGTTCTCGGTGGTCACCGCCACCCATCTGCTCAGCGGGGCGGAGCGCTGCCTCTCCGGCTGGTTCGGCGGCGTCTATCCGGTGGAGATCATGGCCCACACCCTGCGGATGCTTGGCCAGGGGGTAAAGGTGGCGCTGGAGGTCGCCTGCATGGCAGTGGACGCCGGGGAAGCCCCCTGGATGACGCCGATCCTCTCCCTGGGCGGCACCGGCCGGGGGCTGGATACCGCCGTGGTGCTCCGTGCGTCCCATGGGGCCTCCATCCTGGACAGCTGCCTGGACGAGATCCTCTGCAAACCCCGGCTGGGGTAACCGATAGACAGGCGCTTTTCTTTATGCTATGATATCATCGGTGTGCAAATCAGTCCGTCAGGGGCCGGGGAGCTTTTAGTGAGCAAAACCCGGCGGCCGGCACGGCGGACGGGGCCGACAGACTGGCGTCCGGCTGCGAGGATAACGGCGCCGGATGCTGATCTTGTTTTCGAAAACCCTTTTGGTCTTTATACACTTGATGACATGTCAGCAGATAAATGGCGGCGCGGCTGTTCCGGCCCGCGACGCCGTTTCCCTGCAAAAAGGAGGCATTTTTGTGAACCGATCTCTCAAACCGATCATCCTCTGCGCGCTCTCCCTTCTGCTTTGCCTTTTCCTGGCCGGGTGCGGGAACAAGGCTGTCGCCGAATACAAGGATACTTTGACCGCTGCCCTGACCACCGCTCAGGAAAACATGGAGACTCTCTCCTCCCTGATGGCGGACTTTGACGGCACAGAGGAATCTCTCCCCGCCATCGCGGACGCCATAGCGGCCTGCCAGGAGGACTGTCAGAGCATTCTTGCCATAGAAGCCCCGGAAAAAGCCGCAGAAGGTCACGCGCTCGTCTCCTCCGCTATGGAGAGCTATGGGGACGCCATGGAGCTTTACGGTGAAATTTTCTCTTCGCTGGATACCCTGCGCGAGGATGACACCCCGGACCGGGCAGACAAGGCCCAGTCTTTGATGAATGCGGGCTCTGACGACCTTGCCGAGGCTGCCGCGCTGCTGGACGCATTGAACTGACCGCCCGGAACTTCGAAGAGGGGGCCGTTTCTTTCGAAACGGCCCCCTCTTTTTCAGCTTTGGATCGCCTTGATCCATTTGCGGCTTTGGAGCCGCCGGACACACCAGACAGCCTTGAGCACCTGGTCCACCTTGAGCAGAAAATACACCCAGAAGGCGGGCAACTTCCACACAAGGCCTGCCAGCGCCCCCAACGGAACGGATACCACCCATAAAAACAGAATATCCGCCACCATCAAAAACCGGGTGTCCCCACCGCCCCTCAGCACGCCTTTGGTGAGGATGCTGTTGGTGGCGAGGAAAAATGTGATGATGCCGATGGAGTACATCAGCTGCCGGGCGATCTCCTGTGTCGCGGCGGAGACATCGTAAAAGCCGATCATCACACCGCTGAAAGCGGCGATAAAGCCGCCGGCGGCGGCCCCCAGCACCGCGCCCATGACGAAAAAGGTATATCCTTGACGCTGGGCTTTTTCCGCGTCCCCCTCCCCCAGTGTATGGCCGGTGATGATGGCGCTGGCCTGAGAGACTCCCTGCACCAGAACGGTGCTCAGCTGCTGGGCCACCACGGTAATGGCATTGGCCGCCACATAGCTCTCTCCCATGTGCCCGATCACCATGGCCACGGCGCTGTTGCCCAGGGCCAGCAGCCCGTCGCTGACAAGCACCGGGAAGCTGACGCGGAAATATTCCCGCGTCAGGCTGCCGCAGCGCAGCAGAAAATGCCGAAGCCGGTACCCCACCTCTTTTTCGGCAAACCAAAAATAGCCGCAGATGACGGCACACTCAAAAAAGCGGGAGATCATGGTGGCAAGGGCCGCCCCCCGCACCTCCAGCCTGGGGAACCCGAGCTTTCCAAAGATAAGGCAGTAGTTGAAAAACACGTTGAGGAAAAAACCGCCCACCGAGCTCAGCAGCGGCACTGCCACCTTTTTCACGCTGCGCAGCGTCAGGGTGGTGGTGAGGGAGAACCCCAGCAGCAGGTACCCGGGGAACATCCACTCCAGATAGGCCGCGCCCTCCCGGACTACCGTCTCCTCCGAGGTGTAGATGCGCAGGATGGCCTCCGGCGCCGCCAGGGTGGCGGCTGTAAACAGGGCGGCAATGGCGAGACAGAACCGGTACATGATGGTCACTGCCCGGCGCAGGGCGTTCAGATCTCCCATGCCGTAAAAGCGGGAGACCAGCACCGAGGCCCCCATCCCCATTCCCATGCACAAGATCTGAAATACGTTGATAAACTGGTTGGCCAGGGCGGAGCCGGAAATAGCCGTCTCCCCCAGGCGCCCCAGCATCACCGTGTCCAACAGGTTGATGCCAATGGTGATAAGGCTCTGCAGCGCAATGGGGATGGAGATATGAAGCACCCTGCGGTAAAACTCTTTGTCGGTTACGAGCACACGCCGCCCTCCTTTTGCAAACGTTTTCATCTTAAAGCGCAGGACTCAACCCGAAAAGGGCCGGGCCCTGTTATTTTCCAATGATGGAGGAGCCCCTCTGCAGGGCGATGGTACCGGTGCGGGAGACCTCCTGGATATGATAAGGGCGCATCAGCTCGATCAGCAGATCCAGGCGGTTCGGCCGGTCAGCGATCTCGATGGTCAGGGTATCTTTGGTGATATCCACGATTTTGGCGTTCATGATCTTGGCCACATCGGTGATCTCGCCCCGGTTTTTCGCGGTGCAGGACACCTTGATGAGCATCAGCTCCCGGCGGATCAGATCCTCATTTGCCACGGTGCGCACCTTGATGACGTCGATCATCTTGTTGAGCTGCTTTTCGATCTGCTCCACCATATAGTCGTCCCCGTCGGCCACGATGGTCATGCGGGAAACATCCCGGTCCTCCGTCTCCCCCACGGCCAGGCTGTCGATGTTGAAGCCCCGGCGGGAAAACAGCCCGGAGATATGGGAAAGCACGCCCGCCCGGTTTTCCACCAGGACGGATATGGTATGTTTCATAGCTGTTCCTCCTTTTCCGGCAGAAGCTGGTGGGTATCCTCTCCGGGCCAGACGGCGCATTCCGTGAGGAAAGGCCCCGGGGTATCGAAGGCCCGCCTCACCGCCCCGTCGATCTCCTCGTCCCGGTCAAGCCTTGCGGCGGGGATGCCATAGGCCCCGGCCAGGGCAGTCATATCCGGGCTTCCGGAAAGGTCCACCGCCATCCGGTTCCCGCCGTAGCGCTCGTCCTGGATCTCCTTTACAAGGCCGAGGCATCCGTTTCGAAGCACAAAGATCTTCACCGGGATCTGCTCCCGGACCAGGGTGGCCAGCTCCATCATCTGCATCTGGAAGGAGCCGTCGCCGCATACCGCGACCGCCTGATGCCCGGGGGCGGCCAGGACCGCACCTATGGCTGCGGGGATGGAATAGCCCATGGTGCCCATTCCTCCGCTGGTGAGGAACCTCCCCTCCCGGATCAGACAATTGCGGGCAGACCAGATCTGGTTCTGCCCCACGTCCGCCGTGTAGATGCCCTCCGGCTCCATCCGGGCGGAGATAGCCCGCACCAGGCGCCGGGGGTTCACAAACCCCTCCCGGACAAGGCCGAAAGCCGCCGCGTCGTCCTTGGGCAGATGCAGCCCCTCCGTCCACACGTCCCCGTGGGGCCGGGGGCCCTCCTCCAGAATCTGGTCCAGCACCTGGGCCAGGTCCCCCACCAGGGGGATACCGGCCTCCACGTTTTTGCGGATCTCCGCCGGGTCGATATCGATATGCACCACCCGGGTGTCCTTTTCCAAAATGCCGGACTGGGTCACCGCCCGGTCCCCCACCCGGGCGCCTAAAATGATGAGAAGGTCAGAGCACCGGATGGCCTCGTTGGCAAGCGCCCCTCCCTGGCTGCCCAGCATGCCCAGGTTCAGCGGGTGCTCCGTGGGCAGGGCGCCCAGCCCCATCATGGTGCAGGCCACGGGGATACGGCAGCGCTCCGCCAGCAGGCGCACCTGCCGCCGGGCAAGGCTGCCGAACACCCCGCCCCCGGCACAGATCACCGGGCGGCGCGCCTCGTCCATAGCCGCCACCACCCGCCGGATCTGCAGCTGATTGCCCCGCAGGGTAGGGTTGTAGCCGCGGATGGAGACGGCCTCCGGGTAGTGGAACCGGCCGACGGCGCCGTTTTGAACATCCACCGGCACATCCACCAGCACGGGGCCCTTCCGCCCGGTGCCGGCGATGTAAAAGGCCTCCCGCATCACCCGGGGCAGCTCCTCCGGGTGTTTGACCAGAAAGCTGTGTTTGACAAAGGACGCCGCCGCGCCGGTGATATCCGCCTCCTGAAAGGCGTCCCGGCCCAGCAGCTCGCTGGATACCTGCCCGGTGATGGCCACCAGGGGAGCAGAATCCATATAAGCGGTGGCCAGGGCGGTGAGCAGGTTGGTCGCCCCCGGGCCGGAAGTGGCGATGCACACGCCGGGTTTCCCGGTCATGCGGCCCCACGCCCCGGCGGCGTGGCCGGCATTCTGCTCCTGACGCACCAGAATATGGCGGACGGAGCTTTTGGCAAGCTCGTCATAAAACGGGCAGATGGTGGCGCCGGGGTACCCGAACGCCACCGTCACGCCCTCTTTTTCCAGACATTTCACCATGGCCGCCGCACCGTTCATCCCGATTCCCCCGTTTCCACCGCCGCCATGATCTCCCGGACAGCCGCGGCATATTTGCCTTTTATTATAGCTTAAGGCCAAAAAGGAATCAAGAAAAAACCATGGCGCCCGCTATTTATAGACGATTTTTCGGATCGTCTCATAAGAAAGGCCGTATTCCTCCTCCAGCTGCTCCACAGGGGCGCCGCTGCGGTGTCTCTCGCGGATCTCCTCGTTGCGCTGGCGGTAAAACACCCGCGCCCCGGAGCTCTCCCCCCCATTGCCTCCGCTTTCCGGGGACGGGGATGTACAGCACCCGTCCGGGGGCATATCGCTGCAGCTCCCGCAGAAGGGCCTCCGGCAGCACCTCCGCCGCGTTTTGATATTTCATCTCCGGCCTTTACACCTCCCCGGCGTTTTTCTCAAAGAATGCTTCTATCGTGTCATACCGCTCCACTGCCTCACCCCGGAACGCCGCTTCCTCCAGGACCCTCCGTTCCAGTTCTGCGGCCCGGGCCCGAAGCTCCGAAAGGCAGCCGGGCCGGTACGCCCCCAGCAGGTCAAAGCCCCGCAGCCCAAACTCCTCCTCCGCCACCGAAAGCTCCCCCTGCAGCAGGCAGGCCCAGAAAAAAGCTTCCTCCGGCTTTTGTTCCCCGCAGCTGTTCTCCAGCCGATGCCAGAAAAGCTTCATCTCCTGGTACCACTCCGCCAGCCCCGGCCCCGCGGGTTTTGTCTTTTCAAAGGGCCGAAGCGTCTCCTGCCAGCGGCGAACTGACAAGACGGCCCGGCGGCAGAGCCCGGGAAGCTCCTGCACGTCCTGTGCCAAAGCGATCTCCCGGCACAGAGCCAAAAACCCCTCGGGAACATCCCTCGGCGGCATTCCCCCGCCCCAGAGCCAGGCTGTCTGCCATCCCCCGTTTAGAAGGGCCGCCGTCAGGGCAAGGGCCTCCAGCAGCTTGCCGGCGGCAAGGCGCGCCTCCCCGTCGGAGCGCGCAAAAGACAGTCTCCGGTAAAAGTTTTCCGCCTCGTCCAGCTGTTCCGAAGCCCTCCGTCCGGTAAATTCCGGGTCTTTCAGGTTGGCGGAAAGCCTCTCCCGCAGCGTCTCAAAGCGCCGCCTGTCCTCTTCGGTGCGGCAGTAAAGCAGCTTTGCCTCCGCCAGACAGAAGGTGGCCGGGTCCCGCAGGTCCGCGGTACGCTCCATCCTCTCCCAGCTTCTGGGGTAAAGGTCATACCCGACCTCCCCTATAATAAAAGTGCGCGCAAGCCCCAGCCCCCGGGGCGAGGCGGGGATAAAATAATCAAAGCATTCCCCATGGCCATCCCCCCGCACAGACTGCCCCTCCACCGCCGCCAACACCGCGATATCCCCGGGGTATTTTGAGCGGATCTCTTCCACAGCCCATCTGGTAAGGCTTTTTTGTCCGTCCATCTGCCATCCTCCTTTTTGCTGTTTTGGAGCCCGGGCGGCCGCCTCTCTCCGCCTTCAGGATACCAAGTTTTGCCCACGGCGGCAATGCTGAAAACTTTTTAAAACGGTTTTTCCCTTTCCTGATGCGTCCCCTGTATTTGGCGTTTGACAGAAATGCCGCCCGGAGTGTACAATGGGAGGGAAAATGCAGCCCGTTGGGGCCGGCAAAACAGAGACAGGGCGCGCCGCCCCGGCCGCGCCGCAAAAGAGAGGGATTGTTCCGATGAAAAAAAAGCGATTCTGGGCCGCCTTGCTGGCCCTCTGCCTGTTGATTCCCCTGACGGCCTGCTCCGGCGGTGAGGGGTCCTCCGCCCCCCAGCCGGAGGAGGATCCCATCGACCCGGAGTACCCGGTGAAGGTGGGGGACGTCACCCTGGACGAAAAACCGGAGAAGGTGGTCTCCCTTTCCCCTTCTCTGACAGAGATCATCTTTGACCTGGGGTACGGAGACCAGCTCTGCGGCGTCAGCAACTACTGCGACTACCCCCCCGAGGCAGCGCAGCTTTCCGCCATGGGCACCGGCGGCTCCCCCGACGTCTCCGCCATCCAAAAGGCGGCGCCCGACCTGGTGCTGCTCTCCGCCGGGCTTCCAGAGGAGGAATGGATCCGGCTGCAGCAGGCGGATATTGAGGTGCTGGTGCTGCCCCGCCCCTCCGACCTTGAGGGCCTGAAGGAGCTGTATGTAAGCCTTGCCCGGCTTTTCGGCGGGGATATTTCCGGCCGGGCCGCCGGAGAGGAATTTTTTGAAAAGCAAAGCGCCCGCCTGGAGGCGGCTGCCGAAAAGGTGGAGGCCTACTGCCGCACCGATGAGGGCAAAAAGCTCTCCGCCGTATACCTGCGGATGTTAGACTACGTGACCGCCACCGGGGATACCCTGGAAGGCAAGCTGCTGGAGGCCGCCGGGTTTGACAACATTGCGGGGGCCTATGGGGAATGGCTGTTCCCCTACGATATGGCAAGCCTCTACACCCCGGACGTCATCTTCTGCGACGAGTCCATCACCATCCCCATGCTGGAGCAGAACAACAACTACAAGGGCCTCACCGCCGTAAAAGAGGACATTGTCTACTCCTACGACTTTACCGCCTTTGAGCGGCTGGGCGCCCGCACCTTCGACATATTAACCGATATGGCGCAGAAGGGCTACCCCGGCGCCTTTGAAGAGCCGGCCGAAGAGGAGGCAGAGCCCTCCAGCGAAGGGGAAGAAAACACCGGCGCTTAAAGCTCCGGCCCCAATCAAAAAAACCAGCGGCCCGCCTGAGCTTTAAGACGCTCAGACGGGCCGCTTTTCTTCTGCACCGGGCTATTCCACCCGGGCCCCAACATAATAATGCTCCAAAATATCTATGTAATCGTAGCCCTCCTTGGCCATCTCAATGGCCCCGTGCTGGCTCATCCCCACGCCGTGGCCGTAGCCATAGGTGGTAAACAGAATATTGTCGCCGGATTCCTCGTATTCGAAGGCGGCGGAGCGCAGGCCCAGAACATTTTCCCGCAGCATGCGCCCGGTGATATAGGCCCCTTTCCGGATGGCGGAGCTGTCGGTGCTCTGCACCTTGCTGTAGCCCCCCACCGTCATGCGGCCGTTATAGCCGCCGGAGGTGTAGCTGTCCACCTCGAACCACTCGTCCACCGGCACGTCCTCCAGGTCGATGCCCAGCTTATCCCATACCTGGGAGATCACCTTTTTCTGCGTCATGCTCACCGTGCGCTTGTAATGGGCGGTGACGTTCTCATCCCAGCTGCTGTCCACTGCCTCATAGCCGGGGATGGCCGTTCCCCACACATCCTCCGCTCCCTGGGTGGAGCCGTTGGAAATGGAGAAGTAAAAGATCTCCATGGGCTTCCCGCCGTAGCACAGCAGCTCCCCCCAAACATCCGCCACAGCGTTTTTCACCGCCGTGGTAGGGGTACGGGTGGTGATCCCGCTGGGAGGCCTGCCCTCCGCGTTGGTCTTGTACAGCCAGGTGTAGGTGGCCACCGCCTGGGCTTTCAGGGCTTCCTCCGGGGAGGAGCCCATCTCCGCCTGCACTACGCGGCACACCGCCTCGTAGGCGTCCATCTCGTCGCCGTTTAAGGTAAAGGTCCCGTCAAAATCCGGTTCGTCCTCTTCCTCCGGCCGGGAGGAGCTCTCCTCCGAAGAGCTTTCCGAAGAGCTTTCGCTGCTCTCCGGCACAGAGGAACTCTCCTCCGAAGAGCTTTCGGAAGAGCTTTCGGAGGAGCTTTCGCTGCTCTCTGAAGAGGGCGGCAGGCTGCTGCTTTCAGAGGAAACGCTGCTCTCCGGCACGGAGGAGCTCACCTCTGAGCTGCTCCCGGAAGAGCTTTCCGAAGAGCTTTCGCTGCTCTCCGGCACAGAGGAACTCTCCTCCGAAGAACTCCCGGAGGAGCTTTCGATGCTCTCCGGTTCCTCGTAAGGCGGCGAGACAGGCGCCTCCCCCTCCCCCTGATAATAGGCCTGGGGCATCACGGGGTTCGGGTTTACCTGCGCCTGCTCCACCGCC
>JALELV010000006.1 GCA_022768545.1 Oscillospiraceae bacterium
TGTACGCAGCGTGCTCCCGTCAATGGGTGTCGTTTTCCAAATCAGAGATTTGGAAAACACCGCATTATTTCTTCAGGGCAACAGCGCCGGCAACGGCCAGAACAACCGCCACTCCCGCAAAGCCGGCAGCACCGGTCTCGGGGTTCTCTTTGCCGCCTTCGGGCTCGGTCTCAGCGGCAGCAGCCTCGATCTTGTCGTCGGTGACAATATAGGTGCCCAGGGTGCGGGTCTTCCAAACCAGAGCGTCTTTGTCGTCGTTCAGTTTAGCTTTCACAGCAACGGGTTTGCCGTCTACGATCTCGTATACGAAGTACTCAACGTCCTCGTCGTCGATGTAATAGGTGACTTCCTGGGTGAAATCAAACTCGGGAGCGCCTTTGAAGTCGATCACGTCAAAGTCAACATCCTCGTTCTTCTTCATCAGAGCTTTGATCTCGTCGGTGACGGCGGTATCCAGGTACATGTTGACAGGCGCCTGTTTGCTCATTTTGCCGGCAACGGACAGAGCTTCGCAGTTCTCGAACTCAAAGGTCATATAGGTTTTGCTGTCATCGTCAAAAACAACCGCGGTAGGTACATCGGCACCTCCCCTGAACATGGTAATGCCAGCGCCGGGAATTCCATCGGACACCACAAAACCGGTTCCATCGTCCTCATCCGAAGCGGCCGTGTCAAGCCAGTCCCAGCCAAAGGTAGTCTGAACATTACACACTTTCCTACTATCATCGGGAGAGCAGAAAACCTCGGCGACGCCGGCTGCCGTCCCAACAATTGTAAACTCTTTTTTAGAAGAACCGTGTTTCATAGTGAGGTCAAAATCAATGTCGATATCTTCGACGCCATAATATTCCTTAAATTTTACAGTAACCTTTACGAGATCAGGATTCTCATCCACATCCTCAATCTCGACACTGTCAAAATATTTTTTCCCATCGTTCCACTCGATGGATGCTTTTAGGTCCTCCGCATCGTAACATTCATAGTACATATTAGAGGGGTTTCCGGCCCCCATAGAGGGGTTGTCCGTAATCTTTTCCGGCACCGCCATATAAATTTCCATGTCCTGCGTGCCGTTCGTCCCGTTCGCGTAATCGTCGTAGTCCGCATCCGCAAACGCCAGAATTCCCGTCCCCAAACAAAGGATGAGTGCCAGGGCCAACGCCAATGCTTTTTTCATAGTGTGTTTCCTCCTACAATTTTTGACAAAGAATTCTTCTTTAGAAAATACCCTTTCCTCTACACGCTCTCATTCATCGAAGAATTTTGTGCTGTCCCTTTGGGATAGCACAAAAAAGGTACCTTTCCTGCAAAAACTCTCTGCTTTTTTCCGCACGGTTTTACCAATTCTATCCTATCATGCACAACAGCCACTGTAAAGAAAAATATTGATCCCTTTAAAATTTTTTTGACACGGCCTCTTTTCTGCCCGAAAAATGGCACAGGAAAAAGGCCGCCCTGAGAGAAGGCGGCCTTTTGGATTGTGCTATTTACGCTTGCGCGCGCTTAAAGAGAATAATCGCTTATTTCTTCAGAGCAACAGCGCCGGCAGCAACCAGGGAAACAGCGCCCAGAGCAACGGCTACGTTGACAAAGTCAACAGAACCGGTCTCGGGGTTCTCTTTGTCAGCGGTCTCGGTCTCGGCAGCAGCAGCCTTGATCTCGTCGTCGGTGACAATATAGGTGCCCAGGGTGCGGGTCTTCCAAACCAGAGCGTCTTTGTCGTCGTTCAGTTTGGCTTTCACAGCAACGGGTTTGCCGTCTACGATCTCGTATACGAAGTACTCAACGTCCTCGTCGTCGATGTAGTAGGTAACTTCCTGGGTGAAATCGAACTCGGGAGCGCCTTTGAAGTCAACAACATCAAAGTCAACATCCTCGTTCTTCTTCATCAGAGCTTTGATCTCGTCGGTGACAGCGGTATCCAGGTACATGTTGACGGGTTCCTGTTTGCTCATTTTGCCGGCAACGGACAGAGCTTCCAGGTTTTCAAACTCGAAGGTGGTGAACTTGGCGTCTTCGTCATCGAAAACAACCAGGCCCTCTTCGGAATCAACGGTAACGTTGTCGTCATCCTTGTCCATCTGAGGCTCGATCTGGCCCCAGCCGAAGGTCACGGCGATTCTGAGCTCTTTGACCGCTTCATTTTCGTTCTCAGGGGTGAAGTCCTTCTTGGAAGAACCTTTTTTCAGGGAGAGGGTGAAATCAACATCGATATCGTCGGTGCCGTAGTAGTCTTTGAACTTAACGGTCACTTCGATCTCGCCAGCGTTGTCGCCGTCATCCAGCTCAACCTTGTCGAAATACTCTTTGCCCTCTTCCCAAGACAGAGAAGCTTTCAGATCGGCAGCCTCAAGGTCAGTGTCATCCATCATAACAGAAAATTCGATTTTCTGAGTACCCAGGGTGTTGTTGTCATAGTCAGCGAAAGCAACTACGCCCAGACCCATGCACAGAACAACAGCCAGTACCAGAGCCAGTACTTTTTTCATGGTGTGTATCCTCCTAAAATTTTTATCCAACCGGGAAAGCCGCCCGCCCTGCTCTCTCAACAGGTCTCTCACCGGGTTGCTCTCCGATCTGTCATCAATATATCATACTCTTCCAAATTTGTAAAGACTTTTTATCAAATAAATTACAAAAAGTTACGGTTTTGCCCCAAGTTCATGCAAACCGGTACAATTCCTCCTGTTTTCCGGATGGCACGCCGTGTTTTTCAGGGCCGGGACGCCGTCCGCCCCGGGTACGGGCTTTTGGGGAGCCCCTCCTCTGCCCTTTCAAAACAAAAGCCCCCCGCCGCGGGCAATGCCCGTCAGACAAGGGGGCGCAGGGGAGCCGCTTTGCGGAAAACACCCGGGCGCGCCGGCGCTCATTCCTCCGCCATAACAGATTTTCTGGGGGTCAGGATAAACACCGCCGCCAGGATCAGCACACAGCCCAGCAGCTTGAACCAGGAGAAATCCTCCTTCAAAATCAGGATACCCAGAACAACGCTGGTGATCGGCTCAAACATGCTGAGGATGGCCGCCGTGGTGGCACCACAGAATTTGATGCCCATCTGCAGGAACACCGAGGCGCCCGCCGAGACCAGCACGGCGATGACAAAAGTGTAGACCCAGGCCTTCGTGCTCAGCCCAAAGGAGACCTGATGGGTAAAGTACCCATAGATGAGGGAAAACAGGCCGATAAAAATGCTGTTGTAAAAGGAGAGCTTCATCGGGTGCATATCCTTCAGGCCGCTTTTGTCCATATACACCATGTAAAACGCATAGGTGAGGCCGGACACAAGGGCAATTGCGATCCCCGCAATGTTGGCGGAAAGCCCGCCGTTAAAAAAGCAGAGGATCCCCCCGGTGGAAAGCGCCAGCGCGGTAATTTTGCGGGGGTTCAGGGGCTCCCGAAACACTATCACACAGATAAGCAGCACAAAAGTGGGGTAGACAAAATGCAGGGTGGTGCTCATCCCCACCGAGATAAAGTTATACGCCGTATACAGCAGCACCGTAGTGGCGGTACCGCCCACAGAGGAAAGGATCAGGATCTTGCCCAGCTCCCGGCCCGTGATCTTCAGGGAGATGCGCTTGAACAGCAAAATACCCAGCAGCACCGGCAGCGCCATGGCGGCGCGCAGGCAGGTGAGCATCGCCGAGTTGGAGCCTTCGCTGAAGGTGATTTTTGCCAGAATGGGGGTAAACCCAAAAATAACCGCCGACAGGATAACCAAAGCAGAACCTTTTGCTTTTTCCATACTAATATTTCCCCGCTTCTTTTTACTCTTGCGCCGGGCAAAAGCGCAAAAGCTCCCTCCCGGGAGGTTCTTCTCTGCAGAAAGAGGCTCCGAGGCGGGATAAAAGAAGCGCCATTGCTCCGGCAGGGGCCCCGGCGTGCTGCTGTGCATCATCAGGCGGCTGCCCCCGCTTTTATAAAATTCGCCTCTTTATTCTATCTGGTTTCGGTGCAAATGGCAACGGAAAAGCCACGGTTTCCACCGCTTGGTCCAAAGTTTATCGCTCTTGCCAAAATACAATATGTATTAATACGTTTTTGTGTCTACTTTTACAAGGACAACGGGCGGGGACCTTGGAGGCTGTATCAACTCGGTCTGCCTGCCACCCCGAGCGCGCACCGAACATACGCCGCGGCCTTCAGAGCGGATGATATTGCGGCGGCCGCTCCGGCCCTGCCCGCTGTGTCTGAACTTTCCGCCTCCGGCCCGCAGGGCTGTTTTCCTTCCTGGCAGCGGAGCAGAGACGGCATGCCTTTCCCGCCGGGAGGGCCGGGCCCCGCCGCGGGCCGCCTTCTCTCCGGCCCTCCCGGCAAAAGGGCGCCTCCGAAAAAATTTCCCGGAGGCGCCCTTTTTGTCTCAGACGCTGTCATCCTTTTTAATTTTAAAAATCAGCCGAAGCAGGGGAGAGAGAAACTTTGGGCTTTTGATGACGACGATCTTCACGCGCAACCACCCCTTATTTTATTGGTTACGCCATTATACACAAACCGCGCCGGGGGTGTGCATTCCCAGAGCCGAAAGAGCTGCCGCGCAGGCCGCCGCCCCCGTCTCCGGATTATCCTTCCCGTCGGAGATCTCCGCTTCGGCGGATTTAGCCGCCCCGTTCATCAGCAGATAGCTGCCCAGGGTCTTTGTCCGCAGGACAAAGCACCCCTCTTCTCTGTCGTATTCCGCACCTGTGGAAATGAGGTTATCGTTTTCGTCTATCTCATACAGCTTCCAGCGCTGGTCCGGGTCCGGCACATACCAGGTGAGCTCCCCCGTAAAATCAAACTCCGGATGCTCTTTAAAGTTCATAAAATACATTTCGTTGTCCGGGTAGATATCCACGATATCCGGGTGGGAACGGTCGTTGTAAAGCATGTTCACCGGAGCCTGATCCACCAGGCGCACCTGGAAGGAAACATCGGTCCCCGCAAAGGAGATCCACAGGTTCTGCGGCTCGGGGGCACCGGGCGTCACATCCCCAAATTTTCCAAAATCCAGCACCGGGGCCAAAAACACCCCCTGCCCGGGAAACTCGCTCTCGTTGTCGAAGCCGTCGTACTCGATATACCCGTCCTCATCCATCAGCTGGTTTTGGTACATTTCAATGTCTTTGTTGTATCCTGCAGTCAGGTCAAACTCCATCCGGTTTTTGCCCGCGTTATAGGAGACCTCCTCTATCCCCGCCAAAATAAGGTCGGTGACATTTGAGTGCCCTTTCATCAGCCGGAAGCTGCCGGAAAGAGGCGTTTTTTCCGCCTCGACGCCGGGCGCAAAGGAGATCACCACATAGCCCATATCCCCCAGCTTTTCCACCTGGATCGATTCCACACAGCTTTTGCCTTTTTCATAAGAGACCTTCACGCTGTAGTCAGAGATGCGGTTTTCCTCCCCGATGGGGAACACCGCCAGGGGAAGATCCCCTTTCAGCTGCCGCACCCAGCCGCTCTTCAGAGCCTCTCCGCTGTAGGCCCAGTCCTCCTCCTCAAAGGGGGGCACATAGTTCTCCGCCATAGCCGGAACCAAAAGCCCCGCACAGAGGGCCGCCGCCATGGCCAAAGCCAGCCATTTTTTCATTTTGTCATCGTTCCTCCTCATCCGTCTCTTTCCGGGCCGTCCTCCGGCCCGGCCGCACTCCTTTGAAACCTCATCCCTCCCGGGACATCACGATCAGCAAAATGCCCTCGTCCACCTGCACGAAGGCCTCCGCCGCCTCGATCTCGTTGCTCACCCCCAGGGGGAAATACTGGTCAAGGCAGGCGCCCTCCAGCGGGTATTTTACCCCCCGCACCGTCACTCCCCGGCACCTCCCGGTATAGGAGAACAGCGAGAGGTGGTACCCTTCCAGCCGCGGGATGCGGGCGCTGTCGTTCTGCAGCATGGTGACCAGGTTGTTCTCGTCCGCCAGCAGCACAAACACCCCGTGCTGAAGCCCCCAGGCCACCGCCTGGATGTTGGCCGCCGTATGGTCCAGCCTCCCCCCCAGGGAACCCAGAAGTACAAACTCCTCATACCCGCGCCGCAGCCCCTCCTTGAGGGCCAGCAGCATATCGGTGTCATCTTTTTCCACCGCCGCCCGGATGGTTTCCACCTCCGGAGCCGCGTTGCAGAGGGAGTCAAAATCCCCCACCAAAAGGTCCGGCACAAGCCCCGCCTCCCGGGCGGATGCATAGCCGCCGTCGGCGCAGATCAGATAATCCCCCGTGCGGCCGGAAAACTGTCGCAGCAGCGCCCCGCTCACCGGCGCGGCGCCGATGATCACACATCGCTTCATGGCCTTGCCTCCCTTCCCGCCGTTCTCTTCAGCTCCCATTCCCGGATATTTTTGGCCGCCTCGTAGAGGGCGGTGTAGCTCTCGTGCCGGGAGGGGGCGATCTCCCCCCGCGTTACCGCCTCCAGCACCGCGCAGCCCTTCTCCCGGGTGTGGGAGCACCCGGTAAAACGGCATTTTTCCCGGTAGGGGGCAAACTCCCGGAAGCACTCCTGCAGCTCATCCTTCAGGATGACCTCATAGCGCTCCAGCTCCATGGAGGAAAAGCCGGGGGTGTCGGCCACCAGCCCGCCCTCCACGTGGTAGAGCTGCACATGGCGGGTGGTATGCCTGCCGCGGCCCAGCTTGCGGCTGATATCCGCCGTGGGCAGGGCAAGCCGCGGGTCGATGCAATTGAGCAGGCTCGATTTTCCCACGCCGGAATTTCCGCAGAAGGCACTGAGCCTGCCGGTCAGGGCCGCTTTCACCGGCCCCACGCCCTCCCCCGTAAGGGAGGACACCTCAAACACCGGGAAACCCGCCTCCCGGTAAAGGGCGGACAGCTCCGTCCCCTCGGTCAGGTCGGTCTTGGTGAACACGATCAGGGGCGCTATCCCCTTGTGCTCCGCCACGGCGATGAGCTTATCCAGCACAAACAGGTTCGGCGCCGGGTCAAAGACAGAGCAGACCAGGAAAAGCTGGTCAAGGTTTGCAAGGGGAGGCCGCACCAGGGCATTTTTGCGGGGAAGAAGCTCCACCACATATCCCGTGCCCTCCCCAGTGGGCTCCACCACGGCAAGGTCCCCCACCAGGGGGGAGGTCTCCTGCCTGCGGAACAGCCCCCGGGCGCGGCATTCCAAAAGGCTTCCTTCCGCCTCCACATAGTAAAACCCGCCCAGAGCCTTTACAATTCTTCCCTGCTGCCGCTCCATGCCGTCCTCCTGTCTTTTTTAATCCAAAGTAAAGCCTTCGGAGTAGTCCTCGTCCAAATACCGGGTGCGCTCGTCAAAGTCCACCAGATATTCCTGATAGGTCTTTTCGTTGATAGTGATGACGACCCGGGCGATGCCCTCTCCTGTAAAGGTTGGTTTCCAGACAGAGGTCTCCGTGGGGTTTATCTGCAGGTTGTGGATCTCCATATCGTCCATAAAGGCCTGCACCGTCACCAGCTTGTTTATGCCGGCCGGCAGGGTGATAGGGATAGAGAGACGGGTCTCATCGCTCTCTCCCTGGCTCACCACCAGGTTGATGAAGGAGCCCTCCGCCACCATCTCCCCCTCCTCGGGGCTCTGTTCAATTACAGTCCCGTAGGGCTCCTCGCTGTCGGGGTCGGTCTCCACCGCGCCGATCTTGAGCCCCCTGGTGCCAAGCAGGCTGCGGGCGTCGTCCACATAGAGCTCGGTCACCTTGGGCACCGGCACCATGGAGGTCTGCGGCCCGATGCTGGTATATACCGTCACCACGGTGCCCGCCTTTACCTCGCTGCCCTTGATAGGGTCGGTGCGCACCACATATCCGCTGGGGACAGAAGGGTGGGAGATCCGGGATTCAGAGTACTCCAGCCCCTGCTTTTTCAGCTCCGCGAACACCTGTGTGGCCTCCATATTGGTGTAATCCTCCATGGTCACCATCTGGGCCCCGTTGGAGATCTTCACCCGAACATCGGAGCCGATCTTGACCACCTTGGGGTATTTGGGTTTCTGCTCGCAGATGACGCCTTTTTCATATTCCTCGCTGTACACCGGCTCCTCCACAATGATGTTGAAGCCGGAGTACCGGGGAGAGTTGATGGCTGTATCGTAGCGCACCCCCACAAAGTTGGGGATGTTCACCTCGTCCACCGCCACAAAGGGGTTGTTATAATAGAACATCAAAAAGATAAAGGTGGCCGCTGAAAGGGCAAAAGCCGCCGCGATCCCGGTGAGGATGGCAAGGAACGGCGTCTTTTTAACATACTCCACATTCTCCTCGGGAATGGCCTCCCCGCTGCGCCGTTTTTTTGGCGCGGGCCTTTGGGCCTGCCGGACGGCGTTCTGCGGCCGTGCCCTGGATGCCGTCCGGCTCAGCTCTTTCTCCTCCTCCGGGGCGGTGAGATATTTATACTCAAAACTGATGGAGGGGTTGTGCTTGAACTGGTCGATATCCCGCAGCATCTCGGCGGCGGACTGGTACCGCCTGGCCGGGTCCTTCTGCATGGCCCGCAGGGTAATGGCCTCCAGGCCCTCCGGGATATCCGGGTTGAGCCGGCGGGGCCGCGGTGCTTCCGACTGGATCTGCTTGATGGCCACAGACACCGCGCTATCCGCCTCAAAAGGCAGGCGTCCGGTGAGCATCTCGTAGAGGATGACCCCCACGGAATACAGGTCGCTCTTGCCGTCGGTGAGCTCCCCCCGCGCCTGCTCTGGGCTGATATAATGCACCGAACCGATGGCCCGGTCGGTGATGGTGGCGCTCTGGCTGCGGGAGAAGCGGGCGATACCGAAATCCATCACCTTGATGGTGCCATCCCGCAGCAGCATCAGGTTCTCCGGCTTGATATCCCGGTGGACGATGCCCTTGTCATGGGCATGCTGCAGGGCCCGCAGAGTTTGAACGGTAAAATGCACCGCCTCTTTCCAGCGCACCTGGCCCTGCTGACCGATATATTCCTTCAGGGTGATCCCGTCGATATATTCCATGACGATAAACTGGATCCGCTCGCTGAAGCCCACGTCGTACACCTTGACGATGTTGGGGTGATTGAGCACCGCGATGGCACGGGATTCATTCCGGAACCGGCGCAGGAACTCGGCACTGGAGGAGTATTCCTCCCGCAGGATCTTCACCGCAACCAGGCGGTCTTCCACGATATCATGGGCCTTATAGACATTGGCCATGCCGCCCACGCCGATCAGCTCGGCGATCTCGTAGCGGCCCTCCAGCTTTTTGCCGATATATTTGTCCATGTATCCTCCCTCCGATCTTACAAAAGTATCTTTCCCCGGGCTCAGCGGCCCCGGTTTTCTATCAGAACCGCGGTGATGTTGTCGGTGCCGCCCATGACGTTGGCGCGGTCCACCAGCTCCTTCACACCCTCCGCGGGGGTATGCCCCGAAATGATCGAGCTGATATCCTCCTCATCCAGATGGTTGGAGAGGCCGTCGGAACAAAGCAGCACCCAGCTCCCCGCCGGGACGCTCTCCTCCAGATAATCCGCTTCCAGGTTTTCCCCCACCCCCAGAGCCCGGGTGATGAAGTGGCGCTCCGGATGATATTTTGCCTCTTCGGGGGTGATCTCTCCCCGGTCCACCAAAAGCTGTACCATTGAGTGGTCCCGGGTCATTTGACGGACGCCTTTTTCGTGGATCAGGTAACAGCGGCTGTCCCCCACATGGAGAAGGTAAACCGCCCCTTCCCGGATCAGGGCGGCGATGGCGGTCGTCCCCATTCCCTTGAGGGCGGGGTTTCTCCGGGCCATGGCAAACACCTCGCTGTTGGCGGCCGACATGGCGGAGGAGAGCATGTGCCGGATGGAAACGGGCTTATAATCCCGCCGGTAATCCTTTAAAATGCGCTGGGCCATGGTGCGCACAGCGGTCTCGCTGGCCACCTGGCCGCCGCTGGCCCCTCCCATGCCGTCGCATAAAATAGCCAGAACGGCCCCGTCCGAAAGCTGCCGCAGGTAGAAACAGTCCTGATTGACATCCCGACGGCGCCCAACGTCGGTTTTGCCCGCAAAATTCAGCATGTCGCACCCTCTCCTTTGTCCGCCCGCCTGAGCTGGCCGCAGGCGGCGTTGATGTCGGCGCCCAGCTCCCGGCGCACAGTGGTGTTGATGTGGTGCCGCTCCAGCACGGCGATAAATTTTTTGATCTGGCGGGGGCTGCTCTTCTGGTATCCCCGCTCAGTGACGTTGTTGACCGGGATGAGGTTGACGTGGCAGGGCAGCCCCGCCAGCAGCGCCGCATGCTTTTCCGCACACTCCTCCGTGTCGTTTACCCCCTGGATCAGGGCGTATTCAAAGGAGATGCGCCGGCCGGTCTCTTCAAAGTACTTCCGGCAGGCGGCCATCAGCTCCTCCACCGGGTATTTCCGGTTTACCGGCATGGTACGGCTGCGCGTTTCGTTGTCCGGCGCGTGCAGGGAGATGGACAGGGTCAGCTGCAGCTTTTCGCGCATCAGGTCATAGATGCGGGGCACCAGCCCGCAGGTGGAGAGGGAGACATGCCGCAGGCTGAGGCCAAACCCCTGCTCCGAAGAGAGGATGCGGAGAAAAGCAAGGACGTTGTCATAATTGTCCAGCGGCTCCCCAATGCCCATGAGCACCAGGGAGGACACCTTTCTTCCGCTGTCCCGCCCGGCCAGATACACCTCCTCCAGCATCTCCGCCGGGGTCAGGTTCCGGGCCAGCCCCAAAAGGGTGGAGGCGCAGAAGTTGCAGCCCATGCGGCACCCCACCTGGGTGGAGATGCACAGGCTGTCCCCGTGATGATACTGCATCAGGACGCTCTCCACCGTCTCCCCGTCCGGGAGCTCGTAAAGGTATTTGATAGTCCCATCCAGCTGGGAGACAAGCTTTCTCCGCACAGAGAGCCGGGTGATCCGGCACTGTTCCTCCAGCTTTTCCCGCAGGGCCTTGGGGAGGTTCGTCATCTCCTCAAAGGAAAGAGCCTGCTTCTGATGCATCCAGGTATAGACCTGCCCCGCCCGAAACCGCGGCTCCCCCCATTCTTTTAAGAGGGCCTCCAGCTCCGGCAGCGCCATGGACTTGATATCGATCTTCTCCAATGTCTTATCTCCCGCCGCTTATTCTTTGAAACCTCGCCATGTAAAAGCCATCGCTCCCGCAGTCCTGCGGAAACAGGGTCATCTGAAAGTCCTGCTTTTTCCCCGCAAAGGAGCAGATCCACTCCGGTAGCTCCTCCGGCGCAAACTCCGGATGCTCCCGCAGAAAGCGCCCGACGTTCTCTTCGTTTTCCCTCCGGTTCAGCGTGCAGGTGGAATAAACCAGCACCCCGCCCTCTGTTACATATTCTGCCGAGGCTTCCAAAATTTTATACTGAATGCCGGGCAGCTCCCGCAGTTCTTCGAGCGGCTTGTAACGGATCTCCGGTTTGCGCCGGATGATGCCCAGCCCCGAACAGGGCGCGTCGCAGAGGACACGGTCGAACAGCCCCATCTCCGGGTCATGCCGGGAGGCATCCCGCTGCATAGCCCGCACATTGCCAAGCCCCAGGCGTGCGGCTCCCTCCCGGATGCGCCGCACCTTGGCGGGGTACAGATCCCCCGCCAGCAGCTCGCCCTCCCCGCCCATCCACTGGGCTATGGTAAAGCTCTTGCCGCCGGGGGCGGCGCAGGCGTCCAGCACCCGCATCCCCGGCCGGGCCTCCAGCGCCGCGGCGCACAGCTGGGAGGAAAGGTCCTGTACATGGAAAAGGCCTTCGTCAAAGCCGGAGAGCTTTTCCACAGCGCCGGACCTTTCCAGCGCGACACAGCAGGGCACCCCCTGCACCTCCCGGGCCCCGGTTTCCTCCCCCCATCGCTTCAGCAGGCCGGCGGCGTCTGTCCGCAGAGAATTCGCGCGCACGTACAGCGGCGGGCGCCCGCCGGCGGCACACAGCAGCGGCTTTAGGGGCTCCTCCCCGTACTGCGCCTCCCACATCCGCACCAGGGGCTCCGGCACCGAATAGGCAAGGGAGAGGTATTTTGCCCGGTCCTCCCCGCGGTCCGGCAGACACAGCTCTCCCCCATCCCGCAGGAAGGAGCGCAGTACACCGTTGACAAAGCCGGCGGCCCGGCCCTGTCCCAGGGCGCGGGTCAGTTCCACCGCTTCGTTGACGGCGGCAGAGGGGGGGACGCTGTCCATATAGGCAATTTGGTACACCGCCTGGCGCAAAATGGCCCGCACCGCGGGGGAAAGCTGCCCGAGCGGCGTTTTGCAGTACCGCCCAAGGGCAAAATCCAGCGTGATGCGGCGCTCCAGCACACCGTAAAAAAGCGTGGTAGCAAAGGCCCTGTCCCGTCCGTCCAGGCCGCTTTCCTCCAGGGCGCGGTCAATTGCGATATTGGAATAGGCGCCGCCCTTCTCCACCCGGATCAGAGCCTCGGCGGCAGTCTGTCGCGCATTCTTCAAAAAGCTTCCTCCCCCCGCCCGCAGCCGGGCCGGTCAGTCATCGTTTCTGCGTCCAAACAGCAGCACCAGCCGCAGCAGCTGGGCCAGGGCGGTGATGAGGGCCGCTACGTAGGTAAGGGCGGCGGCGGAAAGCACCTTCCGCGCACCGGTGAGCTCCTCGCCCATCAGCATCCCGCTCTGCTCCAGCACCTTCATGGCGCGCCCGCTGGCGTTGTACTCCACCGGCAGGGTCACCAACTGAAACAGCGCCACTGTGGCAAATAAAAGGATCCCCACGCTCACCAGGGGCTGAGCCTGGAAAAATATCCCCAGCAGGATCAGCGGAATGGAGAGCTTGGAGCCAATGTTGGTCACCGGGATCACCGCCGTGCGGATCTTGATGGGGAAATACCCCACCGCGTGCTGCACCGCGTGGCCCGCCTCGTGGGCCGCCACCCCCACCGCCGCCACCGAGGAAGATCCCCAGACCGAATCAGACAGGCGGATCACCTGGTTCCTCGGGTCGTAGTGGTCGGTGAGATTGCCGGAAATATGCTCCAACCGGATGTTCTGAAGGCCGTTTGCGTCAAGAATCATCCGCGCGGCGCCCGCGCCGGTGAGGCCCCGGAGGTTCCCCGTCTTGGAGTAGCGCCGAAAGGTGCTCTGCACCCGCATCTGGGCCCACATGGCAAACAGCGCCGCGGGCAGGATCAGGATCCAGTAATAATAGTCGAAATAAAACATGCGGTCAAACCCCTTTGCTATTTTTCAGGCAAGGCCCCGCCGGGCGGGACTTTCCTATCATCTATTGTATCCGGGGGTTGTGGCCCACCTGTTACGGGGCCATGAATTTTTTTCCCGGCTCAAGGTGCTTTCCCCGCAGGAAGTCGGCGGCGGGCATTCGCCGGGAACCTTCCAGCTGCACCTGCAACAGCTCCACAGCGCCGTCTCCCGCCCCCACGATCATGCGGTCGCCGGAGAGCAGTTCCCCCGCCGGGCCGGAAAACCCCTCCGCCGGACGGGCCGAATATACTTTCAGCTTTTTGCCGTCCAGGCCGGTATAGGCCACCGGCCAGGGGCAGAGCCCCCGGATCAGGCAGCACAGTTCCCGGGGGGAACGGCTGAAGTCAAGCCCCGCCATCTTTTTATCCAGCATGGGCGCATAGGTGGCGTCGGCCTCTCTCTGGGGACGGGGAGAGAGCTCTCCCTTCCGGAGCAGCTCCAGGGTCTGCTCCAGGCAATCCGCCCCCAAAGGCGCCAAGCGGTCGAAGAGCTCCCCGGCAGTCTCATCCTCCCCCACGGGGGTGGAAAGGGACAGCAGCATATCTCCGGTGTCAAGGCCCTCCGCCATATACATGGAGGTCACCCCCGCCTCGGCGTCGCCGTTGATGACGGTCCACTGGATGGGGGCCGCCCCGCGGTACTTTGGAAGCAGGGAGCCATGGATGTTGATGCATCCGTATTTTGGTACCGCCAGTATATCCGGCGGAAGGATGCGCCCGTAGGCCACCACCACCACCAGCTCCGGGGCAAGCTCCCGCAGCAGGGCAAGGGCGGAACCATCCCGCATCTTTACCGGCTGGAACACCGGGATGCCGTGGCGGAGGGCCAGCTCCTTCACCGGGGGCGGGGTCAGCTCCTGCTTTCTTCCCACCGGTTTATCCGGCTGGGTAAACACCCCTTTCACCCGGTGCCCCAGGGCGATCAGACGCTCCAGCGACGGCACCGCAAAATCCGGCGTGCCCATAAATACAATATCCACGATGACCCTCCTCCCCGTTTTACTCCTCGGAGCCCTGCTCCTCCAGCTGTTCCAGCTCCTCTGCGCTCAGCATGCGCTGGGCGATATCCCGAAACAGCTTCCCCTCCAGATGGTCGATCTCATGGCAGAGGGCGCGGGCCAGCAGCCCCTCACCTTCCACAACGATCTCGTTTCCATCGCGGTCCTGGGCCTTGACGGCGGCCTTCTCCGGCCGCGCCACGATGCCCCACTCCCCGGGGATGGAAAGGCAGCCCTCCGTGCCCACGTTCTCCCCCGCGGAGGAGATCACCTGCGGGTTGATGAGCTCGATGACCCCTTCCCCCACGTCGATGACCACCACCCGGCGCAGGATACCCACCTGCGGGGCCGCAAGGCCCACGCCGTTTGCCTCGTGCATGGTCTGGGCCATGTCGTCCAGCAGCGTCCAAAGCTTCTCATCAAAGCGCACAACGGGCTTCGACACCTTGCGGAGCACCTCGTCGCCCTCTTTTACGATATTGCGGATCGCCATTTTCGCTTCCTCCTTCGGGAAAATTACATCGAACCGTCAAAATACGGGTCACCGTAGGCGGTGACGCCCTTGTTCCTCGGGTCCCTTCCAAATTGTATCAGCAAAGCCCCGATCAGTTCGCGGAACCGGGGGCTGTTTTTACATTTGATCACGATCTTGTAGCGGTACTTCCCGCTCACCTTCAGCACGAGGTTTGGGGTGCACCCCAGCACCCGCAGGGGAATATCCGGGTACTTTTGCCTGGCAAGCGCCGTCAGCGAGCGCAGAAAGCTCTCTGCCCCCCGGATCACCTCCGACTCCCTCTCACCGGAAAAACCCACGGCGCACATGCTGCAGAAGGGCGGGTAGAGCATCACCTTGCGGCAGATGATCTCGTTTTGATAAAAGGTCTCGTAGTCCTGCTCCGAAGCCTCGATCATCACCCGGTTTTCCGGCACAAAGGTCTGGATCAGGGCACGGCCACGCTTTTCCCCTCTCCCCGCCCGGCCGATGACCTGAGTGATCAGGCTGAAGGTGCGCTCCTCGCTTTTAAAGTCGTCCCCAAACAGCGTCGCGTCCGGCGCCAGCACCCCCACCAGGGTGACGCCGGGGAAGTTGAGGCCCTTGGCCACCATCTGGGTCCCCACCATCAGGTCGTAGCGGCCCTCGGCAAAATCCCGAAACTTTTCTTCGTGGGCATGTTTGGAGAGGGTGGTGTCCGCGTCCATGCGCAGCACCCGCGCCTGCGGGAACAGTTCCCGCACCTCTTCCTCCAGCTTCTGGGTACCCACGCCCTGAAAGCGCTCCACCTTTCCGCCGCACTGGGGACACCCCTCCTCCATGGGGCGGGAATACCCGCAGTAGTGGCACATCAGCCGGCCGTTAGCGGCGTGGTAGGTAAGGGCGATGCTGCAGTTGGGGCAGGTGAGCGCCGTTCGGCAGCTCTGACACAGGGCGCGGGTATGGTACCCCCTGCGGTTGAGCAGCAGGATCGCCTGCTCCCCCCGCTCCAGTACCTGCCTCACCCCGGCGGCCAGCGCCTCCGATATCTCGCCGCTGTTGCCCGCCATGCGCTCCCCGGTCATATCCACCAGCTCCACGTCCGGCAGCCGCGCGCCGCCGTAGCGGGAGGGCAGCTCCGCCAGCAGGTAGTTCCCCGCTTTGGCGTGGTAATAGGTCTCCACCGAGGGGGTAGCGGAGGCCAGCACCGTCAGGCAGCCATGGTAGCCGCTGCGGAAGCGCGCCACATCCCGCGCGTGGTAGCGGGGCGCGCTTTCAGATTTATAGGTGTGCTCCTGCTCCTCGTCGATGACGATGAGGCCCAGGCGCTCAAAGGGCGCAAAGACGGCGGAGCGCGTCCCCACTGCGATATCCACCTGACCGGCGCGGATACGCTTCCATTCGTCCAGCCGCTCTCCCAGAGAGAGGCCGCTGTGCAGGATGGCCACCCGGTCCCCAAACCGGGCGGTAAAGCCCTCGATGGTCTGCGGGGTGAGCGAGATCTCCGGCACCAGCACGATGGCCTGCCGCCCGTCCGCCACCACATCCGAGATGAGCTTGGTATACACCTGGGTCTTTCCGCTGCCGGTGACACCGTAGAGCAGAGCCGTACCGGCACCGCCGCCCCGGTAGGCCCCCAGCAGCTTTTCGTAGGCCTCCCGCTGCCTCCCCTCCAGGGAGATGGGCAAAACAGGCGCCGCAGAGGAGGAGCGCGCCGGCGTGCGCAGCACCTCGTGCTCAAAAAACTCCACCACGCCGCGCTTTTCCAGCGTGCGCAGCACAGCCGAGGTGACCCCTGTGAAGTACTCGGCTTCCTTCAGGGTGGCCGCCCCCACTGTGCGGAGAAACTCCACCACGCTCTTCTGCTTGGGGGTGAGGGATGCGGGCGCCTCGTCCTGCGCCTCCGGGCACAGGCGGGCCATCTGCACCGTCTCGTCCCCCACCCGGCGGCGGGCATTCTCCTCCCGGGTCAGGATCCCTTTCCGGTACATCTGGTCCGGCAGCGGAGTATCCTGGGCAAGGCCCAGCGCACGGCAGAGCTGCTCCCGCGGGACGGGGCCGTCCTTTTTAAGCAGGAAGGCAGCCACCCGCCGCTCCTCCGGGGAGAGCTCCTCCGGCCCGTCCCGCCAGCCGGGGGAAAGCCGGTAGGCAAAGGAGATCTGATACCCGATGCCCCCGGGCAGGATGGTCTTCACCGCGTCGTAATAGGTGCAGAAGCAGGCGGATTTCAGGTACCGCACCAACTCCAGCATCTCCCCGGTGAGAAGAGGCTCCGGGTCCAGCAGGGCGCTGACCGGTTTGAGCCCCTCTTCGGAGGCCCGTTCCTCCATGGACAGCACCAGGGCCTGGCGCCGCCGGTTGCCGCCCCCGAAGGGTACCAGCACCCGGGCGCCTATCCGGATCTTCCCCACAAGCCCGGAGGGCACCGTATAGCTGTAGAGCTTGTCAAAATGAAAGGCGGCTTTATCGACTGCCGCCGACACAACGTGAAACACGGACGGACAGCCCACCTCTCTTCCCCTTCTGCGGGGCGTTTTTACTGTTCCGGCTTCTCACCGATATCGTCGTTTTCCACAATGCGGTATTTTCCTGCGGCGAACTCCTCCACCGCGATCTTCACCGGCTTTTCGATGAGGATCTCGTGGTTGTCCTCCGCCTCCTGGGCGATCTGGCGGGCGCGCTTGGCCACCGCCACCACCAGGGAGTAATAGCTCTCATTGTTTTTAAGAATTTGCGTCATTGCAGGTCTGAGCATCTTTCTGCACCTCGTCTATCAAATATTTCATATCGTGAATACTGCACTTGGCGGCGGTGATGACCGCTCCAAAATCGGCCAGCGCCTCCTCCAGGTCGTCATTGACCACTATATAATCGTATCCGCGGGCCTTTTCCATCTCCCCGGCCGCCGCGGAAAGGCGGCGCGCCACGGTGGCCGCGTCCTCGGTCCCCCGGCCGGAAAGACGCCGGCGGAGCACCTCGAAGGAGGGCGGCATGATGAACACGAGCAGCGCCTCCGGGCAGCGGGCCTTTACCTTCATGGCCCCCTGCACCTCGATCTCCAGGATCACGTCCCGGCCCCGGGAGAGGGCCTGTTCCACCTTGTCCCGGGGGGTGCCGTAGTAATTACCCGCAAAAGAGGCGTATTCCAGCATCCCGTCCCCCGCGATCTTTTCCTCAAACTGCTCCCGGCTGATGAAGTAGTAGTGAACGCCTTCCTCCTCGCCGGGCCGGGGCCCCCGGGTGGTGGCGGAAACCGAGAGCTCCACTCCCGGGTGCTCCTCCACATACCGTCGCACAATGGTCCCCTTGCCCACTCCGGAGGGGCCGGAGCAGACGATCAACCTGCCTTTTTTATTCATCTTCTTCCAGCTCCTCGTCCTCGTCATCATCCACCAGGCGGTTGGCCACCGTCTCCGGCTGCACCGCCGAGAGCACCACATGGTCGCTGTCGGTGATGATCACCGCGCGGGTGCGCCGTCCGTAGGTGGCGTCGATCAGGGTGCCCCGGTCTCTGGCGTCCTGGATAATACGCTTGATAGGGGCCGATTCCGGGCTGACGATCGCCACCAGGCGGTTAGCCGACACCATGTTTCCAAAGCCGATATTGATCAGTTTCATAAGCTTTTCGCTCCATTCCGCCGCTGCGCCCGGCAAAAATCTCCCGCCG
>JALELV010000023.1 GCA_022768545.1 Oscillospiraceae bacterium
TTTTCATTCTGATCGGTTTTTTCTTTGGGGAACGCCCGCCCGCCGCCTGAAAGGCGGTTCTTCCCTTTTTGAGCCGCAAAATAAAATGGGGGCGCGGATTCAATATCCGCGCCCTGAAATAAAATGAAGAACAGCCTGCGGCTATTTTTGCGCATCTGCCCGCTCTGTAAGCGGATGCGCGGGGTTTTGCAGCCGCGGGACGGGACGGCCCACACGGCCGTTTTTATAGCTTCGCGAAGCAAAGCTATAAAAACACAGTGCCTTCAGGTGTTTTCCACCCGGGCTCCGAGAGCTGCAGCGAGGGCTGTTTTGCCTGCGCGGAAAGCAGGAGGACAAAGGCGAACTGACATCGGTGGGATTTTTCGCGGAACGGGTTGGGGGGAGGTTCCGCGTGAGAGACTGGATGAGGGCTGTGCCCTCCTGCTTTCTGTCTTTATGATTCCATGGCCGCCTGAAGTTCCTATGTGCTTTCTGTGACGGCCCGGTGAAAAACCGTAAAAAAACCAGGAAGGTTTTTAACTTTCTGAAAACACGCAGCCCGCACAAAGCCCGTCCTAAAAAATTCAGGACGGGCTTTCTTTTTCAGGTCAGTCCCGAAGGGCCGCCTTCAGGGCCTCCACGCGGTCGGTCTTTTCCCAGGCCACGCCCAGGTCCTCCCGGCCCATGTGGCCGTAGGCCGCCAGGCTGCGGTAGATGGGCTTTCTGAGGTCCAGATCCCGGATGATGGATGCGGGGCGCAGGTCAAACACCTGCTCCACTGCCCGGGCCAGGCGCTCATCCGGCACCTTGCCGGTGCCGAAGGTATCCACCATGACAGAGACCGGGCGCGCCACGCCGATGGCGTAGGCCAGCTGGAGCTCACACTTTTTAGCCAGCCCCGCCGCCACGATGTTCTTGGCCACGTAGCGGGCGGCATAGGCCGCGGAGCGGTCCACCTTGGTGGGGTCCTTCCCGGAGAAGGCGCCGCCGCCGTGGCGGGCGTATCCGCCGTAGGTGTCCACAATGATCTTGCGGCCGGTGAGCCCGCTGTCCCCCTGCGGGCCGCCGATGACAAAGCGCCCGGTGGGGTTCACATAGTACTTTGTATTGCCGTCCAGCAGCTGAGCCGGAACGATGGGCTTTACCACGTGCTCGATGATGTCGGCGCGGATCGTCTCCAGCGGGACCTCCGGGCCGTGCTGGCTGGATACCACGACGGTGTCGATCCGCACCGGGCGGTCATCCTCAAATTCCACCGTCACCTGGGTCTTTCCATCCGGGCGGAGGTAGGGCAGAGTGCCGTTTTTCCGCACCTCGGTCAGCCGGCGGGAGAGCTTGTGGGCCAGGGAGATGGAGAGCGGCATCAGCTCCGGCGTCTCGTCGCAGGCGTAGCCGAACATCATGCCCTGGTCTCCGGCGCCGTTGGTCTCGGCGCTTTGCCCCTCCTTCGCCTCCAGGGCGCTGTCCACGCCCATGGCAATGTCGGAGGACTGATCGTGGATGGAAGTCAGCACCGAGCAGGTAGTCCCGTCAAAGCCGTATTTGGCCCGGTCGTACCCAATTTCCACCACTACATCCCGGGCCACCTGCGGAATATCCACATAGCAGTCCGTCGTGATCTCCCCCATCACCAGGACGAGCCCGGTGGTGGTGGCACATTCGCAGGCTACCCGGGCCCCGGGGTCCTGCGCAATGATCGCGTCCAGCACCGCGTCCGAGATCTGGTCGCAGATCTTATCGGGGTGCCCTTCCGTTACCGATTCCGATGTAAAAAAGTGCCTTGCCATTTTTTATACCTCCTGTTGTGTTGTCCCCCCAAGGGAAAAAGAAAATGCCCGGGGACACCCCGAGCATCTATGAAAATCCTCATCTCTCGGTACTCCCGCAGGATTTGGCACCTTCTCCGCCGTTCTTCACGGCCGACAGGTTGCCGGGCTTCACAGGGCCTGTTCCCTCCGCCACTCTTGATAAGGGGTGATATTTAATTTGTTTGGAACGTTTTTATATTATATCCCGCTTTCAGAGGCTTGTCAAGCCTGCTCCGGGTTCTTCTGCTCCGCCCGGCGGGGGTTTCCCTTCAGAATAGGGGAGAGCGGTTTGTAGATGGCAAAGCACATGGCAACGCTGCACAGCCCTTTAAGGAAGGTGAAGGGCAGGTTAAACCACAAAAGGGCGTCCCACAGTGTCTCCACGTGGGGATTGATCGCCCGGTACGTGCCCAGGATCGCCTCCATGGGCATAAAGGCGGTGTAAATTGGGTACACCACATAATAGTTGGTCAGCACACTGGCCCCCGCCATGACAAGTGCCCCCAGAAGAGACCCCAGCAGCGCCCCCGGCGCCGTCCTCTTGTGCCGGTAGATCAGACCGGCGGGCACCACGAAGAGACAGCCTAAGATAAAGTTGGAGAGCTCCCCCACTCCACCGGTGGTACTGAACATCACATTCACCAGGTTTTTCACCAGGCAGACCGCCGCCCCGGAAACGGGCCCCAGGGCAAAGGATGCCAGCAGCGCGGGCAGCTCGGAAAAATCCAGCTTGATAAAACTGGGCATCAACGGTACGTTGAAGCTGAAAAACATCAGCACGGTGGAAACGGCCGCCAGCATGGCGGTGACAACAAGCTTACGGACATCGATGCGTTTTTTCATACTTAAAACCTCCATCTCTCGGAAGAGCCTCTCGGCCCCATGCGGATAAGGTCTGTTTGAAGAACGAAAAAAACGCCTGAAACCATGCGGTCTCAGGCGTCAGCGTGCGGCAAAACAGCACGTCGTTTCTTTCATCCGGACTATACCGTCGGTTCTGGATTCTGACCAGATCGGCTGCCAGAAGGCAGTTCGCGGACTTGCAGCGCAAAGGCTGTTCACCGCCGGTGAGGAATTACACCTCGCCCTGAAACAGACATTTCATTTAGTTCGTGCTTTATTATAGCCCTCCGGCCCGGGGTTGTCAAGAAAAAATCAAACATTCCCCTGTTTCCAGCGCTCTGCGAAGCTGGAAACAGCCTCTAAGAAGGCCTCCTCTCCCCAGGTGTTCACCTTGAAAAACACCGCCTGGCTGCCGCCGGAGGAAATGGCCGAGAGATACAGCTTCCCCGCCTGCCCCAGGAGGGTGATATTCAGGCTGACGCGGTTTCCGCCCGCCATGCTGTAGCGCTCATATACCCGCACCGCACAGCGCAGGGGGCCAAGCACAAGGTCGCTTCCATCCTCCAGGCTGGCGGACAGGCTCCCTTCCAAAACCTCCCGCTCCAGCGCGGATAAAAACCCGTCGAAGTCTCCCGTCAGGGCCGTTTCATATTTTGCCATTTTCTTCTCCTTTCCGCCATACCTTTAAGCCAAATGCAAAAAGGCCCGCACAGAAAACTGTGCGGGCCTTCGCTGCATCAAAACAATCCCCGGAAAGCTTCCGGCAAAGCCGCAAGCTTCTCTCGGAAGATCAATTACTCATTGATCTTGGTAACAACGCCGGAACCAACGGTGCGGCCACCCTCACGGATAGCGAAACGCAGGCCCTCTTCAATGGCGATGGGGGTGATCAGCTCAACGTCCATCTCAACGTTATCGCCAGGCATGCACATCTCGGTGCCCTCGGGCAGGGTGATGACGCCGGTAACGTCGGTAGTTCTGAAGTAGAACTGAGGTCTGTAGTTGTTGAAGAACGGGGTGTGACGGCCGCCCTCTTCCTTTTTCAGGATGTAAACCTGGCCATGGAACTTGGTGTGGGGATGGATCGTTCCGGGTTTGCACAGAACCTGTCCGCGCTCGATCTCGGTTCTCTGAATACCACGGAGCAGAGCACCGATGTTGTCGCCGGCCTCAGCGTAATCCAGGATCTTGCGGAACATCTCAACGCCGGTGATAACGGTTTTCTTTCTCTCCTCGGTCAGGCCGATGATCTCGACCTCGTCGCCGACCTTAACCTGTCCACGCTCAACTCTGCCGGTGGCAACGGTGCCGCGGCCGGTGATGGTGAAGACGTCCTCAACAGGCATCAGGAAGGGCAGGTCAGCTTTGCGCTCGGGGGTGGGGATATAAGCGTCGACAGCGTCCATCAGCTCCAGGATGGGAGCGTAGGTGGGGTCGGAAGGATCATTGCTGGCGCACTCCAGAGCCTGCAGGGCGGAACCCTTGACGATCGGAATGTCGTCGCCGGGGAAGTCATAGGAGGAGAGCAGCTCGCGGATCTCCATCTCGACCAGCTCCAGCAGCTCAGGGTCGTCTACCTGGTCAACTTTGTTCATGAAAACAACAATGTAGGGAACGCCTACCTGACGGGCAAGCAGGATGTGCTCACGGGTCTGGGGCATGGGGCCGTCCGCGGAGGAAACGACCAGGATGGCGCCGTCCATCTGGGCAGCACCGGTGATCATGTTTTTAACATAGTCGGCGTGTCCGGGGCAGTCAACGTGAGCATAGTGACGGTTGTCGGTCTCATACTCAACGTGGGCAGTGTTGATGGTGATTCCGCGCTCTCTCTCCTCGGGGGCCTTATCGATCATATCATAGGCCTCGAACTGAGCCTGGCCCTTCATGGCCAGAACCTTGGTGATCGCAGCGGTCAGAGTGGTCTTGCCGTGGTCAACGTGACCAATGGTACCAATGTTAACATGAGGTTTAGTTCTTTCGAATTTAGCCTTTGCCATTGTTAGTTTTCCTCCCTTTTATAGAAGATAATATAATTTCGCCTCTGCCTTAGAAATTATTGTATCAATAATGTGCCGGAATTTCAAGCACTTTATACCAATTTCGCCGGACAGAATCAGTCTTTTTTGCCTCTGGAGCTCATGATCTTTTCCGCAATGGACTTCGGCACTTCAATGTAGTGGGAAGGCTCCATAACGTACTGGCCACGGCCCTGAGTTTTGGAACGCATGTCGGTGGAATAGCCGAACATCTCGGACAGGGGAACAAAGGCGTTTACCTGGGTGGAACCGTTGCGGGGCTCCATACCCTGGATCTGGCCACGGCGGGAGTTGAGGTCGCCGATGACGTCGCCCATATACTCGTCGGGGGCGGTGACCGCTACCTTCATGATGGGCTCCAGGATCACGGGATCCGCCTTCTTCATCGCGTCCTTGAACGCCATGGAACCGGCGATCTTAAACGCCATTTCAGAGGAGTCCACCTCGTGGTAAGATCCATCGTACAGTGTGACAATGCAGTCCACTACGGGGTAACCCGCCAGTACACCGGCCTGCATGGCGCCCTGAATACCGGCGTCAACAGCAGGGATATACTCTTTCGGGATGGCGCCGCCGACGATCTTGTTCTGGAACACATAGCCCTTACCGGATTCGTTGGGCTCCAGCTTGATCTTGACATGTCCATACTGGCCCTTACCGCCGGACTGTCTGGCGTATTTGCAGTCCACGTCGGCCAGACGGCGGACGGTCTCTTTATACGCAACCTGGGGCTTACCGATGTTGGCCTCTACTTTAAACTCACGCAGCAGACGGTCGACGATGATCTCCAGATGGAGCTCGCCCATACCGGCGATGATGGTCTGGCCAGTCTCCTGATCGGTGTAGGTCCTGAAGGTGGGGTCCTCCTCGGCCAGCTTGGCAAGGCCGATGCCCATCTTCTCCTGGCCGGCTTTGGTCTTGGGCTCGATGGCCACACGGATAACCGGCTCCGGGAATTCCATGGACTCCAGCACGATGGGGGCTTTGGGGTCGCACAAGGTGTCACCGGTGGTGGTGTTCTTAAGGCCTACCGCGGCGTAGATATCGCCCGCGTAGCAGATATCGATATCCTTCCGGTGGTTGGCGTGCATCTGCAGAACACGTCCCAGACGCTCATTGTTGTCTTTTACAGAGTTGTAAACCGTGGCGCCGGCCTCAACGGTACCGGAGTACACACGGAAGAAGGCCAGCTTGCCCACATAGGGGTCGGTGGCAATCTTAAACGCCAGAGCGGCGAAGGGAGCCTTGTCGTCGGAAGGACGCTCCTCTTCCTCCTCGGTCTCGGGGTTCACGCCCTTGATGGGGGGGATATCGGTGGGGGCGGGCATATAATCCACAACGGCATCCAGCAGCTTCTGTACGCCCTTGTTTTTGTAAGAGGTACCGCAGCAGACGGGAACCATGGTGTTGGCGATGGTAGCTTTGCGGATGGCGGTTTTGATCTCCTGCTCGGTCAGCTCTTCGCCTTCCAGATACTTCTCCATCAAAACCTCGTCGGTCTCCGCGACGGCCTCCATCAGCTGATGATGGTATTCCTCCGCCTTTTCTTTCATGTCCTCGGGGATCTCCACCACGCTGATATCGGTACCGAGGTCATTGTTGTAGATATAGGCCTTCATTTCCACTAGGTCGATAATACCTTTAAAGAAGGTCTCCGCGCCGATAGGAAGCTGAATCGGAACCGCATTGCATTTCAGGCGGTCGTGCATCATGGAGAGCACGTTGTAAAAGTCGGCGCCCATGATGTCCATTTTGTTGACGTAAGCCATTCTCGGAACCTGGTACTTGTCCGCCTGTCTCCAGACCGTCTCCGACTGGGGCTCAACGCCGCCCTTGGCACAAAAGACCGTTACAGAGCCATCGAGCACGCGCAGAGAGCGCTCAACCTCAACCGTAAAGTCAACGTGTCCGGGGGTATCGATAATATTGATTCTATGACCCTTCCAGTAGGCGGTGGTGGCAGCGGAGGTAATGGTGATACCCCTCTCCTGCTCCTGCGCCATCCAGTCCATTGTTGCCGAACCTTCGTGGGTCTCACCGATCTTGTGGTTTACACCGGTATAATACAAGATACGCTCGGTCGTGGTCGTTTTACCAGCATCAATGTGGGCCATTATTCCTATATTGCGGGTCATCGCAAGTGCAACGTCTCTTGGCATAGTGTCCTCCTTAAAGATATTGAAGAAATTACAAACCCTTAAGCGGCCCCAGGGCCGCTTAAGGACTCGTATGCGCTAATCAGTTGTTCCGGCCAAAAGCCGGAGCCTACCCTTTTTTCAGGATAGCGAACAAGCCCGGAAAACAGGGATCCGCCACACAGATCAGAATCTGTAATGGGCAAACGCTCTGTTGGCCTCGGCCATCTTGTGGGTGTCCTCGCGTTTTTTGAACGCGCCGCCCTGGCCGTTGACCGCATCCATGATCTCTCCGGACAGTCTCTCCTTCATCGTTCTCTCGGAACGGTTTCTGGAGTACAGGGTGATCCAACGCAGCCCCAGAGTCTCACGTCTCTCAGGACGGACCTCCATCGGCACCTGGTAGGTGGCACCGCCGACACGGCGGGCTTTTACCTCCAGAACGGGCATTACGTTTTCCATGGCGGCTTCAAAAACCTCCAGGGGCTCTTTCCCGGTCTTTTCCTTGATGATCTCGAATGCATCGTATACGATCTTCTGTGCTACGCCCTTCTTACCATCATACATAACGCTGTTGATAAGACGGCTGACCAGCTTGGAATTATAAAGCGGATCCGGCAAAACATCACGTTTTGCAATGTTACCTCTTCTTGGCACTTCGCTTCCCTCCTTCACATTAAATGAATTCATCGGTACTCGAAAGTGACAAAACTCCCGTGGTGCCAATGCAGAGGCCATATCTATATGGGAACTGCAAAGGCAGCAGTCATGAGACCAAGTGGGGTTTTATTACTTCGACGCACCAGCCTTCGGACGTTTCGCACCGTACTTGGAGCGGGCCTGCATTCTCTTGGCAACGCCTTGAGCATCCAGGGTACCACGGATAATGTGGTAACGCACACCAGGTAAGTCCTTCACACGTCCACCACGGATCAGCACAACGCTATGCTCCTGCAGATTATGGCCGATACCCGGGATATAGGCGGTGGCCTCGATTCCATTGGTCAGTTTGACCCTGGCAACTTTACGAAGCGCGGAGTTGGGCTTCTTGGGGGTCTGGGTTCTGATTGCAGTGCAGACGCCTCTCTTTTGGGGAGAATGCTGGTCGATCGCAATCCGCTTTTTGGAGTTCCAGCCGCGCAGCAGCGCCGGAGCAGTGGATTTCTTCTCGATAACTTCTCTTCCTTTGTGGACCAGTTGGTTAAAGGTTGGCATATGGCACCTCCTTACATAAAGTTTGTATATTGCAAAAGAGAAGAAATTCCTCCCTTTTTACAACCAATTTTTTTACTCTGCCAGTTAATTATTCTATCATCTGGGCAAGAGGCTTGTCAATAGAATATTTGTAAAAGCACACCAAACCTGCGGTTAAATTCTTGTATAACCGGACAAAAAGGTTCCGTTTTTACCACCGGAGCTCCTTTACCTGCCGGGCAGGCCTGAAAACGCCGAAAAAATTTCCAGGACCGGCCGTTTTATTCTGCCCGGAAAACGCAGGGAAAACCCCGGGAGCCCCCGGGGTTTTCTGCGCTCGCTGCCGGGAGCCCGTCAGGGCTCCTGATCCAGCTTGATATCGTTAAAGTAGGGGTTCGCGTTGACAGGGGAAATCTCTACATTGGTATAGCAGCTCATGCCGGTACCGGCCGGGACCAGCTTACCGATGATGACATTCTCCTTCAGGCCCAGCAGCGGGTCCACCTTGCCCTTGATCGCAGCCTCGGTGAGAACACGGGTAGTCTCCTGGAAGGAGGCGGCGGACAGGAAGCTGTCGGTGGCCAGAGAGGCCTTGGTGATCCCTAGCAGAGTGGCGGAGCAGACAGCTTCGGCCAGCCCCTCCTCCCCTGCCTCCATGCGCCTGCGCACCTCGGCATTGGCGGCGATGAATTCAGACTTATCCACCAGCGCTCCGGTGAGCAGCGGGGTACTGCCGGCGTCCTCAATGCGGACCTTCTTCATCATTTGCCGCACGATGACTTCGATGTGCTTGTCGTTGATGTCAACGCCCTGCAGACGGTAGACGCGCTGAACCTCCTGGATCAGGTAATCCTGCACCGCCAGCGGGCCCTTGATGGCGAGGACATCGTGGGGGTTCACGGAACCCTCGGTCAGCATATCGCCGGCCTCCACATGGTCTCCCTCCTGCACCCGCAGGCGGGAGCCGTAGGGGATGAGGTAGCTCTCCTCCTCCACGGAGTTTTTGTCAAACACCACCACATGGCGGTTTTTCTTGATCTCCTGCATCCGGACGTCACCGGCGGTGCGGCTGATGATGGCCTGATGCTTGGGCTTTCTGGCCTCAAACAGCTCCTCAACACGGGGAAGGCCCTGGGTGATATCCTCAGCGGAGGCGATACCACCGGTGTGGAAGGTTCTCATGGTCAGCTGGGTACCGGGCTCGCCGATGGACTGGGCCGCAATGATGCCCACGGCTTCGCCCACGGCCACGGGGTTGCCGTTGGCCAGGTTGTCGCCGTAGCACTTGGCGCAGACGCCGTACTTCGCCTCGCAGTTGAGGATGGAGCGGATCTTGAGCTTTTCAATGCCGGCGGCGATGATCTTCGCCGCGTCCTTATCGTCCATCATCTTGTCCTTGGAGACCAGCAGTTCCCCGGTCTGGGGATGCAGCACATCCTCCACGGGGTAGCGGCCGTGCAGACGCTCCGCAAACGGCTCGATCATCTCGCTGCCGTCCCGGATATCGCAGACCTCGATGCCCTCGTGAGTGCCGCAGTCCAGCTGGCGGATGATGACATCCTGAGAGACATCCACCAGGCGGCGGGTCAGGTAACCGGAGTCCGCGGTACGCAGAGCGGTGTCGGCCAGGCCCTTTCTGGCGCCTCGGGAAGAGATGAAGTATTCCAGAATGTTAAGGCCCTCCCGGTAGTTGGCGCGGATGGGAATCTCGATGGCCTTACCAGAGGTATTGGCGATCAATCCGCGCATACCGGCCAGCTGACGGATCTGGTTCATACTGCCTCGGGCTCCGGAATCCGCCATCATAAAGATGGGGTTGTAGCGGTCGAGGTTATTTTTCAGGGCATCCGCCACCTTCTCGGTGGTCTCGTTCCAGGTCTTGATGACCATACCGTAGCGCTCATCGTTGGAGATAAGGCCCCGGCGGTACTGCTTGGTGATCTTGTCAATGCGCTCCTCCGCTTCCTGCAGCAGTTCCTGCTTCTGCGGGGGGATCACGGCATCGCCCACAGCCACGGTGATAGCTCCGCGGGTGGAGTATTTAAAGCCCTGTGCCTTGATCCGATCCAGCACCTCAGCGGTGGTGGAGGTCCCATGAACCCGAATGCACTTTTCGATGATCTGTCCCAGCTGCTTTTTTCCTACCAGGAAGTCGACCTCGAGCTTGAACATGTTCTCCGGTTTGGAGCGGTCCACATATCCCAGGTCCTGGGGAATGGGGTCGTTGAAGATCATGCGGCCCATGGTAGTATCAATGATCTGTGAATAGACAACACCGTCCACTTCCTTGGTGCGGCGCACCTTGATCTTGGCGTGAAGGCCGATGCAGCCCTCCTGGTACGCCATCATGGCCTCGTCCTGGTCGCGGAACACCTTTCCGTCGCCAATCTCCCCGTCTTTATCGAGGGTAAGGTAGTAGGAGCCCAAAACCATGTCCTGGGTGGGAACGGTGACAGGACGGCCATCGGAAGGCTTGAGCAGGTTGTTGGCGGCCAGCATCAGGAAGCGGGCCTCCGCCTGGGCCTCCGCGGAAAGCGGCACATGGATTGCCATCTGGTCACCGTCGAAGTCCGCGTTGTAAGCGGTGCACACCAGAGGGTGCAGCTTCAGGGCGCGGCCCTCCACCAGCACGGGCTCAAAGGCCTGAATGCCCAGGCGGTGCAGGGTGGGGGCGCGGTTGAGCAGCACCGGGTGATCCTTGATCACGATGTCCAGGGCGTCCCACACCTCTGTGCGGGCGCGCTCCACCATTTTGCGGGCATTTTTGATATTGGTTGCGGCGCCGGTATCCACCAGGCGCTTCATAACAAAAGGTTTAAAGAGCTCCAGCGCCATCTCCTTGGGCAGGCCGCACTGATACATCTTCAGCTCGGGGCCCACGACGATAACGGAACGGCCGGAGTAGTCGACGCGCTTGCCCAGCAGGTTCTGACGGAAACGGCCCTGCTTGCCCTTGAGCATATCGGAGAGGGATTTCAGCGGCCGGTTGTTGGGGCCGGTCACCGGGCGGCCGCGGCGGCCGTTGTCGATCAGGGCGTCCACAGCCTCCTGCAGCATGCGCTTTTCATTGCGCACGATGATGTCGGGGGCGCCCAGCTCCAGCAGGCGCTTTAAGCGGTTGTTGCGGTTGATGACCCGGCGGTACAGGTCGTTTAAGTCGGAGGTGGCAAAACGGCCGCCATCCAGCTGTACCATGGGGCGGATGTCCGGCGGAATCACGGGGACCACGTCCAGGATCATCCATTCAGGCCGGTTGCCGCTCTTCTTGAAGGCCTCCACCACTTCAATACGCTTGAGCAGACGGATGCGCTTCTGGCCGGAGGAATTGTCCAGCTCTGTTTTGAGCTCATCGTAGAGAACGTCCAGATCCAGCTGGCACAGCAGCTCCTTGATCGCCTCCGCGCCCATGCCGGCCCTGAAGTCGTCCTCATATTTTTCCCGCATCTCGCGATATTCTTTTTCGCTGAGCAGCTGCTTGGCCTCCAGCGGCGTGGCGCCGGGGTCGATGACCACATAGGAGGCAAAGTACAGCACCTTTTCCAGCAGCCTGGGGGACATATCCAAAATCAGGCCCATACGGGAGGGAATACCCTTAAAATACCAGATATGGGAAACGGGCGCCGCCAGCTCGATATGACCCATGCGCTCCCGGCGCACTTTGGAACGGGTGACCTCCACTCCGCAGCGCTCGCAAATCTTGCCTTTGTAGCGGAGACGCTTATACTTTCCGCAGTAGCACTCCCAGTCCTTGGTCGGCCCAAAGATCTTTTCGCAGAAAAGTCCATCGCGCTCCGGCTTCAGGGTCCGGTAATTGATCGTCTCGGGTTTTTCCACCGCGCCGTAAGACCATTCCCGGATCTGCTCCGGCGAGGCAAGGCCGATTTTAATCGACTCAAATACGTTAAATTCCAATTTGCGACCCCTCTTCCCTTAAAAATTATCGTCGTCTTCAAACAGATCGGTGTCGTCGTCCAGATCCAAAAGTGAATCGGGATTGATCATCGGGTCCAGATCGTCCAGCTCCGGCTCTTCGATGGTGTAGGATTCGGAGATCTCGTCCTCGTTCTGCACATTTTCCACGTTCAAAGCACTGTCGTCCAAAGCACCCAGGCCCATGTCGTCATCGTCGTCAAAGGTCTGTTTCAGGTCAATCTCCTGATCGTCCTTGTCCAGCACCTTGACGTCCAGAGCCAGAGACTGAAGCTCCTTGATGAGCACCTTGAAGGACTCGGGGATCCCGGGCTGAGGGATATTGTTGCCCTTGACGATCGCCTCGAAGGTCTTGACACGGCCCACCACATCGTCGGACTTGACGGTGAGGATCTCCTGCAGGGTGTAGGCGGCGCCGTAGGCCTCCAGAGCCCAGACCTCCATCTCTCCAAAGCGCTGGCCGCCGAACTGGGCCTTACCACCCAGAGGCTGCTGCGTGACCAGAGAGTAGGGGCCGGTGGACCGGGCGTGGATCTTATCGTCTACCAGATGATGCAGCTTGAGGTAATACATATAGCCTACGGTGACGGGGTTGTCGAACTTTTCACCGGTGCGGCCGTCATAGAGAATTGTCTTTCCGTCGTCGCTCATGCCGGCCTCACGCAGGCATTCCCGGATGTCATCCTCGTGGGCTCCGTCAAAGACAGGGGTCATGATCTTCCAGCCCAGGGCGGCGGCAGCCATTCCCAGATGGACCTCCAGCACCTGCCCGATATTCATACGGGAGGGAACGCCCAGGGGGTTCAACACGATATCCAGTGGGGTGCCGTCCGGCAGGAAAGGCATATCCTCCTGCGGCAGGATGCGGGACACAACGCCCTTGTTCCCGTGGCGTCCGGCCATCTTATCGCCCACGCTGATCTTTCTCTTCTGGGCAATATAGCAGCGAACCACCATGTTGACGCCGGGAGAGAGCTCGTCGCAGTTTTCACGGGTGAACACCTTGACATCCACAATGATGCCGTATTCGCCGTGGGGCACGCGCAGGGAGGTGTCGCGCACCTCTCTGGCCTTCTCGCCGAAGATGGCGCGCAGCAGGCGCTCCTCAGCAGTAAGCTCAGTCTCGCCCTTGGGGGTCACTTTGCCCACCAGGATATCTCCGGCACGCACCTCCGCGCCCACGCGGATGATACCGCGCTCGTCCAGCTCCCGCAGGGCGTCCTCGCCCACGTTGGGGATATCGCGGGTGATCTCCTCCGGCCCAAGCTTGGTGTCCCTGGCCTCCAGCTCATACTCTTCGATATGGATGGAAGTGTAGACGTCGTCGCGAACCAGTTTTTCATTGATGAGGACGGCATCCTCGTAGTTGTAGCCTTCCCAGGTCATAAAGCCGATGAGGGCGTTTTTACCCAGGCTGATCTCGCCGTTGCTGGTGGCGGGGCCGTCGGCGATGACCATGCCCTTGTGCACCCGCTCGCCCCGCTCCACGATGGGCCGCTGGTTGACGCAGGTGCCCTGGTTGGAGCGCATAAATTTGGTGATGTGATAGTTTTCCAGCGTTCCCTCGTCGGTGCGCAGCACGATCTCGTCGGCGGAGACCTTCTCCACCACGCCGTCGTGCTTGGATACCACCGTGACGCCGGAATCCACGGCTGCTTTATACTCCATACCGGTACCCACGATGGGGGATTCCGTCTTGAGCAGGGGAACCGCCTGCCGCTGCATGTTGGAACCCATCAGCGCACGGTTGGCGTCGTCGTTCTCCAGGAAGGGGATCATGGCGGTGGCCACAGAGACCACCATCTTCGGGGAGACGTCCATGAAATCCGCCCGGTCACGGTCCACTTCCAGGATCTCATCACGGAAGCGGGCATTGACCCTCGGGCGGGCCAGGCGACCTTCCTCATCCAGAGGCTCGTTGGCCTGGGCCACCACATAGTTGTCCTCCACATCGGCGGTCATGTAGACCACCTCGTCCAGGACCTTGTGGGTCTCTTTATCCACACGGCGGTAGGGCGCTTCGATAAAGCCGTATTCGTTGATGCGGGCAAAGGTGGCCAGGTAGGAGATCAGGCCGATGTTGGGGCCCTCAGGGGTCTCGATGGGGCACATGCGGCCGTAGTGGGAGTAGTGCACGTCACGCACCTCAAACCCGGCGCGGTCACGGGAAAGGCCGCCGGGGCCCAGGGCGGAAAGACGCCGCTTGTGGGTCAGCTCCGCCAGAGGGTTGGTCTGGTCCATAAACTGGGACAGAGGGGAGGAGCCGAAAAACTCCTTGATGGCGGCCACCACCGGGCGGATGTTTACCAGTGCCTGGGGGGTGATGACATCCATATCCTGCGCCTGCACGGTCATACGCTCGCGGATCACGCGCTCCATACGGGAGAAGCCGATGCGGAACTGGTTCTGCAGCAGCTCGCCCACAGAGCGGATACGCCGGTTGCCCAGATGGTCGATGTCATCCACATTGCCGATATCGTAGGCCAGATTATTGACATAGTTGATGGACGCGAAGATGTCGTCCTTGATGATATGCTTGGGGATCAGATTGTCCGCATTGGCCCGGATGGCCTCGCGCAGGGCGTCCTCGTCCTCATTCTGCTCCAGGATCTCCTTCAGGACACAAAAACGCACCTTTTCATTGATGCCGTATTCCGCACAGTCAAAGGGGACATAGTCGTGAATATCCACCATGCCGTTGGAGATAACATAAATGTCCCGGTCCTCCACGGTGATCTTCACCCGGGAGACGCCGGCCGCCTCGATGGCGCGGGCCTGCTCGGTGGTGAGCACGTCGCCCACGTTTGCCATCAGCTCCCCGGTCATGGGGTTGGCAACGGGCTCCGCCACCTGCCGGCCGGCAATGCGGGCGCCGATGGCCAGTTTCTTGTTGTACTTATACCGGCCCACCCGGGAAAGGTCGTATCTCCTGGGGTCGAAGAACAGGTTCATCAGGTGGGTAACGGAGCTGTCCACCGTGGGGGGCTCGCCGGGGCGCAGCTTGCGGTACACCTCCAGCAGCGCTTCCTCGCCGTTTTTGGTGTTGTCTTTATCCTGAATGGTGCGCACCAGACGCTCGTCCTCGCCGAAGATCTCGTAGATCTCGGCGTCGGAGCCGTAGCGGTCGGTCAGTCCGTCCCCGGTCATGGTCTCCTTGTCGTCCTGGATCTTGAGCAGGGCGCGGATAAATGCGGTTACCGGGATCTTGCGGTTTTTATCGATACGGACATAAAAGATGTCGTTGGAGTCGGTCTCGTATTCCAGCCAGGCGCCCCGATTTGGAATGACCGTGGAGGTGAAGAGCTTTTTTCCGGTCTTGTCATAGCTCATGCCGTAGTAAACGCCGGGGGAACGCACGAGCTGAGAGACGATAACGCGCTCCGCGCCGTTGATGATAAAGGTACCGCTCTCGGTCATGATGGGGAAATCCCCCATGAAGATGTCCTGCTCCTTTACCTCGCCGGTCTCCTTGTTGAGAAGGCTGGCGCGCACACGGAGGGGAGCGGCATAGGTCACATCCCGTTCCTTACACTCTTCCACCGTGTATTTCGGGGTGTCGTCCAGACGATAATCGATAAAGTCCAGTACCAAGTTGCCGGTGTAGTCTGTGATGGCGGACACATCTCGGAAAACTTCCTTGAGGCCTTCTTCCAGGAACCATTTGTACGAGTTTTTCTGAACCTCGATGAGGTTTGGCATCTCCAGAACCTCATTGATCCGGTTAAAGCTCATACGGACATTTTTACCCAGATGTACAGGCTTGACATTCACCATAGGCTCACTCACTCCATTCATCTATTGCCAATCCCTTATGCAAAACCCACAATTCCGGCCCGAAAATTCGTGTTGGATTTTGCAAAACGGTATTGCTTTTTCCCTTTGCTTCTGCTATAATACCTGTAACAAAGGTATTTGTAGCCATTATGATACATTGTATTATTATATTACAGGCCTCTTACAATGTCAAGATGCTTTTTTCGTCATCCGCGGTTTTTTCCGCGGCTTTTTTGTTATATGGGCCCGTATCTTCCCCACCCGGAGCCTGGCAGGGCTTCAGAGACAGGATTGGAAAAAACAGGAGGCTTTATTCAGACGGCGGGCCCCATGCAGCCACAAAAAAATTTACATCCGCGGGAGGGATCTTCATGGCGTTTCACCTTATCGACCTGGAGCATTGGGACAGAAAGGAATTTTACCTGCATTTTATAAATGAAGTGGTGTGCAGCTATTCCGTCCATGTGGATCTGGACATTTCCCCTTTAAAAGGGCATAAGCTCTACCCCGCCATGCTGTGGCTCCTCACCGATACGGTGAACGACTTCGAGGAGTTCCGCACCCATCTCTCTCCCGAAGGGGTGGGCATCTTCGACCGGATGACCCCCAGCTACACCGTTTTCAACCCGGATCACCACAATTTTTCCGTGATCTGGACGGAGTTTTGCCCGGACTACCCGGAGTTTCTGGAGCGTTACCGGGAAGACAGCGAAAAATACCGCTTCTCCCGCCGGTTTGCCCCCAAGGAGGGAAAGCCGGACAACACCTTCGACGTCTCCATGATCCCCTGGCTCACCTTCAGCGCCTTCCACATCCAGGTCCACGGTTCCGGCACTTATCTGCTTCCCATCTTCACTATGGGAAAGACCTTTGAACGGGACGGCAGGACCCTGCTGCCCCTCTCCATCCAGGTACATCACGCCGTGTGCGACGGCTACCATGTCTCCCGGTTCACCGACACGCTGCAGCAGAAGGTCTTCTGCTTTCCGGCGCCCCGGGAGAACCGATAGGCATCCTCCCGCTTTTATGCAAAAAGCCCCCTGCGCGGCTCATGTCCACCGCGCAGGGGGCTTTGTCCTGTTTTGTCAAAATCCCGCGTCTTACGCCCGGATAAAGGCACGGAAGGCACGGTAGGTGGACCACACGTCCACCTTGGAGACCACCTCGAAGGGGGAGTGCATGGAGAGCACCGGAACGCCGATGTCCACCACCTCGATATCCAGCCCGGAGAGGTACATGGCCACGGTACCGCCGCCGCCCTGGCCCACCTTGCCCAGCTCACCGGTCTGCCACAGCACGCCGTCCTCGTCCAGCACCCGGCGCACACAGGCCATAAACTCGGCGGAGGCGTCATTGGTGCTGTTTTTGCCGCCGGCGCCGGTGTATTTGGTGATCACCGCGCCGCCGTTTATATAGGCCACGTTGCGCCGCTCGGTCACGTCGGGGAAGCTGGGGTCATGGGCGCAGTTGACGTCGGCTGACAGGCAGCGGGAATGGGTGAGCACCGTGTGCCCCGCCACGCCGTAGGGGCGGGCCAGGTCGTCGATGAAGTAATCGAAGAACCGGGAATCCATGCCGGTGTTGCCTTTGGAGCCGGTCTCCTCCTTGTCCGCCAGGATGGTCACGTGGGTCACCTCCGGGTGGTCCACTTCCAAAGCGGCCATGAGGGCGGTGTAGGCGCACACTTTGTCGTCGTGGGCATAAGCCCCGATCATGCTGCGGTCAAAGCCCAGGTCCCGTGCGCGGAAGGCGGGCACCGCGTTGAGCTCCGCGGAGAGGAAATCTTTTTCGGTCATGCCGTATTTGTCAAACAGGATCTTCGCCAGGGCAAGCTTTACCTTCTCCCCGGCCTTGTCGTCCCGGAAGGGGCGGGAACCGATGAGGATATTGAGTTCCTCTCCCCGCAGACCCTCATGGAGCTGACGCTTGTCCTGGTCCTTGCTCAGATGGGGCAGCAGGTCGGTCACGCAGAAGACCGGGTCGCCCTCGTCGTCACCCAGTTTCACCGTCACCACGGAGCCGTCTTTTTTTGCGATCACCCCATGCAGGGCCAAAGGGATGGCGCTCCACTGGTATTTACGGATGCCGCCGTAATAATGGGTCTTAAAATAACCCAAATCGGTGTCCTCGTAGAGAGGGTTGGGCTTTAAATCCAGCCGCGGGGAGTCGATATGCGCGGCCATGACGTTGACCCCTTCTTCGATGGGGCGGGTACCCATGGTGGCAAAGATAAGGGCCTTGCCCCGGTTGTTGTAGTAGATCTTATCTCCGGCCACGTATTTCTTCGCGGGGTCAAACTCGGCATAGCCGTGCTCTCTCAGCATGGACACCGCGGTGACCACCGCCTCCCGCTCGGTCTTGCCCGCGTCCAAA
>JALELV010000028.1 GCA_022768545.1 Oscillospiraceae bacterium
CAGCTACCAGGGCCATCATGCAGAGCGCCTGATACCCTCCGGCCCGCTCCGGGTCCGGCAGGACGCCCTGCAGCCGGGAAAAGGCAAATTTCCCCAATACTCCTCCCGCCGCGGCCCCGACGGCCAGAAGAGTTTCCGGGCGGAAGCTTTCCCGGCCCCCTTTTTTCAAAAACGCCCTGCCGATGGAATAGCATGACATGGCAAGCACCATGCAGCCCGACAGAAAGCTGATCTGCGCCACCGTCCCCACCTGAAAAGCATCCAGCAGCGGCTTTACCACCACCCCTCCGCCTACCCCGCAGAAGGCGCCAAACACGCTGGCCAAAAGGCTCAGTAAAAAAACGAACCATTCCATTTTATCTTCTCCTGTCCCGGTCACCGCCCGGGGGCGTATTCTGCCCTTACCGCCCGTTCCCGGCCCGGGCAAGCAGCCCCGTCAGATGCTTCATCCGTGGCAGTGCATAGTCAAAAAATTCCTGATATGCTTTGCACCAGCGGTTTTTCCCTATCCGGCCGCCGGCCGTCTCCCGGTCTCTCCGACAGCCCCCGCGGCACAGCGGCAGATACCGGCACCCCCGGCATTCCCGCCCCAGAGGCGCGCGCCCGTCAAAGCAGAGCGGGCTTCGGGCGCTCTCCAGCTCGGGGAAGCTATGGATGGTGATATTCCCCAGCCGGTAAGGGTCCGTGACATAAAAATCGCAGGGATATACCCCGCCGTCCGCCTCCACCACATACTGCACCATGCAGCCCCCGGTCATGCCGCAGCACTCCGGCTGCATTCCCCGCAGGATCATCATCAGGTTTTCAAAGTACCGGACAGACACCGGGACACCCCGGATCACATCCTCGTACCAGAGGTCAAAAAGGTTTTTTAAAAATGTTCCATATCCTTCCCCGGAGAGGGATATTCCCTCCTCCGCCCCGTCAAAAGGGTCGATACAGGGGATATACTGCTGATACCAAAACTCATTTTCGCGAAAAAACCGGTAGGTTTCCTCCGCCCGGGCAGCGGAGCGCTCCGTGACCACTGCAAGGATGTTAAAGGGCACCGAAAAATGCCGCAGTACCCCCGCCGCGGCCATCGCCTGGTCAAAGCTGCCCCGGCCGTCCCCGCTTTTTCTGAATCGGTCGTGGAGCTCCCGGGAGCCGTCCAGAGAAAGCCCCACCAAAAAGCGGTTTTCACGCAGGAAGCTTCCCCATTCTTCATCCAGCAGTACGCCGTTTGTCTGAATGGCATATTCCACCCGCAGGCCCCGGCCGTTGTACCTGCGCACACATTTTACAAAAAAACGGTAAAAATCCAGCCCTGCCAGGGTGGGTTCCCCTCCCTGAAAGCAAAAAGAACAGGAGCCCTCCGCCCTGGACAGCGCTTTACGAATCAGCGTCTGCGCCGTCTCCCGGGACATAACGCCGTAATCCGGCTGGATACGGTGCTGCGCCACGTCCCGGTAAAAGCAGTAGCGGCAGCTCAGATTACAGCGGCCCGAAGCGGGCTTGATCAGCATCGACAGCGCAGGCATGGCGTTTTCCCCCTTTTCCTAAAAAAGATCCCAAAACCGTTTGCCCCAGGGGTTTTCCAGCTCGTCCCAGCTGTCCCGGGTCTGTTTCATCAGCCCCCGCAAGCGCTCCACGTCCTTTTGGTGTTCCGGAAGTTCCGCCAGGTTCACGACCTCCCAGGGGTCGCTTTGCAGGTCAAAAAGCTGGGTCATTACCGTCAGCTCCTGCAGCAGCCCCTCGCGGCCCAGCCCCTCCCCCTGCTCAGAGATCATACAGGCCCGGGGATAGCGGTACTCTATGAGCTTATAGCGCTCGTCCTTGACACAGCGGATCTTGTCGGCGTAGCCGGCATAAATGCTTTCCCGGGTGCGGAAGGCCCGGTCACCCAGCATGGGGGCAAAGCTTATTCCGTCCACCGAGTCCGGCGTCCGGCATCCGGTGAGGTCGCAGAGGGTGGGGAAAATATCCATCAAATAGACATATCCCTCCCGCGTCTCCCCTCTGGGGATCCCGGGCCCTGCCAGGATCAGCGGCACCCGCAGGCTGTGGTCGTAGCAATTTTGCTTTCCCATCAGGCCGTGCTGTCCAATGGAAAGGCCGTTGTCGCCGGAAAACACCAGAATGGTGTTTTCGTAGACGCCTTTCTTCTTCAGGGTCTCTACCACCTGGCCGATCCGCCAGTCCAGATGGCTGATCATGGCGTAGTAGTCGGCAATGTGCCGCCGGACGTCCTCCTCCCGCCGTGGGTAGGGCGCCAGGATCTCATCCCGCATTTCATAGATGCCAAAGTCAAAGTGCTGCCCCGCGAAGTTCGGCGGAATGCGGATCTCCTTGGGGTCGTACATATGCTGAAACTCCTCCGGCATGGTGCGGGGATCGTGGGGAGCCATAAAGGCCAGGTAGAGGTAAAAAGGATCTTCTCCCTCGTATTTTTCCAGCCAGTTTATGGCCTCCTCCGAAAACAGGTCGGTGGAGTGCCTGCCCTGGTTCAGATGGTCGGTTCGATGAGGGGAGGTATCGTTGTTGTAGCAGGGGTTCATGCAGGCCTTTGCCATATGGTCGTATCTTCCGGTGGGGTCAAAATGATAGGTCGGCACATTCCAGTGGTCCCACATACCTCCAAAAAAGATCTCCGCGCCGTCGCAGAAGCTGCGGGCGTAAGATGCGGCGCCGTTGTGCCATTTACCAATGCCGCAGGTGGTATAGCCGTTTTTCCGCAGAGTCTCCGGCAGGGTGGCATGCTCCGGGGGGATCTCGGCCCCGTCCTGCACCAGATGGTACAGGGAGCGCCCGGTATTGATCATGGCGCGGCTGGGCATACACACCGCCCCCACGGTGCCGGAGGGAATATGGGCGCGGGTAAAGGCCGTTCCCTCCGCCGCCAGGCGGTCCAGGTTGGGGGTTTTGATCTGGTCGCAGCCCAGGGCGTGAATGGTGTCAAAGCGCTGGTCGTCGGTGAGGATAAAAACGACATTCGGTTTGCTCATACTGGTTCCTCCTTATTCCTTGATGCCGGAGGTGACGATCCCCTCCACAAAAAAACGCTGTGCCGAGAGAAATACAATGATCAGCGGCAGGGCCACGATGGTGGCGGCCGCCATCAGCTGCTCCCATTTGACCATGGTGGATTTGAGCATTCCCAACGCCAGCTGTACCGTCCGCACCTCCTCGGAATAGGTGCAGATCAGCGGCCAGATATAGTCGTTCCAGACGCTGGTGATCTTGATGACCCCCAGGCTGGCCAGCAGCGGC
>JALELV010000042.1 GCA_022768545.1 Oscillospiraceae bacterium
CGGCTACCATCATTTTGGAGAACTACCTGGCTTACCGGAGGAACAATCCGGAGCAGGCGTGAGCGGGAGGCCATAACCGTACTCCTGGAGAAATATACCCGCGGCGGGGAGGAGGACCGGGCAGATGGAATATGTATCGCTGATCCTTTTGATCGTATTGGGCGCGGCGATGGCGGCGGCGCCCAGGGTTTTCTGGAAGCTGGAGCACTTTTTCAGCGTAAAGGGCGGGGAGCCGACGGAGCTCTACCTGGCGCTTACGCGGCTGTCGGGCGCGCTTTTTGTTCTGACCGGCCTTGGAATATTTTTTTGGCTGGTTTTCGGGCGGATGTGACCGGGAAGGGCTTCGGCTTTTTAAATGCCAGGCTTCCGAAACGGGGCAAAAAAGAAGAGGGCGCCCTTCCCCGCCGGGGGATGGGCGCCCTCACTGTAGTTTGCCGTGTTTTGTCCAGAAGAGGACGGGAGAAACTTATCCTTGATGTGGAGAGGCTGTCCGTATATGATAAAAAGAGAGCGGGGCAAAATACCCCGGGAAGGAAAAAGCTTGGCCTGCGGGGAGGAAAGAAAAGTGAAGGCGCTGCTTGTTGTGCTGCTTGCTCCGGCGATCATTTTTTAGGGTCGGTGGTACAGCTTCTCAACAACAGGATGGACCCGCGGTACTGGGCCGACCGGTACGAGAGGCGGAAAAGGCGGCGGTGACCCCGTGTGGCGGAACAAAAGAGGAGCGATTTATTCTGTGCCCGAAGCGGGGGCCGCGCGGCGTTTTTCACCCCCTGCAGATTTCGATGAGGCGAAGGACGTCCCCGTACATGGGCCCTTTGTCCTCCAGGCCGATCATCAGCCACCGCTGTCCGTTTTCCTCTTTGGTTTGGCGGTAGGTCTCCCGAAGCTCGGCCGTGCAGCCCGTCTCTCAGATGCAGGAGCTGAATTCTATCTTTTCGGTGCAGCCATACCGATCCTTCAGCTCTGCGCAGAACTGGAAGAACACAGGGTTACCGATCTGTTCCCCCAATTTCTTTTAGGGTGGGGGCGTAAAATTTGTCCTCCATATCGATTATATAGCCCCTCCTTTCGGCTCAAAGCTTTTGAAATAAAAATTTTTTAAAAAGAGGATGCGCATAAGGGCATGGCTTTATAAAGAAGTTAAGGGCAAGACAAACCATTGCGGTCTGTCTTGCCCTTTTTATAGTATGTAACCCACTATGGCACTTTCGGGGAAAGTACTCGTGGGAAAGAACCGTAAACTGGGAGCTGTCAATGGATCACCTGGTAACGCAACCTGAGATACGAGTTTTCCAAGACCATACATTCCTGCAATTTCAGCACGCCTAATTGAGATAATTCACTTTCTGACAGCAAAGACCTCCCGTCGATCAGCGTGGATGTAGCCTTGCCGCCGATTAAAATAGGGGCGATCACAATATCAATATAATCAAACAGTTTTTCCCGAAGAAACAGCCCATTTAATGTACCGCCGCTTTGTATGGTGATCCGTTGACAGCCATATTCTGACTTGAGTTGTGCAAGCGCGTCAGGCAAAGACAACTTACTCTGACAGATGATATGAAGGTTGTCCTCATCCATCTGAAACGCCGGATGATCCACGTTGGAGGTGACCAGCACAAATTCTTTTGAGCGGGCGCAAAAATAGCGAACACCTTGTTTGGTCAAATGATGGTTGTCAATCAGTACAAAGGAAACAGGCGACTTATTCGGCATTTCCTTGGAGTTGACACCCAACTTTTCCTGTACTCTCCCAGAATTGAGCGACCACAGATCGGTTGTCTGCTCTATCTCATAATACTGGTGCAGTCCTTCTTGAACGCCTGCAATTTTGGGGAGATCTCTGTCTAAATCTAAATCATCTGTTGCCCCTGTGCTGATTTTTCCGTCAACAGACATAAGCATAAATAGCGTTGTGACCGGTCTATCCATTGTATCGCTCCTAACTCCGCGTTGTCGGTGAAATTAATATAAGGCAACACCCGTCGAAAAGCAACTCCTTTTGGCGGGTGTTAACTTCCTTACGGTATGGGCCTCAAAGGCGCATCCTCTTTTTTTGCACCCGGGCCAGAGGATCGGTTTACTGCTTCTGAGCCTCTTCGGCGCTGCGGGCCCGGAGCTCCACCCGGCGCACCTTGCCGGAGATGGTCTTGGGCAGCTCCTTGACATACTCCACGATACGGGGGTACTTATAGGGCGCGGTCTGCTTTTTGACATAATCCTGCAGCTCGCGGGTAAGCTCCTCGGAGGGGGAGTAGCTGGAGGTGAGAACGATGGTAGCTTTGACCACCTGCCCGCGGACGGGATGGGGGGCGCCGGTGACGGCGCATTCCAGCACGGCGGGATGCTCCATCAGCACGCTCTCGATCTCGAACGGGCCGATGCGGTAGCCGGAGGCCTTGATGACGTCGTCTGTGCGGCCGACATACCAGAAGTAGCCGTCCTCGTCTTTCCAGGCGGTGTCGCCGGTGTGGTACAGGCCGTCGTGGCGGGCGGCATTGGTCTTTTCTTCGTCGCGGTAGTAGCACATAAAGAGCCCCACCTGCTTTTTGCCCTCCTCCAGGCGCAGGCAGATCTCGCCGGTGACGCCGGGGGGGACCTCTTTGCCGTCCTCATCCACAACGACGACGTTGTACATGGGGGAGGGCCTGCCCATGGAACCGGGCTTGGGAGTGGTGCCGGCCAGGTTGGTGAGCACCAGGGTGGTCTCGGTCTGGCCGAAGCCCTCCATGATCTTAAGCCCTGTGCGCTCCAAAAAGCGGCTGTATACCTCCGGGTTCAAAGCCTCTCCGGCGGTGCAGGCGTATTTGAGGGAGCTCAGGTCGTACCCGTCCATTCCCTCCTTGATGAAAAAGCGGTAGATGGTGGGCGGTGCGCAGAAGGAGGTGATGCGGTATTTTTCAATCATATGGAGCAGGTCTCCGGGGACGAATTTATCAAAATCGTAGACAAAGACGGTGCAACCCACGATCCACTGGCCGTAGAGTTTCCCCCATACCGCCTTGCCCCATCCGGTCTCAGAGACGGTGAGATGGAGCCCGTCGGCGGGGATATTGTGCCAGTATTTGGCGGTAATAAGGTGGCCGATGGAATAGGTGTGGTCGTGCAGCACCATTTTGGGGTAGCCGGTGGTACCGGAGGAGAAGTACATCAGCATGGGCTCCAGGGCTTTGGTGTCCACCCGCTCCATCTCGTCGGATTCTTTTTCAAGCTCCGCGTCGAAATCGATCCAGCCCGGGCGGGAGCCCCTGGCCAAAAAGCGGCTGGTGAGGCCGCGGTATTCCTCGCAGGCGGCCTCTACGTGGTCGGCCACTTCGCCGGTGGCGGTGCAGACGATGGAGGTGACGCCGGCGGATTCAAAACGGTAGACAAAATCCTTTTTAGTCAGCAGGTTGGTGGCGGGGATGGCCACCGCTCCCAGCTTGTGCAGGGCGAGGATGGCAAACCAGAACTGGTAGTGGCGCTTGAGCACCAGCATGACCATGTCGCCCTTTTTGACGCCGTGGCGGGCAAAGAGATTGGCCGCCCTGTTGGAATAGCGCCGCATGTCGTCAAAGGTGAAGGTGCGTTCCTCCCCCGCTTCGTTGCACCAGACCATGGCCCGGCGTTCCGGCTCCAGGCGGGCGATCTCGTCCACTACATCGTAGCCAAAGTTGTAGTTTTCTTCGTAGACCGGGGTAAAGTATTTTAAAACGCCGCGCTTGTCAAAGCCTTCGTCGCAGAAGCGCTCGTAAAAATCGGCAATGCTCACACTGTTCATTTCAGGTTTTCCTCCTCGTCTTCGTCCTTTAACACCACGGCCAGGAACCTGCAGTCCTCGCCTCCGGCGGCGATCATGCCGTGACCATGGCCGGAATCGTAGTAGATGGCGTCCCCGGCTTCCAAAATGTGGATATGGTCCTCCAGACGGACTTTGAGCCTGCCGCTGAGGATGTAATCAAACTCCTGCCCCTTGTGGTAGGAGAGATGGATCTCCTGATCCTGCTCCTCTTCCCTGTAGGGGGCGGTGACCAGGAAGGGCTCACAGCTTTTGTCTTTAAACAGATAGGCCAGATGATTATAGCTGAACCCGGCCCGGCGCTTGATGGGAAGCCCCTCGCCTTTGCGGACGATGGAGTAGAAGGAGAGCTTGGGGTTTTCTCCGGTGACCAGCTCCATCAGGTCCACGCCGAATACCTTGGCGCATTGGTAAAGAAAAGTAAAGGAAAAATCACTTTCTCCGCTTTCGCACAGAATATATTCCTCCACGGTGGTGCCGGTGCGGCGGGCCATCTCCTCCACGGAGAGCTCCAGGATCTCCCGCAGCTCACGAATTCGCTGTGCAATTTCCATGATACGTGCTTCCATACTGCTACCTCCAGTTTTTTGTTTTCGGTATCCGGCTGAGGCCTGTTTTAAGGCCGTGCGATAGGCTTTAGCATCAAAAAAGCCCGTCCCTTTCCAAAGAAAAGGGACGGGCTCAAACCCGCGTTACCACCCTAATTGCACAGAAACCTGTGCCGCTCAGCAGAATTCCATCAAATTCCCGACCTTAACGCAGTCATACGGGAGACATCTACTTGCGGATAAGACCCGCTTTGGTGCCCCGGCTTGGGAGTGATAGGCGCTTGGGAGCCCTTCTGCACTGCTTTACACCACCCAGCAGCTCTCTGAAGAAGAAAGGAACCCGCCGTCTCCGTCATTGCCTTTTAAAGTGTTTTTTGTTTTCTGTATTTTAGCAAAGCGGGGAGGATTTGTCAACGGCCTTTTAAAATTATTTTGAGCAGTTCCTCTGTTTCGGTGCAAACCGTCCACGCTCCCGCAGCTTCCAGCTCGGATTTTGTTCGAAATCCCCATAAAACCCCGACACCGCGGAGCCCGGAATTGCAGGCGGTCTCCATGTCGACATTGGAATCCCCCACAAAAAGGGCCTCATCCGGGGCGGCCCCTGTGTCCTTTAAAATTTCATACACCCCGGTTGGATCCGGTTTGCAGAGCATGCCCGGGCGCTGGCCCAGAACCTTGGTAAAGGATATTCCGGGGAAATAGCGCTCCACGACTTTTTTCGTCATGGCATGGGGTTTGTTGGAGAGCACAGCCGTCATGACGCCTTCCTCCCCGCAGCGGTGTAGCAGGGAGACGATGCCCGGATAAGGGGCGGTGCGGTCGTGACTGTGCAAGGAGTAAAAGCGGTCAAACCCGGCCCGGACCTCGGCAAACAGCCCGGGGTCGTTTTCCGCAAGCCCCCCGGGCATGGCGCGCCGCACTAGGGTATCCGCGCCGTTGCCGACCATGAGCTTATAGCGCTGTACCGGATGGGGCGGCAGGCCGCAGGCCTCCAGTGCCAGATTGGTGGAAAGGGCCAGATCGTCGATGGTATTGAGCAAAGTGCCGTCCAGGTCAAAAATCACAAGCCGGTTCATAAGCTGTATCCTCCCAGTTTTTCTGCTTTTTAGTGTAGCATGGCGAAGAGAGGAGAACAAGGCCCAAACCGGGAAGATCTTTCGGGAAGCTGCAAAAACAGAACTTTGGACAGGTAGGCGAAAAGCTGTGTACGGATTTTATACATTTTGCCCAAAGAGCTCGAAAACATGTTCCCAAAACCGGGCGGAATATACTATAATAAAAAGAAACAGCAACTTCAGAGCCCCTGCGGCAGTTTTTGCAGTGGCTCCGGGAGGAGGAAAAGCATGAGACCCTATGTCATCGCCCTGGACCAGGGAACCACCAGCTCCCGCGCCATTGTGTTTGACCAAAACCAGAACATGGTGGGGGCGGCCCAGAAGGAATTTGCGCAGCTCTACCCCCGGGCGGGGTATGTGGAGCACGACCCCATGGAGATCTACGCCTCGCAGTACGGTGTGCTGACAGAGGTGCTGGCCAAATGCGATATTTCACCCGATCAGGTGGCGGCCATCGGCATCACCAATCAGAGGGAGACCACCATCGTGTGGGATAAACGCACCGGCCGGCCGGTGTGCAATGCCATTGTCTGGCAGTGCCGCCGCACGGCGGAGTTCTGCGAACGGCTGAAAGCGGACGGATACGCGGAGATGATCCGGGATAAAACCGGCCTTGTGGTGGACGCTTATTTTTCTGCCACCAAAATCCGCTGGATCCTGGACCATATTCCCGGCACCCGGGAGGAAGCGGAGCGGGGCAATCTCCTGTTCGGCACGGTGGATACCTGGCTGATCTGGAAGCTGACGGGGGGAAAGGTGCATGTGACCGACCGCACCAACGCCTCCCGCACCATGCTCTACAACATCCGCACCCTCAGCTGGGATGAGGAGCTGCTGCAGCTGTTTGAGATCCCCCGCAGTATGCTGCCGCAGGTGAAGAGCTCCAGCGAGGTCTACGGCACGGTGAACCTCTCCGGGGTGGAGGTGCCCATCGCGGGGATCGCGGGGGACCAGCAGGCAGCCCTGTTCGGACAGGCTTGTTTTGAACGGGGAGAGGCCAAAAACACCTACGGCACGGGCTGCTTCCTTTTGATGAACATCGGGGAAGAGTTTCAGCTCTCCCGCCATGGGCTGGTGACCACCCTGGCCGCCACCCAAAAGGGGGAGAAGCCTTCCTATGTGCTGGAGGGCAGCGTTTTTGTGGGCGGCGCCGTGGTGCAGTGGCTGCGGGACGAGATGGGGCTCATCTCCGAATCGGGGGATTCGGAGTATTTTGCCGGCAAAGTACCGGACAACGGCGGGGTATACGTGGTGCCGGCTTTTACGGGCCTGGGCGCCCCCCATTGGGATATGTACGCCCGGGGTTCCATCTTTGGCCTGACGCGGGGGACCGGCCGCAACCACATCATTCGCGCGGCCCTGGAGTCCATCGCCTATCAGTCCCACGATGTGCTGGAGGCCATCGCGGCCGATTCCGGCGCTCCGCTCAAAGAGCTGCGGGTGGACGGCGGCGCCTCTGCCAACCAGTTTTTGATGCAGTTTCAGGCGGATATCCTGGGTATTCCGGTGAGCCGTCCCATGGTCCGGGAGACCACCGCTCTGGGAGCCGCCTATCTGGCGGGCCTGGCCGTGGGCTTCTGGAAGGATCTGGCCGATATCCGCAGGAGCTGGACTTTGGACTGTCGGTATGAGCCGGACATGGAGGAGCCCCTGCGCCAAAAGCTTCTTTTGGGCTGGAACCGGGCGGTGGAACGGGCTTCCGGCTGGGAGCGCGAGGACTGA
>JALELV010000057.1 GCA_022768545.1 Oscillospiraceae bacterium
CATTTAGCTGTACAATTTTCTCGGACATGGTTTGTAGACTCCTTTCAGAATGGTGTGTGGTAACTTCATTCTACCAGAGTTCTGCAAACCGTGTCTCTTTTTATACCTTTTTCAATTTGCGCAACTTATTGTACCTTATCATGCTTTTCCCTACCAGTACGCCCGTATTGATGCAGAAACACACATAACAAAAACCGCATGAATAAGCCAAAAACGGCTTGTTCATGCGGTTTTCGTTTGGCGGAGATGGAGAGATTCGAACTCTCGAACCGTTTTTGGCGGTTACACGATTTCCAGTCGTGCGCCCTCGACCAGCTAGGCGACATCTCCACATGGTCGATTTTACAGCGCTCACCGTCATTACTGACTGGCGCTTGATTATCATACCATAAGAGAAAATGTTTGTCAACACATCAAAAAATTTTTTTAAAACAGTTGATACACAGCAGTCAATGTAATAAAAGACATTTAAATTCCAAGCCAGACAAACCAATGATTAAGAAGAGTAAGCAAAGGATCTCCCTTTTCAGAGAGCCGCCGGCGGTGGGAAAGCGGCAAGCGGAACCTGTGCCGAATGGACTTATGATGGTAGGACGAACAGTCCGCAGCTTATGCAGCTTAGTAGTGCCTGGCGGGAGCTCCGCCCGTTATCCAGGGAGCATATATAATCGTACATGAAAGAGCGGGTATGTTTTTCATACCAATTTGGGTGGTACCGCAGAAGTTTAGCGCTTTTGTCCCAGCATTTGCTGAGGGCAAAGGCGTTTTTTGTTTGCCGGTTTGGAAAATAATCAGAAGAAAGGTCTTGAACATGAAAAACATCCCCCACAGAATCATTCTAAGCGAAGACCAGCTTCCCAAACAGTGGTACAATCTGCGCGCCGATATGAAAGAGCAGCCGGACTCCATGCTGAACCCCGCCACCGGAAAGCCTGCCGCGGAGGAGGATCTGTACCCTGTATTCTGCCGGGAATTGGCCCATCAGGAGATGGACTGATCCACACGGTATGTGGATACCCCGGAGGAGATCCTGGAATTTTACAAAATGTACCGTCCCTCCCCGCTGATCCGGGCCTATAACCTGGAAAAATATCTGGGCACTCCCGCCAAAATCCACTACAAATTCGAGGGAAACAACACCTCGGGGAGCCATAAGCTCAATTCCGCCGTCGCCCAGGCCTATTACGCCAAAAAGCAGGGGATCACCAGCCTAACCACCGAGACAGGCGCCGGCCAGTGGGGCACCGCTTTGGCCGAGGCCTGAGCCTTTTTTCATCTTCCCCTTGCCGTGTATATGGTCAAGGCCTCCTATAAGCAAAAGCCCTTTCGGAAAGCCATTATCCAAACCTTCGGCGGCGAGGTGATCTCCAGCCCCAGCATCACCACAGAAGCCGGAAGAAAGATCCTGGAAGAAAGCCCCGGCACCTTCGGTAGCCTCGGCTGCGCCATCTCCGAAGCGGTGGAAAAGGCGGTCACCGCAAAGGACTGCCGCTATGTGCTGGGCTCTGTCCTCAACCAGATCGGCTGTGCGGGCGGCGGCTCCAATCTGGGCGGGCTGATCGCCCCCTTCATGCAGGATAAGCTTTTGAGGCGTGCAGGCCCCCGCATCATTGCGGTGGAGCCCGCCTCCTGCCCCTCCCTCACCCGCGGCAGATATGCCTACGATTTCTGCGACACCGGCCGGATCACCCCTATGGCGAGGATGTACACGCTGGGCTGCGGGTTCATCCCTTCCCCCAACCACGCCGGGAACCTGCGTTACCACGGCATATTCCCCATCCTCTCAAAGCTTTATCACGACGCCTGCATGGAGGCTGTGTCCGTGGAGCAGACCCGCGTCTTTGAAGCCGCGGTGCTGTTTGCAAAGCTGGAGACCATCCTGCCCGCGCCGGAATCTTCCCACGCCATCCGCACAGCCATAGACGAAGCGCTGCGCCGCAAAGAGACCGGGGAGGATAAAACCATTCTCTTTGGCCTTACTGGGGCCGGCTATTTTGACATGACGGCCTATTCTTCCTTTATTGACGGCGCCATGGGGGATTATATCCCCACCGGCGGGGATCTTCAAAGAGGGTTCGGCGGCCTGCCCCGGATCCCCGGCATCCAGGAGTGATCTTGGTTTGGATGAATGGCAGCCGGGGCCGCGGGAAACAACTAAAATCAGCCGGAGAAGCCTTCCGGCTGATTTTCCTGAAAAGGAGTGCCTTCCCATGTTTAAACACGAAAAGCTGCTCTTTCACCCTGTCAGGGCAGAACGTCCCAACCCTCAGTACGCTGCGCTGCTGCAGGAACAGCTGGGAGGCGGAAACGGTGAGCTGAAAGCCGCCATGCAGTATATGTCCCAGAGCTTTCGGATCAAGGACCCCGCCATCAAGGATCTGTTCATGGATATCGCGGCGGAGGAGCTGAGCCA
>JALELV010000100.1 GCA_022768545.1 Oscillospiraceae bacterium
TTTACCATCCCTTTATCGGTTTGTCAAGAACTTTTTTCAGAAGCTCTTCGCTCTCTTTTCAGTTCCCTCCGCCCCGCGGGACAGCTTCGTTATATTATCATATCTCACCTCCACCTGTCAAGCCCTTTTTGCACCTTTTTGCACTTTTTTCTCCCCCTCTTCCTTTTTTCCTTCTTCTTTCCTGCTTTTTCGGCAGAGGAATTTTTGAAAAATACCTCTTTTCTTTTTAGAAAGACTATGCTATAATAATGGTCGCATCTTAGAGTATGCGCCTGTAGCTCAGTGGATAGAGCACCGGCCTCCGGAGCCGGGTGCGTAGGTTCGATTCCTATCAGGCGTACCATGTCGGGGCAAAGCAGCGGCTTTGCCCCGACATTTTTTACGCAAACAGCCATCCGCCTGTTTTTCTCCGCTTTGTCTCCTGTGGCCAACCTTACAGCCTTTAAGGCCATTGGTCGGCCTCCACTTTTGCGGGGCATACCTCCTTCGGAACCCTCAATGGGGAAATCATATAGCTTTTTTGCACACTGGAACGTCCCTGTGCTGCTTATTGGGTAGTGCCTTTCTTCCTATCATAAAAAGTCCGGAGTACCAATGCCATCCGCCGCGAAAACGGCGGGGGCCCCGGCGAGCCTTTGCCAACCTCTTAAAAATAATTTGTTAAGCTGCTAAATAATAATTGACGCACTGTCCATTCGGTTTTATAATAGGAGGGCAAGACAGGAGGAATAATCATGCAGTGTGAGATCTCCCGCCAGTTTTTCGAACTGCTCGATCGCATTGCGGCGGAGCAGAAAACCCCTCTGAAATGCGGCGGGCAGCTGCTGTACCGCGCGGAACTGGAGCTCTTGGAGCAAATCCAAAGTTATCCGGATTCCAATGTCAGCACGCTCTCCCTCAAGGCCGGCATCACCAAAAGCGCCGTGACCCAAACCGGCCTCAAGCTTTTGGAAAAAGGGCTGATTGAAAAATACCAAAGCCCCCAAAATAAAAAAGAGAAGTATTTTCGCCTGACCGCGGCCGGTCTGGAGACCCTGCGTCACTGCGCCGACTGCAACCGGAAAGCTTCCGAGGCCCTCTGTGCCTACCTGTGCTCCCTGACAGCGGAGGAAAAACAGGTGTTGATAAAATTTATGGAAATGATGCAGCTGTGCCTGCCGCTGTACGCGTTTCCCTGCCGGTGCACCGCCCTGGAAGGCGCTTACCTGCCGGCGGAAGATGGGAAAGGAAAGGAACAAAAATGTTAGAGCTGAGAGATATTGCGTTTTCCGTTGCAGATGAAACGGAGGGCAGCACAAAGGAGATCCTTAAAAAAATAGACCTGACGGTGGAGGACAACAGCTTTGTCGTCATCACCGGCCCCAACGGCGGGGGAAAATCCACCCTGGCCAAAATTGTCATGGGCATCGAAAAGCCCACCCGGGGACGTATCCTGTTTAAGGGGCAGGATATCACCGGCCTGGATGTTCACGAGCGCGCCCGCCTCGGCATCGGTTTTGCCTTTCAGCAGCCGGTCCGCTTTAAGGGCCTTTCGGTAAAGGATCTTCTGAATCTCGCCTCCGGACGGGAAATGCGAAAGGGGGAGATCTGCTCCTTTCTCTCCGAAGTGGGGCTGTGCGCCTCCGATTACATCGACCGGGAGATCAACGCAAGCCTTTCCGGCGGAGAGCTCAAGCGCATCGAGATCGCCATGCTGCGGGCCCGCGGCGTGGAGCTTTCCCTGTTTGATGAGCCGGAAGCCGGCATCGACCTGTGGAGCTTCAACAATCTAATCCAAGTCTTTGAGCGCATCCGGGATGAAAAACACGGCACTGTCATGATCATCTCTCACCAGGAGCGCATCCTGGAAATCGCCGACCAGATCGTCGTCATCTCCGGCGGGGAGATCGCCGCTTCCGGCCCCCGGGAAAAGATCCTGCCGGACCTGCTCTCCGGCTCCGCCGCCTGTAAGTTTTACAAAGCAAGGGGGAACAGAGAATGAGCCTCAAACCTTCCAATGAGTTTTCCGTAAAGAAGCCCTCCATCGTGCAGAAGATGCTCAAAACCATCGCCGATCTCCCCGGCATCCCCACCGGCGCCTACAACATCCGCGTGGACGGGGAGAGCGCGGGCCGCCAGAGCACGGAGAATATTGAAATACGCCCCAAGCCCTACGGGCGCGGCATCGAAATCTACGTCCAGCCCGGCACCAGGGGCGAGTTTGTCCACATCCCGGTGGTGGTGGACGAGAGCGGCCTGTCCGACATGGTCTACAATGATTTTTATATCGGCGAGGGGGCCGATGTGGATATCATCGCCGGCTGCGGAATCCACAACGACGGCACCCATCTCTCCCAGCACGACGGCATCCACACTTTTTACGTGGGAAAGGATGCCAGGGTGCGCTACGTGGAAAAGCATTACGGCGAGGGCAGCGGCACTGGGGAGCGCGTGCTCAACCCGGTAACGGTGGTGCATCTGGACGAGGGCTCCTGCCTGGAGATGGAGACGGTGCAGATCGAAGGGGTGGATTCCACCAAGCGCACCACCAAAGCGGATCTGAAGGACGGCGCCCAGCTGATCATCAGGGAAAAGCTGATGACCAGCGGTACCCAGCAGGCCACTACGGAGTTTGAGGTGGAGTTAAACGGCGAAAACTGCAGTGCCGACGTGGTGTCCCGTTCGGTGGCAAAGGGTAACTCCTTCCAGGCCTTTTACTCCCGCATCAACGGCAACAACGCCTGCGCTGGCCATTCGGAGTGTGACGCCATCATCATGGACAGCGCCTGCGTCAAGGCCGTACCGGAGATCACCGCCAACCACGTCAGCGCCTCTCTCATCCACGAGGCCGCCATCGGGAAGATCGCGGGGGAGCAGATCACCAAGCTGATGACCCTCGGCCTTTCCCAGGAGGACGCGGAAAAGGAGATCGTCCGCGGATTCTTAAAGTAAAAGCGGCATCTGTTCTGTTTTTTGCGCGCATCCCTCCGCTTTGCGGAGGGATGCGCTTTTTTATGCCGGATCCGGGCGGTTCCGCGGCCGTTCCGACTGCCTGGCGCGCGGAGGTGTGCAAAGGTCCATCCGGCATCCGTTAAAACAGGTTTTCTGCAGGACGGCGAAGGCCCTCCGCGGCGGTGGCATAAAAACACCTTATCCACGCTCTTCATCACAGAAACCCACGGCCCCGGGGCCGCGTATAAAACAGCCCGGGGAAAGCGGCGCTTTCCTCGGGCTGTTTTAAAAATTGCCTTTATTCCACGGCGGTAACGGTGTAATCCTGGTCTTCCACCGCTTTTCTGAGCGCGCTGTCCTCCAGTGCCGCGCTCAGCGTGACCACGGCGGTCCCCGCCTCGTGGCTCACCTCCGCGCGTTCCACCTGCGGCAGGGCTTCCAGCGCCTTCTTTACCCGGGCCTCGCAGTGGCCGCACATCATTCCTTCAATTTTCAGGGTCTTTTTCATATCGGTTTCCTCCTGTTTCTGCGGGATTATGGCCGGCAGCATCGGCTCCGTCCCCTTTTTATGTTTCGTCCTCCCGGAAATATACTTTCTGTCCCGTCCGGGATCATGGATGCGGGCCCAATTGAGACGCAGGGCATTGGCCACCACGCAGAAGCTGGAAAGGCTCATGGCCGCCGCCCCGAACATGGGGTTCAGCTTCCAGCCAAAAACCGGGATCCACACTCCGGCCGCCAGCGGAATACCCACAACATTATAAAAAAACGCCCAAAACAGGTTTTCGTGGATGTTGCGCAGCACGGCGCGGCTCAGACGGATGGCGGCAGGCACGTCCCCCAGCCTGCTGTTCATCAGCACCACATCCGCCGCGTCTATCGCCACGTCTGTACCTGCCCCGATGGCGATACCCACGTCGGCCCGGGTCAGGGCCGGGGCGTCGTTGATCCCATCCCCCACCATGGCCACCCGCCCCTGCTCCTGCAGACGCCGGATCACCGCTTCCTTTCCGTCGGGCAGCACCCCGGCGATCACCTCGTCCACACCGGACTGGGCTCCTACGGCCCGGGCGGTCCGCTCGTTGTCCCCGGTCAGCATCACCACGCGGATCCCCATGTTCCGAAGCTCTTCCACTGCCCGGGCACTGTCCTCCTTCGGCACATCCGCCACGGCGATGAGGCCCGCCGCCTGCCCGCCCTTGCTGAAAAACAGCGGCGTTTTTCCCTGGTCGGAAAGGCGCTGCGCCGCCTGTACCAGCTCATGGGGCAGCTCCGCCCGGCCGCGGATAAAGTTCAAATTTCCCCCGGCGATGGGAATCCCGTCCAAAACGGCGGTCAGGCCGTTGCCGGGCACGGCGGCAAAATTCTCCGTCTCCTTCGGCCGAAGCTCCAGTTCCTTTGCCCGGGCACTCACGGCCCGCGCCAGAGGATGCTCGCTCTTTGCCTCCAGAGCCGCAGCCAGGGAGAGCAGCCCCTCCTCCGACAAGCCCCGGACGGGGATAAGGTCGGTCACCACCGGCTCTCCAGCGGTGATGGTCCCTGTTTTATCCAGGGCTGCGATCTCCACCCGGCCAGCGCTCTCCAGGGCCGCCGCGGTTTTAAATAAGATCCCGTTTTTCGCACCCACACCGCTGCCCACCATGATGGCCACGGGGGTGGCAAGGCCCAGGGCGCAGGGGCAGCTGATGACCAGCACCGAGATCCCCCGGGCCAGGGCAAAGCCCGCCCCCTCTCCGGCAATCAGCCACACCGCTGCCGTAACGGCGGCCAGGGCGATCACCACCGGTACAAACACCCCGGAGACCCGGTCCGCAGCCTTGGCGATGGGGGCCTTGGTGGCGGCGGCGTCGCTCACCATCCGGATAATCTGGGAGAGAGTGGTGTCCTGCCCCACCCGCACGGCCCGGCAGCGCAGAAAGCCGGACTGGTTTACCGTGGCGGCGGACACGCGGTCACTTTCCGCCTTGTCCACAGGAACGCTCTCCCCGGTCAGGGCGGATTCATCCACGGCGCTGCTTCCCTCCAGCACCACCCCGTCCACAGGGATGCTCTCACCGGGTCGCACTGCAAAGATGTCCCCCGCCTGCACCCGCTCCACCGGAACCTGGACCTCTCGGCCATCCCTGATCAGAGTAGCCGTCCTGGGGGCCATGCGCAGCAGGCTTTTTAAGGCGTCAGTGGTTTTCCCCTTGCTCTTTGCCTCCAGCATTTTGCCCACGGTGATAAGGGTGAGGATCATTGCAGCGGATTCAAAATAGAATTCGTGCATGTACTCCATTACCCCCGCCATGTCGCCCCTCAGCTGCGCCTCCGTCATGGCAAACAGGGCGTAGACGCTCCACCCAAAGGAGGCCCCGGCGCCCAGTGCCACCAGGGTATCCATATTGGGGGCCCCGTGCAGAAGGCTTTGAAAGCCGCTGACAAAAAACTTCTGGTTAATCACCATCACCGCCCCGGCAAGCAGCAGCTGCAGCAGCCCCATGGCCACATGGTTATCCGCCCAGGCGGCGGGCAGGGGCCATCCCCACATCATATGCCCCATGGAGACATACATCAGCGCCGCCAGAAACCCGAGGGAGAGCAGCAGCCTGCGCTTTAAAGCCGGGGTCTCCCTGTCCTGCAGGGCGTCCGGCTCCGGGGAGGCGGATGCCGCGCCGTCCGCGGGGCTTGCCCCGTACCCGGCCTTTTCCACCGCGGCCACGATCTCCTCCGGAGATGCTGTACCCTCCACCCCCATGGAGTTTGTCAGCAAGCTCACCGCACAGGAGGTCACCCCCGGCACCGCGCCCACCGCCTTTTCCACCCGTGCGCTGCAGGCAGCGCAGCTCATACCGGTCACACGGTATTGTTTCATAAAGGCATCTCCCCTTTCACTTCATCAGCTTCTGCAGGGCGGCCACCAGCTCGTCTATCGTCTCGTCCTTTCCCGCGCGGATATCCTCCGCCACGCAGGTGCGGATATGGTTGGCCAGCAGCACCTTGTTAAAGCTGTTGAGCGCCGCTCCCACCGCCGCCACCTGCACCAGGATATCTGTACAGTAGGTGTCTTTTTCCACCATACCCCGTATGCCCCGCACCTGCCCCTCGATGCGGCTGAGACGGTTCATCAGGTCCCGATATTCCCGGCCGCCGCGCACTTTGGTCTTTTGACAGCAACTGCACTCAGGCAGCCCCGCTTCGCTTTTCCTTTCGTTCATAGGGTTCCCACCTTTCCGGCATGATTATATACCCCCTCCGGGTATCTGTCAACAAATTTTGCAGCTTTAGTCCGCCCCTTCTCTTGCGACAGAATACGGGCCGGCATGCCAAAAGCCGCGGAGCTCCCGGCCCCGCGGCTTTCCCAAAATCGTTTCCAGCCGGTCATATCTCCCCGGCCTGCCGTTCCATCTCCGCCGCCATCTCCCGCGCGGCCTCCACAAAACCCTGCTCCTCGGCGGAAAGCTCCCGCCCTTTCCGGTAAACAATGATATCCCGGTAAACGCGGTCGGAGGAGGGGCAGCTGCGCAGCACCATGCCGTTTTCCTCCAGTGCCTCCCGGGGGATGGGGGATACCCACATATAGGTGCCCGCCACCCGGCGCAGAAAATCGTACTGGCTCCCCCGTTCGTAAACATAGATCATCCGCTTTTCCTTCTGCATTCTGGCGTTCCGGCTGATCTGACTCATAGTGAGGGAGGGGCCCTGGGGGTCCCCCAGGATGATCTCCGTCCCGCCGTCCAGCCTGTGATAGGGGATCTCCCTGCCGATCCGGGCCAGGGGATGGTTTTTGCTCATAAGCAGCACCATGTGAAATTCCCACAGCAGCTCCTGGGCCAGCCCCGCCTCCCGGATGAGGTTCTGATAATACCGCTCGTGGGTGTCCTGTACCCGGATGATCGCCAGCCCCGCCTCGTCGGAGGAAATGTCGGACAGCGCCCCCATACTGGAGGTCTCTTTAAAATGCACCGAGAGGGGAAGTTCCTGCCCAAGGCCGCTCAGGCACCGGGCAAAGGCAGCGGCAATATAGGTAGCCCTTGGAACCGACACCGAAAGCTTTCTTACATTCTCGTCGTGGGGCCTGTAAAGTGATTCCAGCTCGTCCATCTGGGAGAGGATGGTCCTCGCATAGGAGAGAAATTCCCGTCCCGGCTCGGTGGGCTCCACCCCCTTGCGGGTGCGGCGGAATATGGTGATGCCGGTCTCCCCTTCCAGATCCCGCACCGCCTTGCTCAGGTTCGGCTGCCCCATATAAAGGTTTTGCGCCGCCTTGGTGATCGAACCCGTCCGCTCGATCTCCACCGCATATCTCAGCTGCTGCAGGTTCATCTGCCTGTCCGCCCTCTCCTTTGCAATTTTCCATATGCCTTATTATATACCGGACATGTAAAAAAAGCATTACCACTTTCCCGAAATTTTTGTTAAAATAATAACGAAAATTAAGAAACGCAGACCGGTCAAAAGGGCCGGCGGCAAAAAGGGAGGACTATTATTATGCGTTTTACCTTACCGAGAGATATTTATTATGGAAAGCACACTTTGGAAGAGCTTAAAAACCTGAAGGGCAAAAAAGCCATCGTCGTCACCGGAGGCGGCTCCATGAAGCGCTTTGGTTTCCTGCAGAAAGTAGAGGACAATCTCCATGCCGCCGGCATCGAGACCCGCCTGTTCGAAGGCGTTGAGCCGGACCCCTCTGTGGAAACCGTGATGAAGGGCGCCGCAGCCATGCGGGAGTTTGAACCCGACTGGATCGTCGCCATCGGCGGCGGTTCCCCCATCGACGCCGCCAAAGCCATGTGGGCGTTCTATGAATATCCGGAGACGAAATTTGAAGACCTGATCACCCCCTTCAAATTTCCCACCCTGCGCACCCGCGCCAAGTTCCTTGCCATCCCCTCCACCTCCGGCACTGCCACCGAGGTGACCGCCTTCTCCGTCATCACCGATTACCAGAAGGGCATCAAATATCCCCTGGCCGATTTCAATATCACCCCCGATGTCGCCATCGTCGACCCGGACCTTGCTGAGACCATGCCCGCCAAGCTCACCGCCTATACCGGGATGGATGCCCTGACCCACGCCATCGAGGCCTATGTCTCCACTCTCCATTCCCCCTTTACCGATCCCCTGGCCATCCAGGCGATCCAGATGATCTTCGATTATCTGCCCGACTCCTATCAGGGCGACAGCAAGGCCCGGGAAGAGATGCATTACGCCCAGTGCCTGGCCGGTATGGCTTTCTCCAACGCGCTGCTGGGCATCGTCCACTCCATGGCTCATAAGACCGGCGCCGCCTACAAAAACGGCCATATCGTTCACGGCTGCGCCAACGCCATGTACCTGCCCAAGGTCATCAAATACAACGCCAAAAACGCCGAGGCAGCCCGGCGCTATGCCGCCATCGCCAGGGCAGTGGGCCTCACCGGCACCACCGAGGAGCTGGTGAACGGCCTGTGCGCCAAGATCCGCGAGTACAATGCCAAGCTGAACATCCCCACCTGCATCCGGGAGTACGAAAACGGCATGGTTCCCGAAGATGAGTTTAAAGCAAAGCTCCACGACGTCGCGGCGCTGGCCATCAGCGACGCCTGCACCGGTTCCAACCCCCGCATCCCCACCCAGGAGGAGATGGAAAAGCTCCTGAACGCCTGCTACTACGATTTAGATGTGGATTTTTAACCCATTGCATTGCAAAGCGCAAAAAGAACAGGTACAATAGTAGACTGAACCGTCTGCTGTAACAGCAAGCGGGCAGGGCGCGGAGGTTTTGCCCCGCCCCTGTCCGTTTCGCTGTCACTATATTACCTACCAAAAGCGAGGGATCCTTTATGTATCAAATCGTCAAAAAGAAGGTGCTGAACCCCACCGTCACCCTCATGGAGATCGACGCCCCTCTGGTGGCCAAGAAGGCCGAACCCGGGCAGTTTATCATCCTGCGCGTGGATGCCGCCGGCGAGCGTATCCCCCTCACCGTGGCGGATTTTGACCGGGAAAAGGGCACCGTCACCATTATTTTTCAAATTGTAGGCGCTACCACCGAGGCGTTAAACCACCTGGAGGAGGGCGATTCCCTTCACGATTTTGTAGGCCCTCTGGGGGTCCCCTCTCACACGGAGGGGCTCCGGAAAGTCGCCGTGGTGGGCGGCGGAGTAGGCTGTGCCATCGCTTACCCCATTGCCAAAAAGCTGCACCGCCAGGGCGCTGTGGTCCACTCTGTCGTGGGCTTCCGCAGCCATGACCTGGTCATTTTGGAGGATGAATTTGCCGCTGTCAGCGACAAGCTCTGTATGATGACCGACGACGGCAGCCACGGCACCCGCGGCCTTGTCACAAACGCCCTGAAGGAGCTCATCGAAAGCGGCGAGCAATATGACGAGGTCATCGCCATCGGTCCCCTTGTCATGATGAAATTTGTGGCCGCTCTCACCAGGGAATACGGCATCAAAACCGTTGTCTCCATGAACCCCATCATGATCGACGGCACCGGCATGTGCGGCGGCTGCCGCCTTACCGTGGGCGGCAAGACCAAGTTCGCCTGTGTAGACGGGCCGGATTTCGACGGCCACGAGGTGGATTTTGACGAGGCTATGGAGCGCGCCTCCATGTACCGCCCCTTCGAGCAGGCTCGCCGCGAGGAAACCTGCAATCTTTTCAAAAAGGAGGTGCGCTGAGCCATGGCCAATTTATCCCCCAGGAAAAACGAAATGCCCACCCAGGCCCCTGACGTCCGCAGCCACAATTTTTTAGAGGTCGCCCTCGGGTATACCGAGGCGCAGGCCCTGGATGAGGCAGCCCGGTGCTTAAACTGCAAAAACATGCCCTGTGTAGCAGGCTGCCCGGTTCAGATCCACATCCCCGCCTTTATTCAGAAGGTAGCCGCCGGAGAGTTTGAAGAGGCCTATCAGATCATCAGCGAGGCCTCCTCCCTGCCCGCCGTCTGCGGCCGCGTCTGCCCCCAGGAGAGCCAGTGCGAGCAAAAATGCGTCCGCGGCATCAAGGGGGAGCCCGTCGGTATCGGCCGTCTGGAGCGCTTTGTGGCCGACTGGCACAATGAACACAGCGACCCCGCCTCCGTCAGGCGCCCCACCCCCAATGGCCACAAGGCCGCGGTCATCGGCTCCGGTCCCTCCGGCCTCACCTGCGCCGGAGACCTGGCCAAAAAAGGCTACGAGGTCACAGTGTTCGAGGCCCTGCATCTGGCCGGCGGCGTTTTAGTGTACGGCATCCCGGAGTTCCGTCTTCCCAAGGCCATCGTCCAGAAGGACGTGGACACTCTGAAGGCCCTTGGCGTCAAGGTGGAGACTAACATGGTCATCGGAAAGGTGCTCTCCATCGATGAGCTCTTCGACATGGGCTACGAGTCTGTCTTTATCGGCTCTGGCGCGGGCCTTCCCCGTTTTATGAACATCCCCGGCGAAAACCTCAAAGGCGTCTACTCCGCCAACGAGTTCCTCACCCGGGTCAACCTGATGAAAGCCTATCAGGAGGGCAGCGCCACCCCCATCCAGAATGCCCGGAAAGTTGCCGTAGTGGGCGGCGGAAACGTGGCCATGGATGCGGCCCGCTCCGCCAAGCGTCTGGGGGCCGAGGAGGTCACCATCGTCTACCGCCGCTCCGAGGCGGAACTCCCCGCCCGGAAGGAAGAGGTGGAGCACGCCAAGGAGGAGGGCATCCGTTTCCGTCTGCTCACCAATCCCGTGGAGATCCTCCCCGGTGAAAATGGCTTTGTGGGCGGTATGGAATGTGTGGAAATGACGCTGGGAGAACCCGATGAATCCGGCCGCCGCCGCCCTGTCGTCAAAGAAGGCAGCGAGTTTGTGCTGGACGTGGACTGCGTCATCATGTCCATCGGCACCTCCCCCAATCCGCTGATCAAATCCACCACCGAAGGGCTGGCCACCCAGCGCTGGGGCGGCATCATCGCCGATGAGGAGACCGGCCTTACCTCCCGCGAGGGCGTTTACGCCGGCGGAGACGCCGTCACCGGCGCCGCTACCGTCATCCTGGCCATGGGAGCCGGCAAAGCCGCCGCCCGCGCCATGGACCAGTATATGCAGAACAAGGACCGGTAAAACCTTTTGTGCTGCTTTCCCGTTTCTGAAAGACAGCCCGGCGTGTGCTTTCGCGCCGGGCTGTCTTTCTCTTTTTGGGGGTACAATTGTATTTGTGATTTTTCCAAAATGGAGCTATAATAAGAAAAGATTCCGGCCGTTTTTTCAGGCGGCCTGCTCTTTTATTCCGGCGTGCCGCTTGCCGCAAAAGCGGCGGCTTCCCTGCGGGGCCCCAAGAGGAGCGATGTTATGAACATACTGATCGTCGGCTGCGGCAAGGTGGGTTCCACCTTGGCATCGGTGCTGGGCGGCATGGGCCACGACGTCTCCATCATCGACCGGGACGAAAAAAAGTTTGAGCTTCTGGACCCTTCCTTTACCGGCTATACCCTCTCCGGCGTCCCCATCGACCAGGACGTACTGCGGCGCGCGGGCATCGAGGGCTGCGACGCGGTGATCGCCGTCACCGAAAATGACAACGTCAACATCATGGTCTGTGAGCTGGCCCGGGAGGTCTTTCACGTAAATACCGTCCTGGCCAGGATCTATGATTCCCGCCGGCGGGATATTTTTGCCCACTTCAGCCTCGAGACGGTCTGTCCCACCAACCTGACGGTGGACGCGGTTTGTGCCGCCCTGGACGGAGCAGCCCTTGCCAAACATGTTGTCTTTGGCAACACCACCTTTTCCTTCCGGCTTAGCCCGGTGGGCAGGGCCTGGGTGGGCAGGCTCCCCCGCCAGATAAAAACGGAGGACGGTTCCATGGTATTCGGCGTGCTTCATCCCGACGGACAGGCGGAGCTTGCCCATACCTGTGAGACCCTGCTCACCTCCTCCGACAAACTGCTGCTTGCCCGCAGCGCGGACTGACTTGTTTGTTCCCGCCGCCCAGCCGGGCGGAGAAAGGAGCTTTTTATGAAAATTATTGTAGTGGGCGGCGGAAAGGTAGGGTACTACCTCACCAAGACCCTTCTGGAACACGGCCACCGCCCCACCCTCATCGAGATACAAAAGGAGCTGTGCACCCGCACTGCCAACGAGCTGGACATTCCCGTCATCTGCGGCGACGGCACCCTCATCGAAATTTTGGAAAGCGCGGGGGCCGGCCGGTGCGACGCCCTGATCAGCGTCACCGGCCAGGACGAAAACAACATGGTGGCCTGCCAGCTGGCCAAGACCCTCTTCCATGTTTCCCGCACCGTAGCCAAGGTAAACAACCCCAAAAACCTCTCCATCATGAAGAATCTTGGAGTGGATATCCCCATCAACAGCACCGAGAGCATCGCCCGCCTGCTGGAGCGCGAGGTGGATTCCGCCGCTATCCGGCAGCTGATGCCCCTGAGCCAGGGGACCTCCTCCCTGAGCGAGCTCCAGCTTCCCCCGGACTATAAGCTCCACGGGGCCCGGCTGAGCGAGCTGCGCCTTCCGGAGGAGTCCATCATCGTTTCCATCACCCGTGGAAGCGAGTTCCTCATCCCCCGCGGAAACACCCAGATCCTCAGCCGGGACAAGATCCTGGTGATCTGCAAAAACAGCGCCCTCCACGAGCTGAGCCGCGCCCTCTGCCTGGAAGAATAGCCGCGCCGCGGGGAAAGGAGCATCCACCATGTCCATCACCTTCCGGGAACTAGTCTCCCTCCCCCAGCTGGAAAGCATTCAGCTGCTCACCCAAACGGCCGGGCTGGGAAACCCTGTCTCCGGTGTGGGCATTTTAGACTACGAATATGCCGAGAACATGAGGGACCAGTTCCACCCCGGCGACCTTGTCATCAGCAGCTTTCTCTTTGCCAAGGGCCGGGAAGACCTTCTTTTCGCCTCCGTCCGGGAGCTCATTCGGGAAGGCGTCACCGCTCTGGGCATCAAAAACGTGTACTTCAAGTCCCTCTCCCCGGAGCTTTTGGCCTTTGCCCGCCGTCACAGCTTTCCCATCTTTCTGTTTGACCACCGCGTCATGTTTGAGGACATCGTCACTCTCATCACCGATTCCTGCCGTTTTTCCGCGGCGCAGCAGCGGGATGCCGCCAAACTTGACATGCTTCTCTCCCCTTCTGCCTCCCGCGGGCTGGTGCAGGACCTCACCAGAGAGCTCAGCCCCCTGTTCTCCGAATACTTTTTCTGTGCCTATCTTCGCTGTTCCGATGATTTCCTTTTTCTGCTCCGCACGGCGGAACGGCTGAATTCCAGCCATCTGCTCCCCTCCCGCTGCCGGGTTTTTGTCTACCGGGACGGCCTGCTCGCCGTATTCTCTTCCCCGGAACCTCCCATGGGGGAACCCGCCGACGTTCTGGCGGATCTCTGCCGTGCCGCCGGCCTCTCTCCCCGCTCTGCGGGGGCCAGCCGCGCCGGGGTCCGCGGCCTGGATCAGGCGCTTCGGGAAGCTCTGTGGGCCTTCCGGCTGGGGGAGCTCTCCCAAAAAAGCGTTTGCTTTTTTGGCGAGTCCGGCGTCTACCGTCTGCTGCTGCCCGCCTCGGAAAGCCCCTGGGCCCGCCGCTACTGTTCAGACCTTTTGGCGCCCATTGAGGAATACGACAAAAAATACCGGACAGACCTGCTTATCACCGCCCGGCGCTACGTGGAAAACCACTGCAGTGTCAAGCGCACCGCCGAAGCCCTGTTTCAGCACGAAAACACCGTTCGGTACCGCCTTTCCAAAATTAGAGAAGTGCTCGGCATGGATGCTGAGCACAGCCGTTTTGATCTGGAGCTTTCCCTGGCGGTCCTGCTGAGTGAGTTGAGCGAATTGTAAGATTTCCAAAAAAGCGGAAATCGTTTTGTGCTTTTTACAATTCACTTTTCGGTATGATATTTTCATAAAAATTCCCCGCTCTTTATTTCACCTGGAAAGGATCTGTTTCATGAAGACCTCCAAACACATCAGCCTTTGGGCCAAGCTCGCCCTGTTTTCCGCGGCCCTCATCTGGGGCAGCTCTTTCATCGTCATGAAGGATTCGGTGGACGCCTTCCCCCCCAACATCCTGCTGGGCATCCGCTTCACCACCGCCACCCTGCTGCTCTGCGCTATTTTCTTTAAGCGGCTGAAGGCCTTCAACCGGCAGTATCTTCTGCACGGGGGCGTTATCGGTCTGTGCCTTTTTCTGGCCTACTGCACCCAGACCATCGGCCTCACCGGCACCACTCCCGGTAAAAACGCCTTCCTCACCGCCGTCTACTGCGTTCTGGTCCCCTTTCTGATGTGGATCTTTTATAAGGCAAGGCCCGATATCTTCCACTTTGCCGCCGCGGTGCTCTGTATCACCGGCATTGGTCTGGTGGCTCTGGACGGAGACTTCACCATGGGCTACGGCGACGCGCTCACCCTGGTGGGCGGCTTTTTCTACGCCATGCACATGATCACGGTGGCCCGCTTCAGCCAGGATAAGGACCCTGTGCTGCTCACTATCACCCAGTTTGGCTTCGTGGCCGCCTTTTCCTGGGCCGCCGGCCTTATTTTTGAAACCTTCCCCACCGAGTTCCCCCTTCACTCCCTGGGCGGCATCCTGTATCTGGCGGTCTTTGCCACCGCCGTCTGCCTGCTGCTGCAGAACGTGGGGCAGAAGTATACCTCCCCGGCTTCCGCCGCCATCCTACTCTCTTTGGAGTCGGTCTTCGGGGTGCTGTTCTCGGTGCTGTTTTACGACGAGCCCCTTTCTCCCCGCCTGATCGCCGGTTTCGCCCTTATTTTCGTCGCGGTCATCGTGTCGGAGACAAAGCTCTCCTTCCTGTTTAAAAAGAAGCCCGTTCCCAAGGCCTGACCGCTGTATCAATGATAGCCAAAAGCCGCCGCAGCTTCCGCTGCGGCGGCTTTTTTTCTGACAAAGTCCTTTATTAGACATACCCGTACAGGCCGCGCACCGAGGCGCTGCCCGCCGTGATGCGCTTTACCTCCCCGGATATCCGGCACAGGAGGCTGCCGTCTCCGTCCACACCGAGGGCCTCCCCCTCAAAAGCCGTCTCACCGATCAGCACCCGCACCTGGCGCCCCAGGGTGATGCATCGGGCTTCGTAGTCCGCCTTCAGGGCAAAAAAACCCCGCTCCCGGTAAAGGTCCGTCAGCGGCTCCAGCTCGTTGAGCACCGCCGCCGCCATCTGCCGCGGGGTAAAAACGGCGCCGGTCGCCGTCTCTACCGAGGCGGCATAGGGCAGCCCCGCCCGCTCAAAAAAGGCCGCGTCCTGCCTCAGGTTCACCCCAAAGCCGCACACCGCCTCCACCCGGCCGCCCTGTATCCTGCTCTCGCAGAGGATGCCCACCAGCTTTTTGCCCTCCGCCACCACGTCATTGGGCCACTTCACCAAGGCCTTCGGCCCTATGGCCCGGGCCGCCGCCAGGCCGCACAGCAAAGGAAGTAACGTCATATCCTCCGCTTTCATAGAATGGTACAGCACCGACATGGCAAGCGCCTCCCCGGGGGCGGTGTTCCAACCGCTGCCCCGGCGGCCGCGGCCGGAATACTGCTCCAGGGCCAGGACGGCGCAGCCGTCCGGAAAATTTCCCGTTTTCAGGTAAGTATTGGTGGAATCCACCCGTTCAAGCTCCAAAAAGCTCCGCCCCAAAACACGGGTGGAAAGTCCTTCCAGCTGTTCCACAGTTACACCTCCGCTGTACTGAGCATGATCCCCCCGGGGGTAATGTCCAGGAGACCATAGGTCGGGCCGCGCCCGCGGGAAAGGGAAACGCTGCCGGGGTTCATCACATAAAGGCCGCCGTCATACTCGGTGTGGGGAATGTGGGTGTGGCCGTACAATACCACCGACGCCCGGGCTACCCGGGCCGCCGTTTTCAGTGTCTCCAGAGAGCTCTTCACCCCCAAGGTGTGGCCGTGGGTACAGTAGATGTTTTTTCCATCCAGCCTCAAAAGGACCGTGGAGGGGCTCGAAGAGGCGATATCGCAGTTCCCGCTCACCCAGGCATACCGAAAATGGGGATAGAGCTGCTGAATATCCTCAAACTCAGCCTCCCCATCCCCCAGATGGATGACCATGTCCGCTTCCGGGTGCTTTTCCAGCACCTTCTGAAGCGCAAAAAAGTTCCGATGGCTGTCGGAAACCACAACGATCCGCAACACGTCCGCCTCCCCGGATGGAATACTTGTATTTACTCTATCATAAAGATGAATGAATTGGAATAGGTGGTGAATGATCTTGAGCGAATTTTTGGTGTCGGAGGAAAAGATCGAGGAGCTGGCGAATCTTGTCAGCCAAAAAACCGGCGTGCCCCCGGAAGAGCTTCGCCGCAAGCTGGATACCCTTCTGGATGGGCGTCAGCCCGTTGTAAACGATAAGATCATGGGAATCCTCAACAACCCGCAGATGCTGGAAGCGCTGCTGCGGTCCGAAAAGGTGCAGAAGCTCCTTCGGAACACGCTGGGGGGCTGATCATCCATGGCAGATCTTGCCGGCTTGATCTCGGGGCTGCTGTCGGATGAAGATACTCTGTCCGGTCTGCTTTCCCTGCTGGGCGGCTCCGGAGAAGCCCCCGCGGCCCCCTCTCCAGGCCGGGAGGAAAAGCCGGATTCTGTGCGGGAATTGGAAAAAAATGCCGGGATCGACCTAAATACCGTGATCGGGCTGCAGAAATTCCTCACCGGTCTGGGAACTGATGATAAGAACATCAGCCTGCTCCGGGCGCTGAAGCCCCATCTCTCCCCGGACCGGGCTGCCCGTGTGGATGACGTCATCAAGATCCTCCAGCTTTTAGATCTTCTCCCCCTGGTGCAGTCACTTGGATTTTTAGGAGGCGAACAAAAATGAACTGGAATAAAAACGGATATACTTACGAGGAATTTGCCCGCATGCGGGAGGACGCCATGCGGCGTCTGAGCGAGATGGCCCGGCAGCAGCAGAGGGGTTCTTCTCCTTCCCCCCGGCCATCTCCCGAAGCTCCTCCAACCTCTGAAAAAACAGCCCCTCCTCCGGAAAGCGCTCCTTCTCCGGAAGCGCCACCGGAAAAGGATCTGGTCTCCATCTTTTCCGGGCTGCTCGGCGGCCTGCCCGCCCCCTCTCAAAACAGCGCTGCCCCCTCTGAAGCACCTGGCCCTGCTTTTGCAAAAACCCCTTCCGACGATATTTCATTCCCTCAGCCGGACGGCTCCTCCGGCCCCTCCTCCCCCTCCCCGGATGCTCTCCAGCCTTCGGAGGCCTCGCGGAGTTTCGAAACCGGGGCTCAGGAAGATACCTCCCAGCCGGAAGCACCGCCGTCCCAAATTCTCCCGGCGCCGGCGCCCGCTTTTCAGCACCCGAACGGCGGCGAACCGGAGCAGGGTGCTTTCCCCTTTTCCCCGAATCCCGCGGCCTCCGGCCAGCCGGAGCCCGCCCCCGCCGCCTTTGCCCCGGATACCGCCTTTCAAAGGTTTTTTGACCAGATCCCACGAGACCCCGCCTCCTACCATCCGGACCAGTTTATCCGGGCGGAGGATGAGGAGAACTACCTGCCCGAAATGAAATTTCCTAAAAAAAAATAGAGGCCGCTATGAAACCTTCTTTTTCCCCACTCCAGCTCGACTGGGAACGTCTGCTGCTGCTGGGTGTCTTATACCTGCTTTTCACCAATCGGGCCGACCCCAAGCTGATGCTCGGCGTAGCATATCTTCTGCTGTAATACAAAATTTTCTCCATGCCGCAGCTGCGGCATGTTATAAAACGCGGGAAACTGTCAGGCAGTTCCCCGCGTTTTGCCGTGTACCGCAGCCGGCCGGGAGAGCGGCTCCCTGGGCAAAAGACAAGGCCATGCCGTCCGCTGTGCGGACCGCATGGCCTCGAATTGCTGCAGTTTACGCCGGGGAAACCATAGGCCCCGCATCCCGCGCCGCACCCTTTACCGCGCCGTGTGAAGGCCCCTCCCACGGCGGCAGCGCCGCTTTCAAGGGTTCCCCGCGGGAACCTTCCTTTCCGAAAACCTGCCTTGTCTCCGGCGCTTGAGGGGTCTGACGGCCGGAGGAGCTGCCGGCATCAAGGCGCACCGCGCACAGAGCAAGCAGCGCGAAGGAGAAGATCGTCAGTATCGCCAAAGCCGCTGTCATCCACCTTTTCATTCCGGCCATCTTCTGTTCCCCCTCCGTCTCTGTCTTTCTGTGTTCAGTATAGATCCCGGAGGTCACACAGAAGTCACAAATCAAGTTTTTTAATGCAATAAAAATACCAATTTGTTATTTTAAAGGAGTTCTATCACGCCCAGCGCCGACACCAGCGCCATTCCGGCGCGCCCCGTCTCCGGGTTGCGCTGCGGGGCCGGTGTTTCCACCGCCGCGGGCCGGCTCTCCAATTCGCTGTCGCAGAGCACATAGGAGCCAAACTTCCTGGCCTGAAAGCAGATGCAGTCTCCCGCGTCGGAGAAAGCTGTCTCCAGCTCGGTCAGGGCCTGCCCCTCCACAGCGTAAACATGCCACTGCCGCTCCGAGTCCGGCAGCTTCCAGGAGACCGTCCCGGTAAAATCCCATTCCGGTTCTGCGGGAAAAGAGATAAACTCCATCTCCGCACCCGGGTCAAGGTCTCTCACAAAGCTGTCCGGCGCCTGGGAATAAAGCAGGTTCAGCGGTTCCTGGCGGATCATCCTGCCCGCAAAAGAGACCCCGCTTTTTCCAAAAGAAATCTCCAGCCGGCTGATCTCCCCGGGGAACTGCGTCAGGTCCAGCACCGGGGCGTCCACTTTCTGTCCGCTTTTGCTCACAGCCTCGCCCCTGAATTCCGGGTAGACCAGGGTCTGCGTGACGGCGTCATATCGGTACTCTTTCCCCAGGCTGTAAAGCCCCTGGTCCCGGTTCCAGCCCAAAAAACCATCCCGAAGGCGAATGCGCTGGCTGGGGATGATGGGGCGTACCTCGGGGGTCACATTGCGTCCGGTCTCTTTTTCCAAAATCTGAAGATACCCCGTGATCTCCACCGGCTCCAGCCCCCAGTAATCCCTGAGGCAAATCAGGATCTGGATATCCCCCGCCGCCTCAGCGCCCAGCCGCACCGAGCGGATATAGGGCGCACATTTTTCTCCCCATTCGGCGGAGACCTCCAGCTGATCGGCCGTATACTCTCCCAGGGTCAGCCATCCGATGGCGGTTTCCTCTCCGGGGTTAAAAAGGCAGAGTTCCTGCTCCTCAAAGGGCTCCTGCTGCATTTCGGCCCAAGCCGTCACGCCGCAGGCGGCGCAGAGCGCCACCGCCAGCAACAGTGCCGCAAATTTTTTGTACATGCTTTTTTCCTCCCTTTTCGGTCAAAACCATATCTTCTTTACAGTATAGCACGCTTTTCCCCCTTTGAATACCTTTTCTCCACAGCGGCTTTTGGGAAACAGGCTGCTCTTTACCGTCATCTCATGGCAGACAAAAGGCGGCCGCGCTCACCGAGCGGCCGCCTTTTGAGGAAACCTTTTTAAGAACGATCATTGCCTTTTCAAGATAAGCCCACTTTGCATATGCCAAGTGACGTTCTCGTGAAGATCAGATGAATTTTTACTGGGCGGTGCTGGAAGACTCCTCAGAAGAAGCCTCGGAAGCCTCGCTGGACTCCTCAGAAACCTCGGAAGACTCTTCGGAAGCCTCGCTGGAGTCCTCAGAAGCCTCGGAAGACTCCTCGGAAGCCTCGCTGGACTCCTCAGAAACCTCGGAAGACTCCTCAGATGCCTCGCTGGATTCCACGCTGGAGGACTCGGAGGGAGCCACGCTGGAAGATTCGCTGGTGTCCGTACCGGTGCAGGCCGTCATGGCAGCCATAACACCACAAGCCAAAAGGGCGATCAAAATTCTTTTCATAATAAATAGCCTCCTGTTTTGCATAAACAATCGAGATAGCCGGCTCTTTTCAAAGCCGTGTCCATAGCATACAACGGTTTTGTGAAAAAACATGTTGTAAAATATGAACAAATTTTTACCGCTTTTCATTGTGCAGATTATCTATACTTTGACTACTTTTTTACGGATTCAAAACAATTTTTTCAGAAAAACTACCGAAACAATTTGCTTCACCTTTTTAATATTTATTCGTTTCAATTACTTTTTTGCCTTTTTTATTCTTTTATATGGCTTTTTTCTGTACAGAACACCCGAAACTGCAAGCCGGCCGCAGCAGCGCTTTTTCAAAGCAAGCTGCATTTTGAAATGCGCCCTTTTCAAAAATACTGTTTTTTCAAACTTTATTGCCCTTCAAAATACCATTGTGGTATAATAAATATGAATATAGCATCCTTGTTCCTGTTGGGGTAAGATCGTACACCTTTGCCTCGTTTCCTCCGATCCCGGAGGTCTTAGCTTTGTACCAATCCGCGGGGTTTTCTCTGCGGATCAAAAAGAAAGGAGCGCTACTAATGGGAAAATTTGAAATTCACGAAACCGCGTCTGGAGCCTTCCGCTTTAATCTGAAAGCGGGGAACGGCCAGATCATCGCCGTAAGCGAAAGCTACTCTGCTTTGGACGGCTGCAAAAACGGCGTGGAAAGCGTACGGAAAAATGCCCCCGCCGCCGCTGTGGAGGATCAGACCGTGGAGGGGTTTGCCGCCTGCACCCATCCCAAATTTGAGGTCTACCTCGATAAGGCCGGGGAGTACCGTTTCCGTCTGAAGGCCCGCAACGGAGAGATCATTGCCGTCGGCGAAGGCTATAAGTCCAAAGCCAGCTGCCTGGGCGGCATCCGCTCCATTCAGGAAAATGCTCCGGACGCCTCCGTTGTTGTAACGGAAAAATAACCGCACATCTTGAAAAGGAGGTTTTGCCGGATGGACCTCTGCTGTGAAGAGATCCTGCACAGGCATATTGACAAAACTCTGGAAAACCTGCACAAAAACAATATGGACGCATGCTTCCTTCCCCGGGCGGCGGACGTTCCCGAAAAGGTCTCATCGCTGATCGCAGAAGGCGCATCCGTCTCCTGCGGGGGCAGCGCCACCCTGGCGCAGTGCGGCGTATCCGGCCTGCTGCGAAGCGGACGATACCATTTTATCGACCGCACCTCCGCCGGCACTCCGGAAGAAAAGCTTGCCCTGGAGCGGGAGGCCCTCTCCGCCGATGTGTTTGTCACCAGCAGCAACGCCGTTACGGAAAACGGGGAGCTCTACAATGTGGATGGCCACTGCAACCGCATCGGCGCACTCTGCTTCGGCCCTGCCTCGGTACTCGTGATCGCCGGCGTCAATAAGCTGGTGCCGGATCTTTCTGCCGCGGTGCTTCGGGTCAAACGGGCCGCCGCACCGGCAAACGCCGCCCGCTTTGATCTGGATACTTACTGCCGCCGCACCGGGGAATGTATCAGCATTTCCCAGGGCCGGGGGTGCGACCCCGCCGCGGGCTGTCAGAGCCCGCAGCGCATCTGCGCGTCCTATCTGGTCACCGCCCGGCAGCAGGATGCCGCCCGCGGGCGCATTAAAGTGATCCTTGTGGGCGAACCCCTTGGTTTTTAATCCTTTGGCCGGGGCCCGGCGGGCCCCGGCCTTTTTATACCAAAAGGCCCCATACCGGCGCAGCAGCGGTATCGGGCCTCTTTTTGTTGACAGGTCAAATGGCGAAGAGGGCAAAGCAGAACCTCCTATCCCTCGTCCCAAAGCGCATCAAACCCTTCTTCCCCTGTGCGGATCTTCACCACGTTCTCCACATCGTAAACAAAAATCTTTCCGTCGCCGATATGCCCTGTGCAGAGAGCCTTTTTCGCAGTTTCAACCACTGTGCGGCAGGGGATCCTGCAGATAACGATCTCCACCTTGATCTTGGGCAGCAGTTTCATTTCCAGCGGGACCCCCCGACAGTATTCCGTGGCACCTTTCTGCATTCCGCAGCCCAATACCTGGGTGACAGTGATACCGGTGACTCCAATGCTGTTCATGGCGTTTTTCAGGGCTTCAAAGCGGTTTTTATTGCAGAGGATCACTACCTTGAACGTGTGACCCGCAGAAACGCAGAGTTCTGAACCCCTTGCAGCAACTTGGTTTTCCCGCTGTTCGGCCAGTTCACCGGTGATGATACCCACACGATGCTCGAACTTGCGAAGGTACTTTTCGGTGGTTTCTCCGGTGAAAATCTTGATTTGCAGCAGAAGGGTGTTTTCATCCGTGGGCGTGACAAAGATTTTGTCAATATATTTGTCAACAAACTCTTTCGTGATCACGCCGCTGGCCGCATCCCGCTGGGCGTTTGCGAGAACTTTCTTAATCTCATCGATCTTCCGGCGGAATTCCTCGCCTTCCAGTGCGGATTGCTCCAGCTCTGTGACTTCTTCTTCTGCTGCCCGAATCTCCTCATTGCAGGCGGCGGTCATGGACTTAAAGTCAGCGTTTGTGATGCTGTCATCGGCGGCGAGCTGCAGGAGCTTGTTTTTCTTCCGATTGGCCATGTCTATGATTTTCTGCTGCTCCTCGATCTTTTGCGGCAGGGCGCCGTTGATGGTCAGCTCGTTGTACATCCGCACATACTCCGCCACCATGGCGTCCGCATCGGCCTTGGTGTCCCGGAACACTTCGAACAGCACGGGCTTGATCTCTTCCTCGTAAATGGCAAAGGAGCCGCAGAAGTCAGCGCCGTTCTTGATTTTGCCGGAGCAGAGCCACTTGCTGTTTTTCTTGCCGCTTTTGTCCTTGGATTCCCGACGGTAGTAGGGCTGAGCGCAATGGGTACACCAGAGCTTTCCGGTCAGGAGATTTGCGTGATTGCAGAGGCCCTGCCGGTTCTTCACATCCTCGCTGCGGCGCTTGAGGATCTCGTTGGCCCCGTCCCAAACATCCTCGGACACGATGGCCGGGACGATCTCGCCGGTCTCATCTTTGAACATCACCCATTCCTCCGGCGGGAGGAATTTCTGCTTCTTGGTGAACATATCCACCACCTTGACCTTGTTGCCCACATAATAGCCCTTGTACTTGGGGTTGGAAATCATATTGGCCATGGTAGAGTGGGCAATCTTGTTTCCGTTGAGATTCCGGTAGCCCTTTTCCCAGAACAGCGTCTCGATCTGCTTCATGGAATATTGGTCGGTGGCGTATAGTTCAAACAGCTCTCTTACCATCGGGGCTTCGGTCTCGTCGATGACTAGCCGTCTTTGATCCTTTCGGTAGCCAAAAATCCGACTGTTGCCCAGCACCACATTTTGCTTGATGGCCTGCTGATGCCCGAACTTCACACGGGAGGACAGCTTGCGAAGCTCGTCCTGCGCGATGGAGGACATGATCGACAGGCGAAGCTCGGAGTCTTCATCCAGCGTATTGATATTGTCGTTCTGG
>JALELV010000040.1 GCA_022768545.1 Oscillospiraceae bacterium
TGTCTTGTGTTATACTCTTGCTCATGAGGGATATGGTCTCCTTTCGGGCTGGTTTGGTGTGACAACTCAACTATAACCCATGAGACCATATCCTTCATATCTTTTTTTATCCTCTTGTCCAATATGTATTGTAGTCCTACAGGGGAATATCGAAAAAGCCTACATGATAATTGCAAAAAAGTGAAAACTGTGATATTATAATCTAGTATGCTTTTTTCTATGCTTTACCGAAGCAGAGAAAAAAGACCAAACCGGAGGGATTTCATGAGCGAAGTGCGCGAAAACAAAATGGGGACAGCTCCCGTGCCTGGGCTGATCCTCTCCATGTCCCTTCCGGCCATGCTCTCCATGCTGATCCAGTCCCTTTACAATGTGGTGGACAGTATTTTTGTGGCGCGGTTGGGGGAAAACGCCCTGACGGCGGTCTCTCTGGTGTACCCTGTCCAAATGCTTTTGGTGGCGGCGGGCGTGGGCACCGGTGTGGGGATGAACTCCCTGATCTCCCGCCGGCTGGGGGAAAAGCGCCGGGAGGAGGCAAACCAGGCGGCGGAGCACGGGCTGGTGCTGGGGGCCGCCCTGTGGGTGCTGTTTGCCCTGATGGGGCTCTTCTTTACAAAGCCCTTCTTTGCGTCGTTTACCGACGACGCGGAGATCGTCTCCATGGCGTGCGATTACAGCTATATCGTGCTGCTGTTTTCCTTCGGCGGGCTGATCCAGATGATCATGGAAAAGACCCTGCAGGCCACCGGGAACATGATCTTTTCCATGGTGGTCCAGATCGTGGGCGCGGTGGCAAACATCATCCTGGACCCAATCATGATCTTCGGGCTGCTGGGCTGCCCTGCCCTCGGGGTGGCGGGGGCCGCCATCGCCACGGTCATCGGACAGATCCTCGCCATGGCCTTAGGCCTGGTATTCCTGTTCTGCTTTAAGCATGGGATTCAGGTGGACATGCGCAGGTTCCGCTTCCGCTGGCGCACAGTGCGGGATATTTATGCGGTGGGCTTCCCCGCCATTATCATGCAGTCCATCGGGTCGGTGCTCACCGTCGCCCTCAACGGCATTCTCATCGGCTATTCCTCCGCGGCGGTGGCCGTGCTGGGGATCTATTTTAAGCTGCAGTCCTTTGTCTTTATGCCGGTGTTCGGCCTCAACCAGGGGGTCATGCCCATTATGGGCTATAACTATGGTGCCCGCAATTACAGACGCCTGTGCAGCACCTACAAGCTGGCGCTGCTGTTTGCTTTTATCCTGCTGGGGGCGGGGGCGCTGCTTTTCGGCATCTTCCCGCGCCAGCTGATGATGATCTTTGACAGCTCCGAGGCCATGCTGAAAGTGGGGATCCCCGCTTTGCGGATCATCAGCTACAGTTTTTGGGGGGCAAGCTTCGGCATTATGACCTCCACCCTGTTCCAGGCGGTGGGCCAGGGGGTCTACAGCATGCTCGTCTCCATTCTGCGCCAGTTGGCGGTGATCCTGCCGGCGGCCTGGCTGCTGGGGCGGTTCTGGGGGCTTGACGCCATCTGGTACGCGTTCCCCATCGCGGAGCTTGCGGGCGTTGGCCTGACGGCGGCGCTGCTTATCCGGGTATACCGCAGAAAGCTTCAGCCCATGCGGGCCGAAGAGCAGCCCTAAAAGGGGGACGCGATACCGTTCCGCCTTCCGTTTTTATGGAGGGCGGTGTTTTTTCGGCGGCTTTTGTCCGCAAAAGAAAGAGAGGCAGTATGAAAGAGAAAACAAAACGCTCCGGCGGCCGGATGGATATGACGGAGGGAAGCCCCCTGAGGCTGATCGTCACCTTCTCCTGGCCGCTCATTCTGGGCAACCTGCTTCAGCAGGTATACAACATGGTGGACAGCGTAGTGGTGGGAAACTACGTGGGCAAAAACGCTTTGGCCGCGGTGGGAAGCGGCTCGCCGGTGATCTTTATGCTGGCGTCGCTGTTTATGGGGCTTGGCACCGGCTCCACCGTCATGATCTCTCAGTATTTTGGAGCCGGGGACGAGGAGCGGATGAAAAAGACGGTGGACACGGTCTACACCTCCATGATGGTGGGGGCGGTACCGCTGTCCCTCATCGGCATTTTCTGCAGCCGCCCGCTGCTGCACCTGCTCAATGTGCCGGAGGAGATCTTTTTCGACTCCTGGCTCTATATGGTCATCATTTTTGCGGGGATGATCGGCACCATCGGCTATAATATCAACGCCGGCATCCTCCAGGGGCTGGGGGACAGCCGTACGCCGCTTATTTTTCTCGCCGTCGCCTGCGGGCTCAACATCGTTTTGGACCTGCTGTTTGTAGCGGTGTTCCACTGGGGGGTGGCCGGAGTTGCCGTGGCCACCATCATCGCCCAGGCGTTTTCCTGGCTGTTTGGGGTATACTATATCAATGCCAAGCACCCGACGCTGCATATCAGCCCCTTCTGCCTGCGCTTTGACAAAGAGCTCTTTCGGCAGAACATGCGTCTCGGTGTGCCCATTGGCCTGCAGCAGGCCCTGTTTTCGGTGGGCTCCATGGTGCAGCAGTCCCTGGTGAACAGCTACGGGTCGGACTTTATCGCGGGCTTCAATGTGGCAAATAAAGTGGATATGATCTCCTTTATGCCCATCCAGAGCTTTGCCACCGCCGCCACCACCTACGTGGGGCAGAATATCGGCGCCGGGAAGATGGACCGCGTCCGCCGCGGCACCCGCGCCACCATCTGGCTGTCTGTCGCTGTCAGCATCCTTATGGCTGCGGTGGTGCTGCCCACCGGCCCCGCCATGATCCGCGCCTTTGGGGCGGATGACAGCGTGGTGCAGGCCGGCATGGCGTATTTGAACCGGGTAATGCCCGCCTACGCGGTGTTTGCGGTGATGTTTGTATTAAACGGCGTTATGCGAGGCGCGGGAGAGATGGCTATTCCCATGGTGTCCTCCCTGGTGTCGCTGTGGCTTGCCAGGGTGCCGCTGTCCTATCTGTTTGCAGATCTGTTCGGCAGGGATGAGATGTTTTACAGCTATCTGGTGGGATGGATCCTGGGCCTCGCTATCAGCGGGGTGTATTACTTCACCGGCCGCTGGAAGCAGAAGGCGCTCACCTGATCTGTCTGAGAATATTCTTTCCGGTCTGCGCGGAGAAACCCTTGCATGATGGGACATCCGGTCCCTCAAAAAGCGGGAAAGAATAAAAATTTTTCTTCCTGCAATAATTTTATCTTTTAAGCGTACTACTATAATACCTGTCCTTTTAAGGGCGGGCAGAAATACATCCACAAAGAAAAAAGGAGACCGATTTGATGAAAAAAATTACAGCTATTCTGCTGGCGCTGCTGTTGACGGCAGCTTTGACAGCCTGCTCCGGAAAAGAAAGCAGCTCTTCCTCTGCCCCTTCCGGCGAGAGCGCCGGCTCCTCTGAGACGAGCTCCTCCCAGAGCTCGGAAGCCTCCGGGCCCTCCGACGAGAGCAGTGCCGCCCAGGGCACTACGGCGGAGGACTTTGTCCGGGAGGTGGTGGACGCCATTCCGGACCTCTCCCTTTCCCCCATTGATGAGCAGATGCTGACGGAGATGTACCATGTGAACATGGACGACGTGGAGGAGTTCTACGGCGAGATGTCCATGATCAATGTCCACGCGTTTGATTTCGTGGTGGTCAAAGCCAAGGAGGGCCGGGCCGACGCAGTCAAGGAAGCGCTGGAGACCCGGAAGCAGGACCAGATCAATGAGTTTGCACAGTATCCGGTCAACAACAATGACGTCAACACCCAAAACGCACAGGTGCTCGTCAAGGGCAATTATGTCATTCTGCTGGTGACCGAGGATTATGATACCCCCATGGGCATTCTGGAGAATTATTTTAACGACTGATTCCTGCCGGCAAAGAGGGGCGGGGGAGAGAGAAGGAGCTCTCCCCCGCCCTTTTGTTGCACACGGGGAAAAAAGCTGCTATATTGAAGCCGGGGGGGAGGCACATGTTTTTTCACCTGGATGGAAAGCGGTGCTGGGGCCGGCGGATAGGGGCGGCGGAGCGGGGCGCTCCGCTCATCCTCCTTTTGGCCGGGGAATATTCCCGGGAGACGGAGGAGCTGACAGCGCGGCTTTTGTCCCTGACAGAGGCTGGGGCGCTGCCTGCTTTTGTGCTGGCGGGGGCGGACCCAAGGGACTGGGACGCAGATTATTCCCCCTGGCCTGTTTTGACGCCGGGGGGAAGGTCCTTCCCGGGCGGTGCGGAGGAGACCGGGCAGTTTTACCGGGAGCGCCTGCTTCCCCGCCTCCGGGAGGAGTTTCCCTGCGGGGAGGATGTCTTTCCGGTGGGGTATTCCCTGGGTGGCCTGGCGGCCCTGTACCTTTTCTGCCGGGGCGGGTTTGCCGGATGCGGGAGCTGCTCCGGTTCCCTGTGGTACCCGGGCTGGACGGATTATCTGCGGGAACATCCAGCCCCGGGCAGGGTATATCTGAGCCTTGGAGGCCGGGAAAGGAATACGAAAGACCCTCTGATGGGCCGGGTGGAGGAGGAAACCTTTGCCACAAAGAAAATTTTGGAAGCGACCGCCCGGGTGGTTTGGGTAAAAGAGCCGGGCGGTCACTTCCGGGATATCCCGGGTCGGCTTGCCCGGGCGGTGGCCTGGCTGCTGGGCCCTGAACAGGGGAGAGGCCCCGGGCCTTTGGGATAAGGATTTGCTGTAAAGTTTTTCATGTAAAAAAAGCGGCATTCGTTTGCACAAAACGAATGCCGCTTTTTATAAAATTCCAAAAACCATGGCGTTACCGCAGAATAGCCACCGCGCCCGCGTCGACCGGCCCCATAGCTACGGGGGTGTCGGCAACGGGCTCTTCCTCGGAAACCTCGGCATCTGGAGCAAGTTCTTCTTCGGAGCCCTCTGCATCGGCAGCGGGCTCCCCGCCTTCTGTCAGCTCTCCGTCTGTGGGCAGTACTTCCCCTTCCCCGGGAAGCATTTCACCACCTGCGGCAGGGTCAAGGGATGGGTCGGAGGGATCCTCCGCCTTGGGCTGGTAGAGCACCGCGAAGAGGATGAGTCCGATGGAGACCACCACCACGCCCATTACGACGAGCAGCTGCTTTCCGGAATAAAGGCGGGTCTTATTGGGGTCCGGGTATTTGATGCGGGCGATGATCTTACCCACGACCCAACCTAAGACCATGCCGCCCAAAATACCGCCAAGAATAAACACGAGGGGCTTCACCCACGGAATATCAAACATAGACATAGAAAATAAACTTCCTCCTTTGTCGGGACAGGCGCTCTCTCCTGCCGGCTTTTTTTACAGTGTAGCGGCTTTTTAAAATTTTCGCAAGTGCTCTCCGCCCTTTTGCAGCCCGCGAAAGCAAAAAGAACCCAACTACTTTCAAAACCCCGGCAGGGACGCTTTTGTTACAGCAAGGGACGGGCCGGATGCACCGCCGCGGAGTTATTTTACTTTATCAAAATATTTTTTCTCGTAATGGGCAAATTTTTCGTTGTAATCCTTGGTCTCGCCCTTGTGGATCTTGCGGGTGTAAGCGTGCTGATCGATCCCCCGGGCGTCGCCCTCGTGGCCGATGATATAGACCCCGATATTGGAGCAATGGTCTGCGATCCGCTCCATGTTGCCCAGAGCTTCCACAAAGGGAAAGCCTGCGTCCACAGTGCAGGCGCCGGCCTTCAGGCGGGCGATGTGGCGGTTTTTGAGAGTCTCTTCGATCAGATCGATATTTTCCTCCAGGGGCTCGATGTCGGTGGCCGCTGCGGCGTCATCCCCCGACACGGCGGAAACGGCGATCCCGACGATCTCGGAGACGGCCTCCCCGATGACCTCCAGCTCTCCCATGGCATCGGGAGAAAAACGGGTATTGGTTTCATAAAGATGTTCGGCGCACTCCTGGATATTGATGGAGTAATCGCCGATGCGTTCAAACTCTCCGGTGAGGTGCAGAAGCTCCGAAATGCCCTTGCTCTCCGTCTCGGTGAGCTCCCGCTCGGTGAGGCGGAGCAGATAGGCGCTGAGGCGGTCCTCCATTTTGTCGATGGAGTTTTCCACCTCCTTGATGCGTTCCACAGCCTTCAGGTCGTACTTTTCAAACAGCTTCATACATTCGCCGAAATTGAGGGCGGCGTTTTTGGCCATAAATACCACTGCCTGATGGGCCTGCCCCAGGGCAAGGCCGGGGGACACCAGAAAACGCTCATCCAGAATGCTGGAGGAATCCTCCGCGGTATCCGGGTCGGAACGGCCTACCGTCCAGGTGGCGAGCTTTTCCAGAACACGGTGGAAGGGGATAAACAGTAAAGTGACCACCACGTTGAAGAGGGTATGGAAATTGGCGATACCGCCGCGGGTGATGGGGTCATCCCAGAAGGAAAAGCCCCAGACCCCCTGGATGGCGTAGGTACCGAGAAGGAAGACCAGAGTGCCGATGATATTGAAGTACAGATGTACCATGGCGGTGCGCTTGGCGTTTTTGGTGGCCCCGATGCTGGCCAGGATAGGGGTGATGCAGGTGCCGATATTCTGCCCCATGATGATGGGGAACGCGGCGGAAAAGGTGATGGCGCCGGTGGAGCTGAGGGCCTGCAAAATACCGACCGAGGCGGAGGAGGACTGGATAACGGCGGTGACAAGGGCGCCTACCAGCACACCCAGGATGGGGTTCTGCAGGGTGGCGAACATCTCAGAAAAAGCGGGCAGGTCCTTGAGCGGAGCTACGGCGCCCTCCATTGTGAACATACCGGTGAAGAGAATGCCAAAGCCGATGAGGATCTGGGAAAATTCTTTCTGCCGGGATTTTCTGGCCGTCATAAACAGGATGATCCCCACGATGATGACCATGGGAGCCAGGGAGGTAGGCTTGAGCAGCCGCATCCAGAAGTTGTCGCTGCTGATATCCGAGAGCCGCAGGATGTGGGAGGTTACCGTGGTGCCGATGTTGGCGCCCATGATGACTCCAACCGCTCCGCGGAATTTCAGAATGCCGGCGTTGACAAGGCCCACCACGATGACGGTAGTGGCCGAGGAGCTCTGCACCGCGGCGGTGACCGCGGCGCCCAGGAGAACGCTGGTGAAAATATTGCTGGTCAGTTTTTCCAGGGTTTTTTCCAGGCGGCCGCCCGAAAGCTTTTCCAGACCGCTGCCCAGCATGGACATGCCGTACAAAAACAGGGCAAGCCCGCCGCACATATTGAGAATATCGAAAAATCCGAATTCCATAAGTGCCCTCCATTCCAAATGTTTTAAGATAGAAAACGGCGGAGGCCGCCCCGGAGGGCCGCCGGCCCGGCCATGCCGTGCCGCAGGCCGGTGGCCTGTCCAAAATTATTATATCAGCTGTTTATATTCTTTGCACGGCTTTTACACAATTTTATAAAAAAACTCCTGAAAAACAGGGGAAAGCCCCGCTGCTTTTCAGGAAAATAAAAAATATTTATGACAAAAAGAAGAGAATAAAAGGCGTTTCCATAAAGCCCTGGTCACAGTACAAACTTAGAGAGCACATATCCCTTTTGACGCAGGGCGTCGATGGCGTCCCCCAAAATTTCCGTGTTGGTTTTGGAGACAGCATGGAGCAGGTAAATGGCCCCGGGATGGGCCTTGTTTAAAATGCTGTTTAAAGCGGTCTCGTGGTCGGGCTGTTCATCAACGATCCAGTCCCGGTAGGCAAAGCTCCAGAACACGGACTGATACCCCATGGCCTGCAGCAGCGCCAGGTCCTGTTCACAGAACTCCCCCATGGGAAAGCGGAACAGCGTCATATCGTAGTCGAAATTTTCTTTCACATAGTTGTGGAGGTCCAGCACATCCTCCTGGGCCTCCGCAAGGGGCATGTCCGGGAAGGAGAGATGCTGGGTGCTGTGGTTGCCCACGATATGCCCTTCATCGATCATCCGCCGGATCAGATCCGGATTTTCTTTTACATAGGGCATGGTGACAAAGAACACGGCAGAGACGTCTTTTTCCTTCAGAGTGTCCAGAATGGCGGAGGTGTAGCCGTTTTCGTAGCCTTCGTCAAAGGTTAAGTAAATTTTTTCGCTGGAAGGGGCAATGTACCAGGCGCCGTAGGAACCGTATTTTTCCTGATAGGCTTTGGCGCCCTCCGAACGGTTTTCCTGGTCCACAGGGCCCCCGGGACCCCACCCCAGTTTGGAACCGTCCAGAGCACCGATTTCAGAGAAATCGGCGCTCATGGTAGGAGAAGCGGAGGGATCCGAGCTATCGGAAGTCTCGGAAGAGCTCTCGGAGCTGGATGGGGAGGAGCTCTGGGAACTGGAACTGCTGGAGGAACTGCTGGAGGAACTGCTGGGGCGGCTGGAGGAAGTGCCGGACGAAGAGCTGGAGGATTTATCGCTGTTAAAGCAGGCTGTCATGCTCATCATCATCGCCATGGCCAGCAGGACCGCTGTGGTGCGCGTCAGTTTCATAAGGTTGACCCCCATAAAGAATAATGATACCGGACAAAGCCTCCGGCGGGCTCATACAGAAAAGCGGAAAAAATACTTCTTTATACTATATTCTACCACGTTTCTGCGCGGAAACAAAGACGCCAAAAGCTGCCTTTTGTCCCAACGTTATTATGTACAGCTTCGGGTCTCCTATGTAGGGCGGAAAAACTTTTTCGCGGGGTATCTGGAAAAAAATTTTTAAATTTTGCAGGGACGAGCCCCGTCCGCTTTTTTTCCTTACAAGAGAACAGCTGCGGACCGGTGGCTTTTAGGGGAGTTTGCACATTGTGGCGTGCCGTGGGTTGTGCTACAATGAAACTGAAAAAGCGCCGGGTCGGCCGGAAAGCTCCGGACGGGCTGTGCCTTAAAAAGGAGGAGCAACATGAAACTTCTGGTCTTTATTCTCAATAAAACCGAAGCGTTGGACGGTTTTTTAAACGAGCTTGCCCGGCACCATCAGACCGGAGCTACCATCGTCAGCAGCAAGGGAATGATGCGGGCGGTGAGCGACCAAAACGAGCTCTCGTTTTTAGGGTCTCTCCGGGCCATTTTAGACCCGGACCGCGAGGACAACAAGACGATCCTGCTGGTGGTGAAGGATGAGGCCGCGGTGGCCAATGTGCGGGAGTGCATCCGCAACACGGTGGGAGACCTCTCCCGGCCCGACACGGGGATCCTGTTCACTGTCCCGGTGGACTATGTGGAGGGAATTCAGTTTTAAGCTATGGAATCGAATCTTTTATTTTACATTGCGGTAATCCTCTTCTGCGGGCTGGCGTTCGGACGCCTGGTGAAGCAGGTGAAGCTTCCCAACGTCACTGGCTATCTGTTGGCCGGCTTGGTGATCGGGCCTTTTCTGCTCAAGCTCTTGCCCGCACCGGCGGTGGAGAGCATGAGCGTCGTCTCCGATATGGCGCTGGGCTTTATTGCCTTCTCCGTGGGCGGAGAGTTTAAAATGAGCTATTTCAAACGAGTGGGTTTCACCCCCATCGTCATCGCCGTCACCGAAGCGCTGGGGGCGGTGGCCGTGGTATTTCTGGGCCTTGCCCTGACGGGGCACGACCTGGCGTTTTCCATTGTGCTGGCGTCCATCGCGGCCGCCACGGCGCCCGCGGCAACCATCATGGTCATCAAGCAGTACAAGGCCAAGGGCCCGGTGACGGAGACCCTTCTGAGCGTGGTGGCGCTGGATGACGCGGTGGCCCTGATCGGGTTCGGTTTTGCCGTCACCACGGCGAAGGTCATCGAGCATGTCAGCGGGACCTCGGTGCTTCTCTCTGTTTTGGATCCGTTTATCGAAGTGGGGCTTGCGCTGCTGGTGGGCGCGGCGCTGGGGGCGGTGTTCGCAGTGCCGCTGCGGTGGTTTAAGAAGGATTCCAACCGCCTGTGCCTGATCATCGCCTTTGTGTTCATGGGCTCTGCCCTGGCGGAGTGGATGAATGTTTCCGCGCTGCTGCTCTGCATGGCCATGAGCGCTGTATTTGTCAATGTCTACCGCTCCAGTGAAAACGTCATGCGCATTGTGGATACGGTGACCCCGCCCCTTTATATGATGTTCTTTGTGGTGTCCGGCGCGGAGCTGGATATCACCGTCATCCCCACCATCGGGCTGGTGGGTGTAGTGTATGTACTGTGCCGGGTGGTCGGCAAAATGCTGGGTTCCACGCTGGGCGCTGTGCTGATGAAGGCACCAGCCCCGGTGAAAAGATACCTGGGCCCCACCCTGATCCCCCAGGCAGGTGTGGCCATCGGCCTTTCGCTGATCGCCGAATCAGTGGTACCGCAGTACGCCCAGGTGATCCGGGCGGTGGTGCTCTGTGCCACCTTTATCTATGAGATCATTGGCCCTGCTGTCACCAAGATCTCCCTGCAAAAGGCGGGAGAGATCACGGCGGCGTGACAGGCCCAAAACGCAGCAAAAGGAACAGCCCTGTGGGAAGCATGTTTCCACAGGGCTGTTCCTTTTTGATTTTAGGCGGCCGTTTCCACGGACAAAACGGGATCGCCGCAAAAGCTATTCCTCCTGGGGGGAGCCTTTTTCCGCCGAGATGATATTGCGGATCCAGATGCCCTTTTTTACCATGATGCCGCCCACCAGGCACTTGAGGCATTCGGTGGCTTGCACCAGAAAATACAGGGGAACGATAGGAAGGGAGGTAAAGTTGGCCAGGCAGAACGCCAGAGGCACATTGACCGCCCAGGTAAAGGCGCTGTCAAACAGGAAGGTGATGATGGTGCGGCCCCCGGAGCGCAGAGTGAAGTAGCAGTCGTGGGAGAATGCGTAAAAAGGCATCATGATGCACACCACATACAAGAACTCGGTCGCCATCTGCCTTACCTCCGGCTCGGTGTTGTAGATCTTTGGCACCAGGGGAGAGAACAGGGCCATGACGGCGCCCATGACAATACCGATCTCCACAGAGAAGGCGATCAGCCGCCAGGCGGTGTCCCGGGCCTGATCGGGCTCACCGGCCCCCAGGGCCTGCCCCACCATGATGGCAACGGCGCCCCCGGTGGAGATATACATCACGTTAAACAGGTTGCCGACGGTGGAGGCAATGTTGAAGGCGGCCACCACCTGCAGCCCGCGCATGGAATAGCACTGGGTGAGCATCGCCATGCCGGCGGACCAGAGAAACTCGTTCACCAGCAGGGGCAGGCCGCGCTGGGCCACGTTGAGCAGCAGAGAGACCGGAATATGGAAGCTGCGGTAGACCTTCTGAATAAAGGGAAAGCGGGCGGAATGCATATGGGTAAAACAGACGACGATGGCAAGCTCCACAAACCGGGAGAGCACGGTGGCCGCCGCCGCCCCGACGATCCCCATTTTGGGAAAGCCGCCGTGGCCGAAGATGAGAAGATAGTTGAACACCAGGTTTACCAGAATGGCGGTCACGCTGGCAAACATGGGGAGCTTTGTCTCCCCCATTTCACGCAGGGTGCTGGCGTAAACCTGAGAAATAGCAAAGGGAAGCAGCCCGACTACCATGATCCTGAAGTAATCCAAGCCGTAGCGAAGGGTATCTGCCGCCGCCTGCGCCTCAGTGCCCTCGGCAAGGTACAGTGAGACCAGCTGCCCCGGAGCGGCGGTAAAAACCACTGCCGCGATGCCGAACATGGCAAGGCCGATGATCCATTTGACGCGGAAGCAGTGGCGGACGCCGTTGTAGTCCTGAGCGCCGGCAAACTGGGTGGAGAAGATCCCGGCTCCGGCCAGGCCGCCAAAAATGCAGAGGTTAAAGATAAACAGCAGCTGGTTGACGATGGCGACGGCAGACATCTGCAGGGTACCTACCTGCCCCACCATGACGTTATCCAGCAGGTTTACCACGTTTGTAACAGTGTCCTGAATGATAATGGGGACCAAAATGGAGATCGTCCGCCGGTAAAAGGCGCGGTCGCCAACCAGAAAATGACGAATGGAAGCAAGGGGATGGGTTTGATCCATAGGGATTCCTCCTCTCGGTTTGTCCCCGGGATATGCCGCGGGAAGCTGCAACAAAAACAAGATGTATTAACACATTATAGCATAGTGCCGCGGAGCGGGCAAGAGGGAGGCTTCGGCCAGGCCCGGTTTACAGCTGCCACCAGAGGGTTTTCCCCCGGGCGGCCTCCCGGAAGCCGCACCGGCGCAGCACCCGCTGGGAGGCAAGGCCGTCTGTCTCTGTCGGCTTC
>JALELV010000045.1 GCA_022768545.1 Oscillospiraceae bacterium
TACCGCAAGCACTTCCACCACCAGGTCGTGCATCTCGGCGAGAAAATAAGAGTCGATGAACCAGTGCAGCAGACGGGACTGGTTGATGTAATGGTACCCCGGGTACTCCAGCTCTTTGCACTTGCTCAAAACGGTGGAGACCAGGCTCACATAGGCCTCCACAATGGCGGAGGGTTCATAGAGCCGTTCCCCGCAGTAGCTGCAAAAATTTTCCGCCACGCGGACGGCGCCGCTGTGGTTGTGGGTGCAGATCTGCTGGATCATATCTTTTTCAATGGCGTCCGGTGGGGAAAAGGGGGAAGTGACCGCGGCCTTCACCCGTTCCTCTGTCAGCACATGCTGTCCGCCCAGCACCAGGGACCAGTGCAGCAGGTGGGTGGCGCGGTAGATATCCTGGATGATGGTGCGGTAATCGAGGCTCACGGCTCCTACGATAGGCGCCCAGGCCTTGTCCTGACGGGGAAAGTCCATGTGCAGGGCCTTTTCCACCAAAGAGCATATCTTATCCAGGTCAGAAAACCCTTCGTGCAGAAGGATCACGTTGCGCCACTCCGGCATCAGAATGGCCAGGCAGGGGATACCGGCCTCTTCAAAAGCGGCGGGAACCGCCTGATAGATCTGCCCCAGGGCGTCCCGCTCCTCCTCTGTGATGGCCAACCCCTCCGCCATATCGCTGGAGGAAAGGGCCTTGCGGCTGTCGCTGTGGTCACGGTGCAGCTGCACCGCTATCTGGATCAGCCCGTCGTAACGGGACAGATGGGGGGAAAGGCGGTCAAGGGTATCCGAGTCCGGGTCCTTCGGGCTGCTCAGGAGCTCCCGCACCATGGAACGCAGGCTGTCCTCGGAGAAGGAATTTTCTTCCATGGCAAAATCCAGCTCGATCTGATCCAGCAGGCCCTGCAGGCTCTCCACGGTGATGGGCTTGAGCAGATAATCACACACTCCCACCTTGATGGCGGTGCGGGCGTACTCAAAATCGGCATACCCGCTGAGGATGATGGGCTTAAAGCGCATGTTGTCGTCCTTGAGCTGTGAAAGCATATCGATGCCATTTAAAAGCGGCATCTTGATATCTGTAATGACAAAATGTGGGTCAGCCCCGCGGATAAGTGCCAGGCCGTCCACCCCATTGCCGGCCTCTCCGACGCACTGGTAGGAGGGCTTGAGCTTCTGGATCAGACGGATCAGCCCGTTTCGGGTCTTCTGTTCATCTTCCACAACGACATATTTCAGCATAAAAGCACAATCCTCTCTGTGTATCATAATAGGGAGGGGTGTGAGACCTCCGGTTACAGTTTTGGCAGAAGGAAGGTGATACGGGTGCCGTTTTCCCGGGAGCTCTCGATCTGGAGGTCGGCGGAGGTGTCATAGTACATATGGAGCCGGGTCAGCACGTTGGATACCCCGATCCCGTGGCTGGAATCGGAGCGGTAGCTGCCCTGGCTTACCGCTTCAAGGGTGTGGCTGCCCATTCCGTGGCCGTTGTCCTGCACTACGATCTCTATCCGATCCTCCCCTTTTTCCGTAAAGGAGATCTCCAAAAGGCCGCCGGAGATAAACCCCTCAAAGCCGTGGGTGATGGCATTTTCCACCACCGGCTGCAGCAGCAGCTTGTACATGTGGCAGCGGGAGATGTGAGGGTCCATATGCAGGTTGGCGCGGAAATTGTCGGTGGCGCACTGGCGCAGGTAGACATATTTTTTCAGCCACTCAAACTCCTCCTCCACCGTGACCAGGAAGGTTTTGGTGCTGATGCTGTAGCGCAGGATGGAGGAGAGGGAGGTGATCATCTTACTGGATTCATACTGCTCGTTTTCAATGAGGGCCCAGTTGATGGTATCCAGAGTGTTGTAGAGAAAGTGGGGGTTGATCTGAGCGGTGAGCGCTTTGATCTCGGCGTCCTTCTCCTTGGCCATGGCCTGGGCGGTGCGGTCCTTTTCCTCCCGCAGGTTTTCGGTGAGGGCCTGGATCTCCAGCATCATGCGGTTGAAGGATTTGGCCACGATCTCCATTTCATCCTTGGTGTCCAGGCTGATCTGTACGCCCAGGTCCCCCGCCCGCGCCAGATCCATTGCCCGGGTGATCTCTTTGGCGGACCGGGTGAGGCTGCGGGAAAAATACAGGGCGATGAGGGTAATGGCACAGCAAATTGCCAGCGTGATGCCAAGAAAAAGACGCTGGGGCCCGCGCAGGGGACTGTACAGGTAATCGTTGTCCAGTACGTTTACCAAATACCAGCGGGAGGAGGGAAGATTGGAGATCAGCACCTGGCAGTCGCTTTGGCTGGAAACTTCCGTGGTAGAAGATGTGGTATATTTGGCGGGGACTATTTGGGAAACGGCCACATCGGAGAGGATACTGACCAGCTCTTTCTGGTTGGAGAGATAGACCGGTGTGGCAAAATTGAGCCCCAAAAGCTGTTTGTCCTCGGAGGAGACCACCCGTCCGTCACCGTCCATGACCAGCAGGCAGCGGGATCCGGTGGTGCTGGGGGCGAGCAGCTCATTGAGCACCGATTCATCGATCGTCAGCACGATGACTCCCAGGGGCTTCAGACGGATCGTATCGAAGAGGCGGTTGGACATGTGCAGCAGGTAAACGGTTTTGTTTTTGCGCTGCTCCGGATGGGTATCGCTGATATGCATGCCTGCCTGGGCAATGGATGCGCGGTAAATGGAGGTCTGCAGCGCTTTCAGGCCGCTCCATGTCTCGGTCATCCGGCTGGAATCCCCGTTAAAGGAGACGGCGGTGCCGTCCTCCCGCAGAAGGGAGATGGACAGGATACCGGGCTCCTGGCTGAGGTAGGAGGTAAAGGCCTGCTTCAGGATGACCTGGCCCATGATATCGTTGTAGGTGTCGTCCTCCGGGTCCAGCATCCGCGCGCCCTGCAGGATGCTGTTATCGGCGATCATATCGATAAGCAGGTCCTGATAGGCGGAGATCTTCATGTCAAAGATCCGGGCCGTCTGGGAGGAGGAGACCTGCTCGGAGCGGAGGATCCTTTCCTTCAGGGCGGCCTGATAGGAGGAGTACAGTACGCCCTGCGCAAGCAGCAAAGGGGGAAGAGAGGTGCACAGAAGGGCGATGATGAGCTTGGTACGCATGGCGGAGTACCGCCAGAGGTTTAAAAGTTTTTTCATAAAAACCCTCCCTGGGCCTGTTCTTTCCCGAATGCGGACAGCCTTTTGCCGCGGGGAAAAGGCAGCTTCTATCGTACCACTTTTTCAAAAACATTCAAGAAAAGGCATACAAAACTGGAACCTTTCACAAAACTGACCTTAAGATTGTCCACCATTATTAATATTTTATGTTTTAATTTTAAACAAAAGCCAATAGAATATCAACAAGGAAATCGTCGAAACGGCGGATACCCCTTCGGCGACCCCGAAATTAAAAGGAGGTTTAATCATCCCATGAAAAAGACATTGGCAGTTCTTCTGGCAACTCTTATGGTACTGGCCTGCTTCAGCGGCTGCGGCAATACCGCTGCTCCTTCTGAGTCCGGCAGCACCGCCCCCTCTGAGTCCGGCTCCGAGCCCGCTTCTGAGGCTACCGGCGATAAGGCATTCCCGGACACCACCCTTACCTTCTGGCACTACTACAGCGGTTCCACCGGTGAGGATGTCACCACCCTGTTCAATCAGTATGCCGAGCAGCCCGACAGATCCAACATCAAGCTGGACGTCGTGTTCGTTCCCTTCGGCGATCTGAAAAAACAGCTCTCCGTCGGTACTGCGGCCGGCACCCTGCCGGATCTGGTCCTGATCGACAACTGCGATAACGTCGCTTACTCCGCCATGGGCATCTTCGCCGACATCACCGACGTGATGGCCAGCGAGGAGAACCTGAAGGATTACTACGAGCAGATCATTGCCACCACCATGTACGAGGGCAAACAGTACTCCGTTCCCTTCATGTCCAACAACCAGGGCATCTGGTACAACAAGGACATGTTCGAGGCCGCCGGCATCACCAAGATCCCCGAGAGCTACGAGGAGATCCGCGATGCGGCCAAGAAACTGACCAAAGACGGCGTTTACGGCTTCGGTATGTCCGCCGTTCAGAACGAGGAAGGCACCTCTCAGTTCCTGCCCTTCCAGATCGCTTCTTCCGGCGACGCCTATGACCCCTACAAGCTGGACAGCGAAGGCGGTCTGCGCGCTCTGAAGTTCCTCACCTCCATGGTCGAGGACGGCTCCATGCCCAAAGACGTTGTTGCCTGGTCTCAGTCCGATGTTGGTACTCAGTTCAGCAACCAGAAGATCGCCATGATGATGATGGGCTGCTGGTATATTACCGAGTACCGCACCAACTGGCCTGACCTCAACTGGGGCGTATTCCCCATCAAAGACAAGACCTTCGGCACCATTTACGGCGGTGAGAACCTGGCTGCCATCGACGGTGAGGACAAAGAGGTCGCCATCGACTTCCTGAAATGGTACATCCAGTACGATGTTTCCAAACCCTGGAACCTGGCCAACGACCACTTCCCGCCCCGTGATGCCACTCTGACCGACCCCGATTATCAGACCGATGATTGGAAAGTATTTATCGACCTGATCCCCTACACCATCGCCCGTCCTGCCGATGTGAAATACCCCGAGGTTTCCACCGGTCATCAGCTGGCTCTGCAGGAAGCTCTGACTCTTGCCAAGTCTCCTGAAGAGGCTGTGAAGGACGGCCAGGCTGTTATCGACGCGGCACTTGCCTGATTTTGATTTTGGCACTCGTTTGGTTACAGTGAGATAGCTTGAATAGGGCAGGAGGACAGTTTGCTCCGTAGAGGACCGCTTAAAAACGGTGCGATCCTGTTTCTCCCGCCCTATTTCTATCTAAAAACGGAAGCTTACACACCCTTTTATGACAATAAGCGGAAAGGATGATGGAAAGGTATGAAAGGGACGGCAACCGCAGTTAAGGCAAACGGTTCCCCGGCGAAAAAGAGAAAGACATTGTCGCTTTCTGCACAGGAGAACCTCTTAGGGTACGCCTTCGTCGCTCCGGCGCTTGCTTTTATGATCTTTTTTGTTGCGTATCCTATTATCTACAACTTTATTATGTCTTTTCAGTTGGTAGATGTTACTACCCTGACCAAGCCCGACAAGGAGTTTATCGGGCTGACTAACTACATCAACATCTTTACTCAGAGCACCCCCATGAACTATCTCTGGAACTCCTTTGAAAAGACCATGATCTATACGGTCGAATGCATTGTGTTCCAGTTTACCATCGGGTTTTTCTTTGCCGTTATGTATACGCAGAAGGCGAAAAAGCTCAAGGGGCTCAGCGGCCTGATGCTTCTCAGCTATATTCTTCCGGCCTCTGTCTGCTCCATTCTGTTTAAATTCATGTTCTGGACCAACGGCGGTATCATCAACGAGATCCTGAAGATGTGCGGCATCATCAACGCCCCTGTCGAATGGCTCACCACCCCCAACAACGCCATGTGGTCGGTGGTAATCGCCAATATCTGGAACGGAATCCCCTTTAACATGATCCTGATCGTCTCCGGTCTGGTGACGATCTCCAACGATGTATATGAGAGCGCCACCATCGACGGCGCCAACGCCTGGCAGCAGTTCACCAAGATCACGGTGCCGCTGCTGAAGCCCGCCATCAAGATGGTGCTGGTGCTGGGCTTTATCTACACCTTCAAATGCTTCGAGCTGATCTACGCCATGACCAGCGGCGGCCCCACCAGCGGTACTGAGCTGATGACGATCTACGCATACCGCCGTGCCTTTATGGAGTTTAACTTCAGCGAAGGCGCCGCGATCTCCAACATCCTGTTGCTGATCCTTATGGTGGTCGGACTGCTCTATACCAGAATGCTGAAAGATGAGGAGGTAGGATAAGATGAGCCCGAAAACAAAAAAGAAAGTTGCCGGCGTGATCTGGTACACCATTGGAATCGTCTGCTTCCTTGTTATGATGTTCCCGCTGTTCTGGATGATTTCCTGTTCCCTGCGGGAGGAGACCTATATTTTCTCCACCCCGCCCCATCTGCTGCCGCCTAAATTTACCATCGCGGCCTACATCAAGCAGCTGCAGACCGAGCAGTTCCCCGTGCTTCCGTCGCTGAAAAACAGTATGATCATCGCCCTGGCCACCACGGTCATCGCCGGTGTGTTCGGTACCCTGGCCTCCTACGGCCTGGCCCGTTTCCGCATCAAGGGCGCGGGGATCATCATCATGCTGTTTCTCATCTCGCAGATGCTGCCCCAGACCTTCTCCCTCATCCCCTGCTTTGTTATCTTTAAAAACATCGGTGTGTTCAACACCTACTGGGCGCCTATCCTGGGGTGCTGTACCGCGGCCATCCCGTTCTCGGTCATTATGCTGCGAAGCTACTTTATGAGCATCCCGAAAGAAGTGGATGACGCGGCGCTGATCGACGGATGCAACCATCTGCAGTCCTTTGTCCGTATCATGGTGCCCATCGTATCCTCCGGTATCGTGGTCGCCCTGGTGTTTGCGTTTTTGCAGGGCTACGGCGACATGATGTACTCCCTGACTTATGTGGCGGATTCCACCAAGTGGCCCATCACCACCGGTATTTACAATGTGGTAGGCCGCTACGGCCTGGAATGGAACCGCGCCATGGCTTTCGGGTTCATGGCGGTGCTGCCGGTCATCATCGTCTTCCTGCTGATGGAAAAATACATTGTGGAAGGCCTTGCCGCCGGTGCGGTAAAGGGTTAAGCCTGTTTTGGACGTACCCCGCAGTATTCTGCCAAAAGACCAAAGATAGTGCAAGGCTCCTTCGGGGGCCCTGCGCTATGATTTAGAAAAAGAAGAGAAGAAGGAGTGTCAACTATGGTAATTGATATGCACGTACACCCCGAGTTCTGGGAGGCTGTCTATCAGGACGAGGCGTTCAACGAAAAGAGAAAAGAGATCATGGGGCGTGACAAGCTCGGCAACGCCGACTACGGCTTTGTCATCCGCCAGATGGATTATGCCGGCATTGATAAGCTCTGCCTGCTGGCCACCGATACCTCCACCCAGGACGGCTGCGTGGTCCTCACCAACGAGGATCTGAAAAAGATCGTGGATCTTGCCCCCGACCGTTTCTTCGGTTTCGCCAGCGTGGATCCTTTCCGCAAGGACGCGGTGGAAGTGGTGGAAAAGGCCTTCACCGAGCTGGGCCTTCAGGGGCTCAACCTGCACCCCTCCAAACAGAAATTCTACCCCGATGACGAGATGATGGATCCCATCTACAAGCTCTGCATCAAGTACAACAAGCCCATCATGTTCCATGCCGGAACCTCCTGGGAGACCAACACCCCCGCCAAGTACGCGAAGCCCCTGGCCTTTGAAGAGGTTGCTATCAAATATCCCGAGCTCCGCTTCTGCCTGGCTCACATGGGTTGGCCCTGGGTGCAGGATACGGCGATGATGATCCTCAAATATCCCAACGTCTACGCCGATACCTCCATGCTGTACTCCGACCGTCCCATCGATTTCTTCCATCAGGTGTTCAAGGTGGATCTGAGCCCCCTGTGGCTGGAGAACGCCTTCCCGGACAAGGTGATGTTTGGCTCCAACAACCCACGTTTCGGCAGCGGAGACATGAAAGAGGGCATCGAGACCCTGGAGCTGCGCCCCAGAACCGAGGCCAAGGTACTGGGCGGCAACGCTGTTAAATTCTTAGGCTGGGAGGACTGATTGCCATGATGAAATTAGAAACCAAAACCTATGAGTCCCGCGCGGAGTTCGACCTGATCCTCATCACCGAGGACGCCAAAGAGTTTGTGAAAAAATGCGGCGTAAAAGACGGCCTGTTTGTCATGATCACCCAGCACACCACCACCAGCATTATGGTGCAGGAGAGCCTGCCCTGTCTGGAGGGGGATATTGAGGAAAAGCTGGAGGCTCTGGTGCCGAAAAATGTCCAGTACGCCCATAACCACTTCCTGCCCACCTACGGCGCCACCGGCGGCAACTGCCCCGGACATCTGAAATCTATGCTCTGCGGCAACCACTGCGTTTTCCCCATCCAGAACGGGGAGCTTGTGATGGGACACGCCCAGGACATTTACTTTGCCGAATTTGACGGCATGCAGAAGCGGAGCGTCTTCTTTGAGGCCCTGGGCGAGTAAGACCCGCTTGTTCTGAAAAAAGGAGGCGTTTATCGATGAAAAAAGTCATCGCCGTGGGCGATAACTGCGTAGACGAGTATCCCAAACTCGGGCGCCACTATCCCACGGGAAACTGTGTGGATTTTGCTATCAACCTTGCCAAATACGGGGTGGAGACCGCCGTCGTCACCCTGACCGGCACCGATGCCTACGGCCAGGAGATCGTGGATGTCCTGGAGAAGTACCATGTGGATAACTCCCATGTTTACCGCATGGAAGGGATCACCGGCGTTGCCACCATGGACTTTGTGGGGGACAACGACCGCACCTACGTGGGGTCCTTTGCCGGCGTATTTGAAAATTTTGACCTGAAGGAAGAGGATTTTTCCTTTATTGAGAAATACGATATCGTCCACTCCGTCATCTGGGGCCGCGTCAATCAGCATCTGCCCCGCATCAAGGAGATGGGCAAGGAGATCGTATACGATTTTGCCACCGATTTGGACGACCCCGAGATCCAGAAAGTGCTCCCCTATGTGGATCACGCGTTTTTCTCCTATACCGAGGACAACGAGTTTATCCGCAGCTACCTCAAAGAGGCCCAGGCCAAGGGCCCCAAGGTGGTCATCGCCACCCTGGGCGAGCACGGCAGCATGGCCTATGACGGCCGGGAGTATTACCTTCAGCCGGCCCTTCCCGTCAAGGTGGTCAACACCGTCGGCGCCGGGGATTCCTTTATTTCCGGCTATACTTATGGGCTGATCCAGGGGAAAGACGTGGCGGGCTGCCTGCAGACCGGCGCGGAGACCTCGGTGAAGATCATCGCGATGTTTGATCCGTATTGATGGGAGGTATTCGGCTATGACAAAGCTCAAAAGAGAGCAGTTTGCCCTGGGAAGCTTTCACTATCCCCGGTATTCCCTGAAGTACTTTCTGGACTCGGCCCAGCGGCTTGGCTTTGAAAACGTGGAGATCTGGGGCGTAGCGCCTTGGGCCTACCCAGAGGATCTCTCCGCGGCGGACTGTGAAAACATCCGGCGGGAGATCGAGAGCCGAGGCCTTAAGCACATCTGCTACTGCCCGGAACAGAACACTTATCCCATCAATATCGCCGCTTCCCTGCCCCAGGTGCGGGAGCGCAGCCTGAAGATCATGGAAAAGGCAATCCAGGTCTGCGCGGCCACGGGCTCTCAGACATTTCTGCTTTGCCCGGGCTCCGGCAGCTTGGATGAGGACTTTGAGGAGGGCTGGAAGCTCCGCCGGGAGTCTGTCGAGCGGCTGGTAAAGACTGCCGAGCGGGAAGGCGTCACCATGGTGATCGAGACCCAGAACTTCGATGACTGCAACGACATGCACACTGTGGCGGAGCAGCGGCGGCTTTTAGACGAGGTGGACCACCCAAACTTCAAGGCCATGATTGACGTCAGCCAGATGACCCAGTTTGGCGACACGGTGGCCGACAACCTGAGGGTGTTGGGGGACGACCTCCGGCATATGCACCTGACGGCGGCCTACGACCCGTGTTTGGACCTTACCCTGCAGGGGGAGGAGCTGCGTGAGAGGTACCCCTATGGGCGCCCCATCAGCACACATATGGATTTCCGCGGCGGCAACAACCCGATCCTGCGGTATCTCAAAGAGATGGGGGAGGGCGGATACCGCCACTACGTCACCATCGAGATTTGTTCCCGGGAATGCTACATCGACGCGGAGACCGCCGCGGCGCGGGCCTTTGAGATTGCGCTGGAAAGTACCCGGTGAAGCTGTCTGAAGATCTGAAAAAGAGGATTTGATTTCATGGCAAAGCTCAAACGCAGTCAAATTGCCCTGGGGAGCTTTCACTATCCCCGGTATTCCTTAAACTATTTTCTGGATTCGGCCCAGCGGCTGGGCGTCCGGAATGTGGAGATCTGGGGCGTGGCGCCCTGGGCCTGCGCGGAGGATCTCTCCGCGGCGGATTGTGAAAACATCCGGCGGGAGATCGAGAGCCGGGGCCTTGCGCACATCTGCTATTGCCCGGAACAGAACACCTATCCGGTCAATATCGGGGCCTCTCTGCCCCAGGTGCGGGAGCGGAGCATAAAGGTCCTGGAGAAGGCCCTTCGGGTCTGCGCGGCCACAGGCTCCCAAACCATGCTGCTCTGCCCGGGCTCCAGCAGCCTGGACGAGGACTTTGAGGAGGGCTGGAAGCTCCGCCGGGAGTCTGTCGAGCGGCTGGTAAAGACCGCCGAGCGGGAAGGCGTCACCATGGTGATCGAGACCCAGACCTTCGACGACTGCAATACCCTGCAGACCGCGGCGGAGCAGCGGCGGCTTTTGGATGAGGTGAACCATCCGAACTTTAAGGCCATGCTGGATTTTAACCAGATGACCCAGTTCGGAGACACCGTCCCCGGGAACCTTTCGGTTTTGGGGGATGACCTTCGCCACGTCCATATCGGCGCGGCTTACGATTCCTGCCTGGACCTTACCCTGCAGGGGGAAAAGTTGCGGGAGGTATACCCCTACGGTAGGCCGCTCAGCGGCCATATCGATTTCCGCGGCGCCAACACCCCTTTCCGCCGGTATTTAAGCGAGTTGGCGGAGGGCGGCTACCCCTACTATGCCACTGTGGAGATCTGCTCCCGCGCCTGCTACCGGGACGCGGAGACCGCCGCGGCGCGGGCACTGGAAATGGTGCTGGAGTGCACGGACTAATCTTGTCTTCTTCTCTCTTCCAATATTCTTGTATTGTTCAAAACGAGGCCCGTCCCCCCCTTTTTTTGGGGGGACGGGTTTCGTTTTTGAGAAAAAGCCCCAAACTTGGATCCTGCGCATTTTATTGTATACCCACAAAAAAGAGGGGGATTTATTCTACTTTTAGGCGAATATGACAAATGTTTTCTTAAAAATATACACCAATCTTAAGTTTTTCTGTTTTACGAAAAGGAATGGGAATATACAATAAAAAGTACAGAAACGGCGGGCTGTTCCGGCCCGGCAAAAGGGAGAAGGAGATTTTAAAAGCAAAAAGCGCTCAGAGGCCCTGCTTGCGGCTTTTCCGGCGATGCTTTGCTGCTGCCGATGCGGTGTGGTCCCTCTGAGGCGGGCGGCACGTCCCCGGGCGAAGCGGCGAAGCCTTCTCTGGGAAGAGGCGCTGAAGGATGGCCAGGCGATGATCGACGCCACCCTTGCAGAATAAACGACTGAAAAAGGAGAAGGAAGATGACAAAACTCAGACGGGAACAGATTGCGGGGGCGAATTACCACTACACCCGCTATCCTCTTTCTTATTTTATCGGATCCATGCAGAAAAACGGGATCCATAAGATCGAATTTTACGCGGCGGCGCCCCACCTCTATGTGTTCGATTACGAGCCGGCGGAGGTAAAGGCCATTAAAAAGCAGCTGGACGCGGCTCAGATCGATGTGATCTGCTTTACGGCGGAGCAGTGCTTTTACCCCATCAGCATCGCCATGGATGACTCCCGGGTACGGGAGCGCTCCATCCGCTATTACGAGCGGGCGCTGGAACAGGCCGCGGCGTTGGAATGTCCCCGGATGCAGATGATCTCCGGAGCGGGCCTTTGCGGCAGCGACCCGGCGGAGGACTGGAAACGCTCCGCCGACGCGATCCATCAGATCGTCAAAAAGGCAGAGAGTCTGGGTATTACCATTGTGCT
>JALELV010000060.1 GCA_022768545.1 Oscillospiraceae bacterium
CCAGGACGGAAATTTCTGGACAGGGCTGAAAAACAACCTTCTGTTTGCCGTTATTTCCGTCACCTTCCAGGTGGGCATTGCCCTGGCACTGGCCGCTGTTTTGGAGCAGAAATGGCTGCGCAGGTTCGGCGGGTTCTGCCGTACCGTGCTGTTTGTTCCGTCGCTGCTTTCCATGACGGTCGTGGGGCTGATGTGGCAGCTGATGCTCAACCCCAACATGGGCTTTGTCAACAAAGCACTGAAAGCCGTGGGGCTGGGCGCCATTGCCATCGACTGGCTGGGCAACGCATCCACCGCTGTTTTCTGCGTGATCGCATCCTCCCAGTGGCAGTTTGTGGGCTACACCATGATGCTGTTCATCGTCGCCATCCAGAAGATCCCGGACGATTTTTACGAGGCCGCAGAGATCGACGGGGCAAACGCCATTCAGAGCTTCTTTTATGTCACGGTGCCCAATGTGCGTGAGATGACGCTGCTCAACCTGACCACCACCCTCATCGGCTCCTTCAAGGTGTTTGACGAGGTATATGTTATGACAAACGGCGGTCCGGGCCGGGCGTCGGAGGTATTGGGCACTCTGTTGTTTCGCTCCGGCTTCCGGGAGGATGCCATGGGCTACGCCTCCGCGGTGGGGGCGATTATCTTCGTGATCACGTTTGCGCTTTCCATTGCGCAGATCCGGATGTTCAAAATTGACAGTATCGGCCAAAAAGGGGGTGAGGGATGATGAAAAGCCACGGGATCCGTCTGAGCCCCACCACCGTGCTGCTGCGCGTGCTGGCGGTGATCCTCTTCTGCATTATGCTGGCGGGCGCCCTCTACCCCATGTACTGGGTGGCCATGAGCGGCTTTAAGACCACAACAGAGCTTCTGATCAGCCCCTTTAAGCTCCCCTCCGCCTTCAGCCTCAAGAATTATATTGGGGTATGGAAGGTGGGGATCAGCAAGTTTTTCTTAAACAGTGTGTTTATCACGGTCTCCTCCGCGGCGCTGACGGCGGTGGTATCCGCCTTTGCGGCGTTCCCCTTAAGCAGGTACCGCTTTAAAATGCGGGGGTTCTGGTTTATGTTCCTGCTTTGCGGGCTGATGCTGGCGCCCCAGGTAAGCCTGATCTCCAATTATAAGATCCTTCAGGCGCTGCACCTGTATGACAGCTACCTGGGCCTTATTCTGGTCTACACGGCTTTCCGCGTTCCCTACACCATGTTCCTGATGTGGTCTTATTTCATGACCACTCCCAAGGACATCGAGGAGGCCGCCTGCATTGACGGGTGTTCCAGCTTTATGATCTTCTGGAAAATGCTCATCCCGATGAGCAAACCCATTATGGCCACCGGAATCCTGCTGACCGCCCGGTATGTCTGGAACGACTTTCTGTTTTCCCTGATCTATACCGAGTCCGCGGCGCTCAAGACCATTCCTTACGGGCTCAACTCCCTGAAAGGGGAGAGCGGTACCGACTGGGGACAGCTGTTGGCCGGCATGACCATCTCTTCCATCCCCATTATTGTGCTGTTTATCTGCACGCAGAAATATTTTGTGCGCGGGCTTACCGTCGGCGCGGTAAAGGGGTAAAAACCCAAAAGCACCCTTACAGGCGGATATTTTTCCTGCCCTTTTCAGGGGGTGCTTTTTCTGCGCCCAAATTGCCGAAACCGGCGCTTTAAAAGCCGCCCATAGAGAAAGGAGAAGCATATGATCATACTGAAAGGCCGCGTGATAGACGGCAGCGGCGGAGAGCCCATTGAGAAGGGGCTTGTTGCCGTGGAGGGGAATAAGATCTCGGCGGTATGCCGGGAGTGGGAGTATCCAATCCCGGAAAACGCCGAGGTGATCGAAGTGCCGGACGGGACCATCCTGCCGGGGTTCATCGACCAGCACGTCCACATGGGCGTCGGAGATGATTTTTACCGGATCTTCACCCGCCACGCCTACCACGGCGTCTGCGAGGTGGTTCGCGATATGAGGCAGATCTTGGACGCGGGCTTTACCTCCATCCGGGAATGCGGCGGTATCTCCAACTACCTCAAGGCGCCCTGGGAGGAGGGGCTGATCGACGGCCCCCGCATCTGTTCCTCCGGCAAGTGTATTGCCCAAAGCGGCGGGCACTTTGACTTCATCAAAGATTACCCCATCGAGTTTACCAAACACCCTGACCGCAACATCACCACCGAGATCTGCGACGGCGTGGACAATGTGCGCCGTACCGTGCGGATGCATTTCAGGGAACACTGCGACTTTATCAAGGTCATGGGCGGGCCGGGCACCTCCTGCCAGGGCAGCAAGCTGCTGACGCGGGAGTTTTCCGACGAAGAGCTGAGGGCCTTTGTGGAGGAGGCCGAGAACTATGGCACCTATGTGGCCATTCACGCCCACGGGGCTGTGGCCGTAAAGGCGGGCCTGAGGGCGGGCGTCCGGTCAATCGAGCACGGCAGCTTTATTGACGATGAGGGGATTGAGCTGATGCTCAAAAAAAATGCCTGGCTGATCCCCACCCTGGCCACCAGCTATCTCTCCTGGCAGCACATCGACGAGCGGGCCCCCTGGGTAAAGGCGAAGGAGCAGATGGCCAACGAGTGGCAGGACCGAACCCTGCGCCGGGCCTATGAGGCGGGTGTCACCATCTGCTGCGGGGCGGACCTGGGCGGCGGCACTATCACTGCCCACGGCAACAACGGTTTGGAATTTCCCCTGCTGGTGGAAAAGACCGGCATGACCCCCATGGAGGCCATCGTGGCCGGAACGAAAACCGGCGCGAAGCTCATCATGAGGGAAGATGAACTCGGTACGCTGGAAGAGGGAAAGCTTGCGGATATCGCGGTGTGCCGGGGAGACCCCTTAAAGGATATCTGGCTGTTGGGCCGGGCCGAAAACATCAAAGTGGTGATCCAGGACGGAAAAATCAAAAAGCACACAGCGTGAGGAGGAGCTCAAATGGCAAAGCGGGTCGGACGTATTTACTCGGCGATTCCCGGGGATACCGAGAGCGAGGTGATGGATGTTATCGAGGTGAACGGCGACTGGTTTGTGGGAAAAGACGCCTTTCACTGGCCGGAGAGCGGGTGTCAGCTGATCACCTTTGATATTTACAACGTGCCGGACGACTGGAAGTGGATGCCGGGGGAGGAGCCCGCGGGCCCTCCGCCTGCACTGCGTACCGTCATGGCGGAAAAGGCCGGTGAGAGCGAGATCCCGGTGAGCGAGCACGTGAGAAATAAATTCAATGTGGTCACCGGGGAGGCGGCCCTGCTAAAGATCCGGGAGATCGTGGGGCTGACAGACCTGGGGCGCCTGGGGCTTTTTGACAAGGAATACCCCTATGTGATCCCCATGAACCATGGGCTCGCGGGAAATGAGCTTTATCTCCACGGTTCCTTTGAGGGCAGGAAGATAGACCTGATGCGCCAAAACCCAAAGGTCTGCTATGAGATTGATAAGCCCCTGACGCCGGGGCCGGAGGGCCTGCGCAGCTGCCACCTGGAATATGTCAGCGCCCAGCTCTTCGGTACCATCCGGGAGGTTCTGAACCCTGACGAGCGGCACGGGGTGCTGAGGACGATCATGTCGCAGTACGGAATGCCCTTTAAGCACGGAAGTGAAAAGCTCTGTCAGGCGTATGTTATTACGCTGGAGCACGCGTCCGCCCGGACCGGGCGGTTCCGCCCCCACAGCCAGCGGGATCTGTACCTCTATTCCTGGAAGTAAAACGGCGGAAAAGAAAAGGCAGGCGGCCCGGCCCCAAAGAAAAAACAGCCGGGCCCACATTGAAAAAAGAGAAAGGCAGTGACTGAGATGCTTATTTTAAAAGGCCGCGTGATCGACGGCAATGGCGGGGAGCCCATAGAGAAAGGGCTTGTCGCGGTGGAAGGAAACAAAATTACGGCGGTGTGCCGGGAATGGGAATACTCCATCCCGGAAAACGCCGAGGTCATTGAGGTAAAGGACGGCACCATTATGCCGGGCTTTATCGACACCCATGTCCATATGGGGGTGGGGGATGACTACTACCGCATTTATATGCGGCACGCCTACCACGGCGTCTGTGAATGCATCCGGGATATGAAGCAGATCCTGGATGCGGGCTTTACCTCCATCCGGGAGGTAGGCGGTATCTCCAACTACCTCAAGGCGCCCTGGGAGGAAGGACTGATCACCGGGCCCCGCATCTGTTCCGCAGGTAAATCCATTGCCCAAACCGGCGGACACTGGGATTTCATCAAGGATTATCCCATTGAATTTACGAAACACCCCGACCGCAATATCACCTCGGAGATCTGCGACGGCGTGGACGAGGTGCGCCGCACCGTGCGGATGCATTTCAGGGAACACTGCGACGTCATCAAAATTATGGGCGGCCCCGGCCTTTCCTGCCAGGGAAACAAGCTCTTCACCCGGGAGTTTTCCGACGAGGAGCTGCGGGCCTTTGCAGAGGAAGCCAGTAATTACGGCAGCTATGTCTGTGTTCACGCCCACGCCCCGGTGGCTATCAATGCGGCCCTGAAAAACGGGATCAAATGTATTGAGCACGGGACCCTGATCGACGATGAGGGTATTGAACTGATGCTCAAAAATGACGCCTGGCTGGTTCCCACCCTGGCCACCAGCTATCTCTCCTGGCAGCACATCGATGAGCGGGCCCCCTGGGTAAAGGAGAAGATGACGGCCATCAAGGCAGTCAAGGGTGACAACCTGAAAAAAGCGTACCAGGCTGGCGTTACCATCGCCTGCGGATGTGATTTCGGCGGCGGCACCATCACGGTCCACGGCAACAACGGGCTGGAGTTTCCCCTGCTGGTACAGGAGGCCGGCATGACCCCCATGGAGGCCATCGTGGCCGGCACCAAGACAAACTCCAGGCTCATTATGCGGGAGGATGAGCTGGGCACGTTGGAGCCCGGCAAACTGGCGGACATCGCGGTGTGCCAGGGGAACCCGCTGGAGGACATCTGGACGCTGGGCAAGGCCGAAAACATCAAGGTGGTGGTCCAGGATGGCAAGATCATGAAGGATATCCGGTGACGGAGGTGATATGATGTATATTTTAAAAGGCCGTGTGATCGACGGCAACGGCGGGGAACCCATGGAGAAAGGCCTCGTCGCGGTGGAGGACAATAAGATCACAGCGGTATGCCGGGAATGGGAATACCCCATCCCGGAAAATGCCGAGGTCATCGAAATAGAGGACGGCACGATTCTGCCGGGTTTTATTGAACAGCACTGCCACATGGGGCTGGGAGATGACTACTACCGTATCTACCGGGAGCACGCCTACCACGCGGTGTGCCGCGTGGTGAGCGAGATGAAGATCCTGCTGGACGGAGGCTTTACCACCCTTCGGGAATGCGGCGGCATGACCAACTACCTTAAAGGGGCCTGGGAAGAGGGGCTTATCGAAGGGCCCCGCATCTGCTCCTCCGGCAAGGTGATCATTCAGTCCGGCGGGCATCTGGACTATATCAAAGATTTCCCCATCGAGTTTACCAAACACCACGACCGCAACTTTGCCTCCGAGATCGCCGACGGGGTGACGGAGGTGCGGCGGGCGGCCCGGATGCACTTCCGGGAAAAGTGCGATTTTATCAAGATCATGGGCACCGCCGGTGTGGCCTGCCAGGGAAACAAGCTTTTCACCCGGGAATATTCCGACGAGGAGCTGCGGGCGTTTGTGGAGGAAGCCGAGAACTACGGCAGCTATGTGGCCATCCATGCCCATGGCATCGATGGGATCCGCGCCGCCATTCGGGCGGGGGTGCGCTCCATTGAACACGCATCCTACATCGACGAGCAGGCTTGTGAGGACCTGATGAAAATAGACGGCTGGATCATTCCTACCCTGGCCACCGGCCACATTACCCTGCAGAACCTGGATAAGCGCGCTCCCTGGGTGGGGCCGAAGACCCGGGCGGCCTGCGCCAAAAAAAAGGAGACTCTGCGCCTGGCCCACCGGATGGGGGTTACCATCGGCTTCGGGGCCGACTACGGTGGGGGTATCGTCACGGATTACCATATCGATGGGCTGGAGTTCCCGCTGCTGGTCAGCGAGGGCGGGCTCACCCCCATGGAGGCCATTGTAGCCGCCACCAAGACCGGTTCCCGCATTGTGATGCGGGAAGATGAGATCGGGACACTGGAGGCGGGGAAGCTTGCGGACATTGTGATGTGCGCCGGCAACCCGCTGGAGGATATTGCCCTGCTGGCGGACCAGAAGAACATCAAAGTGGTGATGCAGGACGGAAAGGTAAAGAAGAAGATCGGCTGACAGGCTTCGGCAGAGGAGGAAGGCTATGAAAGATTCGCAGATAGCGGTGGGGAATTACACCTATCCCATGTATTCCTTTGAGTATTTTTTAAATTCCATGGAGCGGCTGGGTGTGCATCGCATCGAGCTGTGGGCTGCGGGGCCGCATTTTTACCTGGATGATTTTACGCCGGAGCGCACAAGAACCCTGGCAGGGCAGATCCGTTCCCGCGGCATGGAAGTGGTATGCCTTACGCCGGAGCAGTGCGCCTATCCCATCAGCATCTCGGTGGAGGACCCTGTCATGCGCCGCCGAAGTATCGGCTATTTCAAAAAGGCCATCGATGCGGCCGTGGTGCTGGAGAGCCCAAAGGTGCTGGTGACCCCGGGGCGCAGCATGGTGGACTATGACCGCGGGACCGGCATCCGCCTGTGCATTGAGGCCCTCGGGGAACTGACACGGTATGCGGAGGAACGGGGCGTCGTTTTGGTGCTGGAGGCTCTGGCGCGCACCACTACCTTTATTGCCCATACCCCGGCGGAGCTGCAGGTGCTTCTGGACGGTGTGGGGGACACCCCGTGGCTGCGCCCCATGTTGGACACCGACGGGGCGGCGCGGGAAAACCTGACCTCCCGGGATTTTCTGGATGCCTTTGGAGAAAGGCTTTCCCATGTGCATTTTATCGACGGGTTCCCCGGCGGGCATGTGGTGCCCGGTGACGGAGCTCTGGACATGGAACGGTATCTGCGGGAGCTGGACGAGGGAGGCTATACCGGCGACGTTGTGCTGGAGGTGCTGGACCGCCGCTACTACCGGGAGCCTGAGGAAGCGATCCGCCGGTGTCTGCAGTGGTTTGCCGACCACGGCGTGCGAAACCGCTGACAGAGCATCTGAGGCAGGCCCTTTTAAAAAGCATGAAGCCGCCGGGAGCCCCCGGCGACCTCATGCTTTTTTATGTTTTTATGGGGAAACCGGGCCCCTTCAGGCGCACGGCAGAGCGGTAAGCCCCGGGAGTCATGGCCTTGAGCCGGTAAAAATTGCGATGGAAGGTTTTGGAGGTGTTGTACCCCACCTCCACCGCGATATCCACGATGGGGTGGTCGGTCTCCAGCAGAAGGCGGCAGGCCTTGTTGACCCGCAGATAATTGACAAAATCGCCCCAGTTCATCTCCACATGCTGCAGAAGGATGCGGTTGAGCTCCAGAGAAGTGATCTTGAACCGGTCCAGCGTATCCTGAATGCGGATATCCTCCTGATAGTGGCGGTAGAGGTAGGCCACGATCTCGTAGTATTTGCGG
>JALELV010000071.1 GCA_022768545.1 Oscillospiraceae bacterium
CAATGAAGACGGCAGCGGCGATGTGTTCGTTCATTTCTCCGCCATTGTGGCCGACGGTTACAAGACCCTGGCTGAAGGCCAGGCTGTCACCTATGATGTGGAGCCCGACCCCCGCGACAGCAGCAAGCTGAGAGCGGTAAATGTCTGCCCCGCCTGAGCCCTGCGCCCAAAAAACGGCAGTCCGGAAGGAAATACCTTCCGGGCTGTTTTTTTGCTGCTCGGGTACCCGGGCCCGCCTGCCGCGGAGCCCTGTTTCGCCGCCTTTCGGCTCACGCCTCCAGTTCCGGCGCCCTCCCCGGCCGGGGGCATGAGCCGCCCTGCCAAACCCGCCGTATCTGCGCCCTCCGGCGGGAAAACCGAAAAAAAGAGCCGGCCGCGCGGCCGGCTCTTTTTCTATTTCTCCTGCTTTTCGCCCGTCAGGCTTCTGCGGTAGGCTTTTGCGGCCTGTTCCGTCCGGTTTTCTCCAAAGCGGTAGTATATCCGCTCCTTTAGCCGGTCCGGCAGGTATTGCTGCTTAACATAGTGGCCGGGGTAATCGTGGGGGTAGCGGTAGGCTGCCCCGTGCCCTAATTTTTCCGCACCGCCGTAGTGGGAATCCCGCAGGTGGGCGGGCACCTCCCCGGTCGCCCCATTTTTCACATCCTCCATGGCGGCAAAGATCGCCTCCGCGGCGGAATTTGACTTGGGGGCGGTGCACAGCAGCACCGTGGCCTCTGCCAAAGGCAGCTGAGCTTCCGGCAGCCCCAGCTGGAGCGCGCTGTCCACACAGGCTTTCACCACCGGCACCGCCATAGGGTATGCAAGCCCCACATCCTCAGCGGCGATGCACAGCAGCCTGCGGCAGGGAGAGAGCAGGTCCCCCGCCGTGAGCAGGCGCGCCAGGTAGTGCAGCGCCGCGTTTTCGTCGGAGCCCCGCACGGATTTGTGAAAAGCCGAGAGAATATCGTAATGCTCGTCCCCGTCCCGGTCGTAGCGCATGGCGCTGCGCTGGGCCACCTGTGCGGCGTCCTCCAGCGTCACCTGCCGCGCGCCGTCCCTCTCCGGGGCCGAAAGGCAGACCAGCTCCACCGCGTTGATGGATTTTCTCACATCTCCCCCACAGTTTCGGGCAATGGCGGCGGCTACCTCCGGCTCCCGCCGGATGGGGACGCCCAGCTCCTGTTCCATGATGGAAAAGGCCCGCTCCACCGCCCGTTCCACCTCCTCCGGCTCTACAGGCTTAAACTCGAACACCGTGGAACGGCTGAGGATGGCGTTGTAGATGTAAAAATAGGGGTTTTCCGTGGTGGAGGCGATGAGGGTGATCCTTCCGTTTTCAATAAACTCCAGCAGGGACTGCTGCTGCTTTTTGTTGAGGTACTGGATCTCGTCGAGATACAGCAGTACCCCGCCCATCCCCTCGAAGGTGTCCAGCCTGGCCACGATCTCCTTGATATCCGCCGTGGAGGCGGTAGTGCCGTTGAGCTTGTGCAGGGTCTTCCCCGTCTGGCTGGCAATGATGCGCGCCACCGTGGTCTTTCCCACGCCGGAAGGCCCGTAAAAGATCAGGTTGGAGATATTTCCCCCGTCCACCATCCGGCGCAGCACGCTGCCGGGAGAGAGCAGGTGTCGCTGTCCCACCACCTCATCCAGGGTCTGCGGGCGGATCCGGTCGGCCAAAGGCGCCGCCATAAAGATCATCCTTTCCAGTAAAACGCCCCGATAAAACCAGGTCCCGGGCGGCAGAAGCCGCCCGGGACAGGAAAGAGGCCGGCGGGGCTTCCCCGGCCCAAAATTCGGTCAGGCATACAACGGGAACCTGGCGCACAGCTCGGTGACGCCCTGACGGATGGAATCGGCGTAGGTATCAAAGTCCGTCGCTGCCAGATAGATATACTCGGCGATCTTCTCCATCTCCTCCCGGCCGAAGCCGCGGGTGGTGACATAGGGGGTGCCGATGCGGATACCGCTGGTGACAAAGGGGCTTTGGGGGTCGTCGGGGATGGCATTTTTGTTTACGGTGATATACACCTCGTCCAGGCGGCGCTCCAGCTCCTTGCCGGTGATGTTCATGCTGCGCAGGTCCAAAAGCAGCAGATGGTTCTCGGTCTTTTCTCCCACCAGGTGGAAGCTGCGGGCCTCCAGACAGTCGCCCAGGAAGGCGGCATTGTTCACCACACGGTGCTGATAGGCCTTAAATTCAGGCTTCAGCGCCTCACCCAGGCAGACGGCCTTTCCGGCGATGACATGCTCCAGAGGGCCGCCCTGGGTACCGGGGAAGATCGCCTTGTCGATCTGGCGCCCCAACTCCTCTTTACAGAGGATCATGCCGCCGCGGGGGCCGCGGAGGGTCTTGTGGGTGGTCGTGGTCACCACGTCCGCGTAGGGGACGGGGGACTGATGGAAACCGGCGGCCACCAGTCCGGCAATGTGGGCCATGTCCACCATCAGGTAGGCCCCGCAGGCGTCGGCGATCTCGCGGAACTTGGCAAAATCGATGGCGCGGGGGTAAGCGCTGGCGCCCGCCACGATGAGTTTGGGCTTTTTCTCCACCGCCAGGGCGTAAAGCTTGTCGTAGTCGATCACCCCGGTGGCACTGTCCACGCCGTAGGGGATAAAGTTAAAATATTTGCCCGACACGTTGACGGGGGAACCGTGGGTCAAATGTCCGCCGTGGGCAAGGTTCATGCCCAAAACAGTGTCGCCGGGCTGCAGCAGGGCAAAATAAACGGCAAAGTTTGCCTGGGCACCGGAATGAGGCTGCACATTCACATGCTCCGCTCCAAAAAGCTTTTTGGCGCGGTCGATGGCCAGCTGCTCCACCACGTCCACGCACTGGCAGCCGCCGTAGTAGCGTTTGCCGGGGTAGCCTTCGGCATATTTATTGGTCAGCACGCTGCCCATGGCGGCCATCACCGCCGGGGAAACCAGGTTTTCCGATGCGATCAGTTCAATGTTCCGGCGCTGTCTGGCAAGCTCATCCGCCATGGCCGCCCCCACCTCGGGGTCGTATTGGCTCACCAAACCTATCGTGTCCAGCATATCCGCGTACATAATTGCAGTTCCTCGCTTTCTTCTCTTGGGGTGTTTCGTCTTGTGACGCACCGCCCCGGCAAACCGCCAAAGCGGCCCGTGGCCCTAAGCTTGTGCCCGGGCGCAGGATGCCGGAGTGCGCATAAAACAACTGCGCAGCCTTTGCTTTTATCGTTTTGCGGTGCAAAACGATAAAAGCGGCTCACGGCCTTAAGGTCTTAAACGCCTGCCCACGAAGTGAGCCAAAGTGCGGTAAAACAGCCACAGGCTATTTTTATTATAGCGTCTTTTTGCGCCGGGTTCAATAAAGCGGTACAAAAAACTTAAAAGGGTACGCCGATTCTTCCTGCCTTCGGTATTTTCCGCCGGATACCGTCATAGAAATATTAGCGGAGCCGGGCTTTTGCAGAGTGCCGGGCCGCCGGCTGAATACTGAAAATGTGAGGTGCTGCCCTGTGCTGCAAATTCTGATCTACGATACCAATGCCCAGGTATTTGAAAGCTTTGAGCGAAAGCCGGAGGAAACCATGCCCTATCTTCCGGAGGGATCCATGACTGCCAGCGATTTCAGAGGGAGCTCCCGCTCCTCCCTGCTGTGGACCACCCGGGAGTTTCTTGAAACTTTCCGCCGCTTTTGGGAACAGGCGGGCGTGCCGATCCGGGTCTGCGAAGCCTTCCGCCGCATCTGGGAGGGCGGCTTCTCCAGCCAGTCCTACCACTACGCAGGCCTTGCGCTGGATTTTGGAAGAAATTTAAACGCCGGAGAGCTTGCCACCCTCACCGGGCTGGCGCAGGCTTCCGGGCTTTGGAATCAGGTGTTTGTAGTGCCAAATTCCGGCGATGCGATCCATGCAGCCCGATATTACGGAGAGCCGGCCTCCCTCTGCAGCAGCTACCCCGAGCTCTCACGCGGGAGCCGCGGCACCTATGTGCTGGTGCTGCAGGATGGGCTCAACTACCTGGGCTACTATACCGGCGGGGTGGACGGAGTTTTTGGGGAACAGACGGAAAACGCCGTGCGCCGTTTTCAGCAGAACACTGGTCTTTCCCCCGACGCGGTGGCAGGGAGAAGGACCTGGGCCCGCCTGACCGACCTGGTCCTCGGATCACGGGACCTGCACTGACCCCGCAGAAGCGCCCTCCGCAGCGGATGAGCCGCGGATGGCGCTTTTCGCTTTCCCGCCGAATGCCGCAGGGTCAGCGCGCGGAAAAAGCTCGGGCGATGCGGATCAGGATCTCCACCGTCTTTTCCATGGACTGGACGCAGACATACTCAAACCGCCCGTGGCAGTTGTGCCCTCCGGTGCCCAGGTTTGGGCAGGGCAGCCCCATGTATGAGAGCCGTGCACCGTCGGTACCGCCGCGCACAGGTTTGGACACCGCCTGTACACCCGCCTCCTCCATGGCCCGGCGGGCAGTCTCGATCAGATAAAAATGGGGCTCTATCTGGTCTTTCATGTTGTAATAGCTGTCGGTGAGGGTGAGCTCCACGGTGCCTTCCCCGTATTTTTCGTTTAAATAGGCGGCGGTTTTTTCAAAGCGGCGCTTTCTCTTCTCAAAAAGCCCCCTGTCGTGGTCACGGATGATATATTCCATCCCGGTGTGCTCCACCGTGCCGGACATGTCGTTGAGATGGGAAAAGCCCTCATACCCCTCGGTGTTCTGGGGCTTTTCAAAGACAGGCAGCATCCCGTGGAACTCCATGGCGATCTCCAGAGAGTTTTTCATCTTTCCCTTGGCGGAGCCCGGGTGGATGTTCAGGCCGTTTATCTTCACCTTGGCGGAGGCGGCATTGAAGTTTTCGTACTCCAGTTCGGCGCTCTCGCCCCCATCCACCGTATAGGCCACATCCGCACCGAAGGCCTTTACATCGAACAGGTCTGCCCCACGGCCCACCTCCTCGTCCGGAGTAAAGGCGATCTTTACTGTCCCATGGGGGATCTCCGGGCGGTTCAGCAGCGTCTGCGCCATGGTCAGGATCTCCGCGATGCCCGCCTTGTCGTCTCCGCCCAGCAGGGTGGTTCCGTCGGTCACTACAAGATCCTTTCCCTCATAGCGCTTCAGGCTGGGGAACATGGCCGGGCTCAGGACGATGTTTTTCTCCTCATTCAGCAGAATGTCCCCACCGTCGTAGCCCCGGACGATCCGGGGGCGGACCCCCGCCCCGGTGATATCGGGGGAGGTGTCCATGTGGGCAATAAAGCCCAGAACCGTTTTGGCCCCGGGGCAGTTGGAAGGGATCGTCCCGGTCACATAGCCGTTTTGATCCATCGCGGCGTCCAGGATGCCCATGTCCCGCATCTCTTTTACCAGCATCCGCCCCAGATCCTTCTGCTTTTCCGTGCTGGGAAAGCATTCTGCATCCGGTTCAGACTGGGTATCCACCGCCACATATCGCAAAAACCGCTGTAAAACATCACTCATAAAGCTGTCCTCCCGTCGTTTTTTCCGCTCCGCCTTGGCGCGGAAGCTTTTTTATCAGTGTACCACGTCTGTCCAAAAAAGGGAAGGGAGCCTCTTGCGCCAGCCGCCGCCCTGCGGTATCATAGAGAAAAAAGGAGGGCGATGCCGATGGCCTGGAAAACGATCCTGTCCGATTGCTTTGCCGGAGAGGAGCGGGAGATCGACCCCCGCAGGGTAAAGATCATAGAAGGCTTTGAAGTGGATGACACCCGGGTGGAGCTGATAAACGGCACCGTCCTTGTCTGCGGCGGGGACGGCCGCTACCGCACCCTGGGAAACCCCCGGGAGCGCTGGGCGGAGGCTCTGGAGGTAAAAACCGGGCCGGATGGCTCCTACCGCGAGGGAGAGATCATGGGATACGTTCGCCTGCACACCTCCCAGAGCCCGGAGAGGGGCTCTTCTGCTTCCAAAACAGTCTCCCCACAAAAAAACGGAAAGCCCGCTTCCGGCCCAAGGCCCGGGAAAGGCGCTTCCTCCGGCGGAGCATCGCCCTCCGAAAGGCCGCCCTCCGGAAAGGTGCTGGCGCCCCGCGCCCGCAAGCGCTCCCCCGGCCGGTAAAAAAGGGAGGCCCTCCGTTAAAACCACGTCATGACCACCCCTAAGGGGGGTGGCATGACGTGCGGCCTATAAGGCCATAACGCAAGCCAGCGCCTAAATGACGCTGGCTTTCACTTTGTTCAAGCCACAGTGGTATGATTCCTTGCTGCCCTTAAAAGGGTCTTCGTATTCTTTTCGGCTCAAACTATCCTCTATCTGATCCTGTTTTTCCTGCTCTCGTATATATTTTTGTATTGTTGCAGTTTTGATTCCTACCGTGCTCCCATAATATCCCGCCGCCCAAAAATTTCGATTTCCAAGCTTATATTTCAGGTTTGCATGTCTCTCGAAAATCATCATCGCACTCTTTCCTTAATTGTGACACACTATATTTGGGCGGTATGCTCTACCTCTTTCCATTTACATAAATCCTTCAGAATTTGACAAATATCTTTCCTTAGCTGATTGTATATGATTTTTCTTCTGTGTTTCGGCGTGAATACGATGTGATACTTGCATACCCATCTGGTAAAAGAATGTTTCTTTGCTTAAGCTTTAATCGCACCCGCATAGCGGGTGGTTTTTTGACTTTCGCAGAAATACGAAAGTCTTGCTAAAGCATTAATCAAAGGGCCGGCGGCTTTCCCGGGAAAGCCGCCGGCCCTTTTTGTTTTGTTATGGAGCCGGAGGGATATCGGAAGAAGAACCTCCTCCGGAACTTTCTGAGCTGCCCTCGGAACTGCCGGAGCTCTCCGAGCTCTGGGAACTTTCAGAAGATTTGTCGGAACTGCCGGAGCCCTCCGAACTCTGGGAGCTCTCGGAAGAGCTGTCGGAACTGTCGGGGTCCGTCGGCGGGGCCACCTCGCCCCCT
>JALELV010000077.1 GCA_022768545.1 Oscillospiraceae bacterium
GCTCAAAGCAGAGGGCGCCCCGCAGATGCGCTTTGGGGGGCAAGGGGATGCGGCGGCCACAGGGAGAAAGCGAAGGGTTTCGCCGCGCAGAAATGACCGTTCGTTGACAAACGGAACACTTCGATGTAAAATAAAAAAACCGGGCGGTCCCTCTGCGGGGAAAGGCCGGAAAAGCAATTTGTCTCCGTAGCTCAGTAGGATAGAGCGTTCGCCTCCTAAGCGAAAGGCCGCGCGTTCGAATCGCGCCGGGGACGCCAGAAAACTTATCAAAAAAAGCCGGCTGCATCATGCAGCCGGCTTTTTTTGAAATATCGGGTTTTTTTACAGGGTACAGTATTCTTTATAAACCAAAGATGTATTAGGGAAAAATGGCAATGGGCCCGCATGGCTCTCCCGACGCGCCGCCGTTTTGTTTTTGTCTTGTACCCGCACCACGGGGGCGGCGTGTCTGTTATTTGGAGTTTTGCTTTTCCGCTTTGTGCAGTGCCTTCTTCTCGGCCTTCTCTTCGGCCTTCTGAAGCTTTTCTTCGGTGCGCTGTGCTTCTCGCCCTGCTTTTTCCTTGGCTTTCTGCAGTTTTTCCTGCTCCATGGCTTCGGTTCTGGCCCGGTCACCTTCGCACCCGGCATTTTGTTTTTCTTCCCTAAAGCCGCGGGCCTCTTCCTCTTTTCCGCCCGCTTTTTCAGCCGCGCGGTTTTCTTTTATCCGCGACATGATCTCCTGAACGGGTTTTTCCAGCCATTCTTCAAGGTCCACGTCCCCTGGGTTTTCCGCGCTGTCGCGCAGCTTTTCAACAAGGTTGAGCTTGCCCGGGGTAACTCCGAGCTCCCGTGCCTCCAGTACCCGCTCACGGCCCACGGCCAGGGTCTCGACCTCCGCTTTGTCACCGGCGGCCTCCTTGGCGCTTTTTTCCAGCTTTGCCTCCAGCCGTTCTGCTTTTTTGATGTCTTTTGCAGAAGCGGCGATCACGATGCCATCGGCATCAGCCTCGAAAAAGCCCGCTTCGCCGATGATGCGAATGGTTTCGGCGATCGCCTCGTCGATGCTTTTGTTGCTGAGGCTGTCAAGGGGGACCTCTTCCAGCAGTTTTTTGCCGTCCTCGTTGACGCCGCTCACGCTCAGCACGCGGTCAAAGCGGTTCAGTGAAAACTCAAGCGAAGGGTTTACGTCCAGGCTCACATAGGAGCAGGGAACTGTATACGCGTACGCGCCTACCGAACATGCAAGCACAACGGCGGCTGCCGCAGCTGCCGCTGCAGCCCGGCGCACGGATTTTACCGACACGACCGATTTCATAAGAATCACCTGTCCTGTTTCATAACTGTGGTTTTTGATTTTTTTTACGCATCCATCGTCGGTCAGAACAGCCGCGGACCGGCCCTGAACCTGTACAACAACGCCTTTCATCTGTCCTTCCCCTCCCTGATGTAACGCAGATAGCGGGCAATGCTGGGATATTCTCCGGATAATATCTCCGCCGCTATAATATATCTTCGGTGCCGCTCTAAAATTTTTCGGGGTACCCCCGAAATTTTTTCAATGGATTTTGCCGGAAGAGTTTTGCCAAGGCGCATTTCGGCCAGCAGCGCAGGGGTATCCAGCAGGCAGTTCACTGCGGCTGCACAGGCCGCCTTTGTCTTTTCCGCTTTGGGCGAGCACGAGACAAGAGAGAAAAAATCAAAGCCGTAGCGGGCAAGCGTCAGGTTTGCCGCGTCGATCTCGTCGATCTCTTCGGAAAGGCAGGGGGAGTCACTGCAGGCCGCAAGCCGGCGGGAGACCGCAGCCTGGAGCTGCGGCTGATCAGAATCCTCCAGAGGGCCCGATTCGAAAACCGATGGGGCGGCCGGGATCTCGGCGCTGAACCGGGCGGCACTTCGGTAACGGTCGGCGATCCGGCGATATATCACCATCTGCGCAAAGCCCCAAAAGCTCCCTTTGCCCGGACGGTATGCCTTTACCGCCTGTACAAAAGCGGCAAGGGCGGCCGACCATTCGTCATCCTGCCTGGTTACAGGGCGGTGAGCCGCCTGAGATGCACAGCGGAGAATAAACCCCTCGTGTTTGGCGACCAAGTGCTCCATGGCCTGTTCGTCCGAGGCCGCCCGGGCGATATCCTGTTCGGTTGTCCCGGAATATTTCACGGTGTTTCCTCCGAAAAATTTTTGCGCCGGTACATCCGTTGCGGTTCAGCCTGGGATGTATCGGCGCGCAGGGCGTTTCGTTTCTATTGCGGATGCATGGCCTTTCTCTGGTGATACAGGGCTTTGTCCCGATACATGCGCTCATCCGCCCGGGCGAACAGCTCCGACATTTTTTCGGATTCTCCGGAGCACACCGCGTACCCGGCGCTGACCGAAAAGCAAAAGGGGAGCGAATGGGCCTGGCTGCAGGCTTCAAAGCGCTTTTTGATCTTCAGGAGGATATCCTCGATGATTTCCGCCCGGTTCTCAGGCATTACGATTACAAACTCGTCGCCGCCGTACCGGGCCAGGAACGCATCGGTCCCGTTGAAGATCTCCCGCAGAATGTCGGAGGCGTAAATAAGGGCGGCATCGCCGGCTTCGTGGCCGAAATGGTCGTTGATATGCTTAAAATCATTGACATCCAGCAGGATCAGGGCGATGGGGCGGTTTTGCCCGGCCTCTTTGCGGGCCCCAAGGTACCGCTCCATATTTCTGCGGTTGTTTAGGCCGGTCAGGGCGTCCTGAGAAATTGCCCGGCTGTCCTTTTCGTGCAGGACCAAAAGGCAGGAGATGGCGGCCAAGGGCCATATCAGGCTGAACCCGTAGGTGAAAGTCTGAGCGGTCCCGCCTAAAATGGGAGGGACCGCAAAAAAAGCGATGAGCTGAAGCTCTTTTTTGCGGTCGATCAAAGTTTCCTTTTGATATTGGATAAGGGCGATGCCGGACATAATGAGCAGATAGACGAGAAGCACGATAAACAGGGAGGCGGCAAGGGGCCCGCGGTGGTAACGGTTGGCCTCATCCAGGTAAAAACACCAGCCGTTGAGCGGGGAGGTGAGAATAAGCAGGCCAAGTACCATAAACGGAAGCAAAATACAAAACAATTCTCTTTTCCGGGGCAGGCTTTGGCCAAAAATACGGTACCATGCGTATCGAAGCCAGTATAAGGCGATGGCGAGCTGTAAAACAAAATAAAAGATGTTGATACAATAGCCCAGCATGCGCATGGTTTTCCCTGCGCGGCCATTGATGAGCCAGGTCAGAATATCGGTGAAGAGGATCCAAAAGACGGCAGCCTGCAACCGGCGCAGCAGCAGATTGTCGTAGGTATCGGCAAAATCCTTTTTATATCGGAAATAAACCATTGCGGTGATCATGCAGGAAAAGGCATTCACGCCAACGTTAAAGAGCAGCGTTTCGCGCGGATCAAAATGGATCATATCGCGGCCTCCCTTCCTGTCACAAAATATCGAAAACGCCCTGGCCGGATCTCTCCGGCAAAATTCCAAACCGGACAGCTCCGTGTGAAGAAGATACAATCAGTATACTCGCTTCCAGGAGCCCCGTCAATTTTACAGAACTATTTTTACAGGAGGTTAGAAAAAAGCTTTTGTTCCGCCGGCGAGAAGGCAAAACGCCGCGCACAGACATTCTGTGTCTGTGCGCGGCGTTTTTAGGGGTGCAGTCAGGCTGACGCGGGCGCTTTTCTGTACCGCCGGAAAGCGAGTTAGGCAAAAACCTGAAACTCCGAAAATAAAAAGTAAAGATATTTTACTATTGTGGAGAAAATAGGTTTGCAGACGAATAAGAAGCAATATAATATACTATAAAAATAGCCGAAGGCTATTTTTACGCGCATCCGCCCACTCCGTGGGCGGGCGCATAAGATCTTAAGGCCGTGGACCGGGACGGCCCACATGGCAGGAATAACCAAAAACTTTACAGGGCCTTGCCGGCGGAAAAATCCTCCGCGGCGGAGAAGAAGGCGCGGATGTTGTCCCACGAGCTTTTTGGAGGGATGTCGCAGCCGGAGGAGAGGACAAAGTTCGGGTAGCGGCCGCACTCCTCCATCAGCCGATATACCGCCCTGCGCATGGAATCCGGCGTGCCGCCCAAAAACTCCCCGGAAGGGCTGATATTCCCCATGACGGGCACACCGGGAGGCGCCTGCTCCAGCATCTCCTTCAGATGGATGGAGTCGCCAAAATGGTAGAAGGCCGCGCCGACCCCAAAGAGGGAGCGGGCCATGGAGGGGACGTTGTTGCCGCAGTTGTGGTACCCAACCAGAAAATTCTCTGTCTGCACGGCACTGACGATTTTTTTTACATAAGGGGTGGAGAACTCCTCCTCCAGCTCAGGCGAGAGAAGGCCGGTGAGGGGCTCCGCCATCAGGATACCCCCGGCGCCGGTGCCGCGGTAGGCCTCGGCGTAAGAGGTCAAAAACGCCGTAGTCTTTTCCATCACCTTGTGCACGAGTTCCGGGTCGGTGTAGCAGGACACCATGATCTCGGTGACATCCATCAGGCGGCCCGCCAGAGAGAAGGGCCCGATGATCCCGGCGAAAACCGGCCGATCGGTGATAAGGCCGCACACCTTCCGGATAGCTTCGATATACAGCCCGCAGCGCCTGGCCTTTTGAAGATCCGGCACGGCCAGGGCTTCCGCATCCTCCTGTGTTTCCACAATGCGGCCCACTACGGTGGGAACCTCGTTGTGGGAAAAATGAATGGAGGAGCCGAAGGCTTCCGCCTCCACCGAAAGGTCCATCATACTCACGGAAGCCAGAGAGGGGACCGCGTCGGCAATGGCTTTCATCCCCCTGGCTTGAAGGTCGCTGCTTGCGATCAGATCCTCCACGGTAACCCCTAACAGCTGTACCGAGGGAAAGGACAGGATCGGCATGGGGCTTTTGGCCTTGGATGCGGCGATATTTTGCAGCCAGGCGGTCATGGTTTGGCTCATAATGCAGGGCTCCTTCCACGGTGAATTTGTCTGAATCTTACCATACCGCGCCAGTTTTGTTTGGTATTAACTGTGAATTTTTGGTACAATATCGGAGCGTTTTTCCGCCGCCCCGGAGAGCGGGGATTCTTCCAAATATTCTTCAAAATTACCGAAAAAAGTACAATCCAGCACCGGGGTATTATCCTATGCTTTTCTTAAGAGAAAGGCGCGGAAAAAGGAAAACCCAAAATGGAAAAGGAGAACGGTATGAAAATAGACTGCGGCGGCGGAAAAACCGTCGGAGAAGCCCTCCGGGAGCAGAAGGCCCTCTTTACCCCCTGCGGAGGCCGGGGCATCTGCGGGAAATGCAGGGTCCGCATTTTGGGCGGCGGCTGGTCTCCCCCGACAGAGGAGGAAAAGCGGCTGCTGTCCGAAGAAGAGCTGGCGCAGGGGGTCCGCCTGGCCTGTCAGGCCAGAGGCAGGGGGATCTGTGAAGCGGAGGTGCTGTGGATCCCCGGTGAAATGCACATTCTGGGCGCCGGGGAGGAGCGGGTGTTCGACCCGCTCCGGAAAGATATGAGGGGAAAATACGGCTTTGCCGCCGACCTTGGCACGACCACCGCTGTGGTGCAGGTATGGGGGCCGGAAGGGGCCCTGCTGGGCGAGGCCGCCGGGCCGAACCCGCAGCAGCGCTTTGGCGGAGACGTCATCTCCCGGGTACAGAGCGCGCTGCAGGGCCATGCGGAGGAGCTGCGCCGGCTGGCCGCCGGCTGCCTGAAAGGCTTACTGGAAAAGGCCTGCCGGAAGGCAGGAGTCTCCCCGGCCTCCCTTGCGGAGGGAGTGGTGGTAGGCAACACAGCCATGCTGACCCTGCTTGCGGGGGTAAGCCCCCGGGGGCTTTCGGCCTTTCCCTTTGAGCCGGAGGAATATTTCGGCCGCTGGTACAGCGGGGAGGAGCTGGGGCTCTGCGGTGGAGACAGCCGGGTGTATCTGCCGCGGTGTGCCGCGGGCTACGTGGGGGCAGATGCCGTGGCGGCGGTGGTGGCCGCCGGCTTGGACCGCCCGGGGCCGGTGAGGCTTTTGGCGGATATCGGGACGAACGGGGAGATGTTCCTGGCGGCGGAGGGCCGGCTGCTCTGCTGCTCGACAGCGGCTGGCCCCGCCTTTGAGGGCGGGGGCATCTCCTGCGGGATGCCGGGGACGGACGGGGCGATCTCCCGGGTTTTTCTGCGGGAAGGGAAGGTTGTTTGGGAGAGCCTGGGCGGAGGCGCTCCCGCCGGAGTGTGCGGAAGCGGGCTGCTGGACGCGGCCGCGGCCTGGAAGCACCTGGGCTTCCTTGACGGGACGGGCCTGCTGCTTGAGGGCGGCGAGCCGGTCTCCCGCCGAGAGATCGGGGACAGCGGCGTCTGCTTGATCCAGAAGGATATCCGAAACCTGCAGCTTGCCAAATCCGCCATCCGGGCGGGAATGGATACCCTGCTGCTCCGCGCCGGCACAAAGGCGGAGCAGGTTGAGACGCTGTACCTTGCGGGAGGGTTCGGCACCCGGCTGGACCCTGCGAGCGCGGGGGCCATCGGGCTTATCCCGCCGGCGCTTGCGGAAAGGAGCGTGGCCATGGGAAACGGCGCCCTCCGAGGCGCGGCCGCCATCCTTTTGGGGCGGGGCATGCGGGAACGGGCGCGTGAGGCCGCGGAGAACGCGGTGCATCTGGAGCTGGCGGCGGACCCGGATTTTATGGACTGCTATATGGAAAACATGATGTTCTGACCCCGCGGCGGCGCGGACAAAGACCTGGAGAGGGGAGAAAAATGATGCAAAAAGACCTGGAGGAGCGCGTCTGTCAGGGGGCAAGGCATCTGGAGAACCTGTGCGGTATCCAATGTGCCGTAGTGGACGTGAGAGAATCCCGCCTGGTCGGGACCGGTGAGGAACAGCTCTTTTTCTGCGGCCAGTGCCGCCATGAGCGCCGGGATGTGATCAACACCTATCTTTACGGCGCCAGCGAGGCTTACCGCTGGAACGGAAGCTATATTTACTACTGCCCCATGGGTCTTGTGTTCGTGGCTTCATCTGTATCCTGCGAGCAGGGAGAGCTGTGCGGGGCCATTGTGGCGGGCCCCCTGGTGATGGGGCAGCTGGAGGACAGTCTGGCGGATATTCCGGACGACACCGTGCGCGGCCGCGCGGCGGAGCTGCCGAACCTGCCCACCGCCAGGGTAAACGACCTGGAGGCGGTGCTCACCGCCGTCACTGCCCATGCCGGTGGTATTCCCCACGGCAAAGTGGGGGCGTTCATCTACGAGCAGGAGGAGATCCTCCGGACGCTCTACAATGTTCAGACCCTTTACCACCGGGAAGAGAGCGGCGGCTACTCCATTGAGCAGGAGCGGCAGCTTCAGCAGATGATCCGACAGAGGGACAAGGAGGGCTCCAAACAGCTTTTAAACCAGCTTTTGGGCCAGATCTTTTTATCCAACGAGTTTGACCTGGAGCGGAGCAAGGCGCGGATCATGGAACTGGTCGTGCTGCTCTCCCGGGCGGCCATCGACGCCGGGGCCGATATCAACGAGATCTTCTGCTGCAACACAGAATATATCCATGAGATCGAGAAAATGGACAGCGTGGAGGACCTGAGCGTCTGGGTGACCGGCATCATGCACCGTTTTATTAGCTATTCCTTCGATTTTTCCCAGGTCAAGCACTCCGACGTCGTCTACAAGGTGATGGAATACGTCAAAAACAACTACGACAAAAAGCTGACGCTGGATGAGATCGCCGGGAGCGTTTATCTGAGCAAATCCTATCTGAGCAGTATTTTCCGGGAGGAGAGCGGGTATCACCTCTCCCATTATATCAATAAAGTCCGTGTGGAAAAGAGCAAAATGATGCTGTTGGACGGCAGCGCCCGGCTCATCGACATCGCGAACCTCTGCGGCTTTGAGGACCAGAGCTACTTTACCAAGGTGTTCAAGCGATTTACCGGAATGTCCCCCAAAGCCTTCCGGGATGCCAGGGGGAAAACCGGCAAATAAACTGCCAAAAGGCCAAAGATAATGCAAGCGCCGGCAGCCTGATTTTCGTTACAATGAAGGTGCCCAAAAAGCGAAAAGGGAGGATTACCATGGAAGAATTGATGCGGGAAATCAGTGAACTGCTGCAGAAAGGCCGCGCCCCGCTGGTAAAGGAAAAAGTACAGCTGGCCCTGGATCAGGGAATCTCCCCGAAGGATATTCTGGAAAACGGGCTGCTTGCCGGCATGGATGTCGTGGGGGAAAAGTTTAAAAACAACCAGGCCTTTGTGCCGGAGGTGCTGATCGCCGCCCGGGCCATGAACAACGGGATCTCCGTACTGCAGCCCTATCTGACGGAGATGGGCGTGGAGCCCGCGGGCTGCGTGGTCATCGGCACGGTGAAGGGAGACCTGCACGATATCGGGAAAAACCTTGTCAAGCTGATGCTGGAGGGCAAGGGTTTCTCTGTGGTGGATCTGGGGGTCAACGTTTCCCCCGACCGGTTTGTGGAGGCCGCAAAGGAACACAAGGCGGATATCGTCTGCTGCAGCGCGCTGCTCACCACCACCATGGTGGAGATGAAATCGGTGGACCAGGCCCTGCGCGACGCGGGGATCCGCGACCAGGTCAAGTTCATGGTGGGCGGCGCCCCTGTCACCCAAACCTTTGCCGACTCCGTAGGGGCGGACTGCTATACCCCCGATGCCGCCACCTGCGCCGAAGCGGCCCTGAAGCTGTGCCGGGCGTAAAACGGCTGGCGGTGATCGCCTGCCAGGTATACAGCAGAGAGCTTTCTTACGCCGTCTCCCAGAGCGAGTGCCCCTGCACGGTGGTGTGGCTCCCCCAGGGCCTGCACAATACCCCGGAAAAGCTGCGCGCCTGCCTGCAGGAGCAGATAGACCGGATCGAGCGGCGGCAGAAAGAGGAGCGCTGCTTTGACGCCATCGTTTTGAGCTATGGCCTATGTGGCGGCGGAGTGTGCGGAGTATCCGCCCGCACACTGCCGCTGGTGGTACCCCGGTGCGATGACTGTATTGGGGTGCTTTTGGGCACCCAAAAGCGCTACCGCGCGTATTTTGATTCCCGGGAGGGCATCTACTGGTACAGCCCGGGCTGGGTGGATTTTGCGGATGTGCCCTGCGAGGCCTATTACAGGGAGCGGCATCGGCAGTACTGCAAGCTCTACGGGGAGGACAACGCGGACTACCTGATCGAATGTGAAAACAGCTGGATGTCCCGGTATCAAAACGCCCTGTTCATCCGGCCGCAGATCCCCGGGGAGTGGGGCCGATACCGCGGCTTTACGAGGGAGGCCGCGTCACGTTTCGGCTGGCGGTATGAGGAGCTTTCCGGAGACGGGCGGCTACTGCGGATGCTGCTCTCCGGCCAATGGCCCGGGGAAGAGATCCTCGTCTGTCCGCCGGGCAGGAAGATAGGCCTGCGCCCCGGAACAGCGGAGCTTACCCATGTGGCTGCGGACAAAGAGGATGCGGAGGGCCTTCCGGCCCTCTCCCTGAACAGCATGGGGTGACCTCTGACCCGCTGAGACAAAAAGGAAAAAGGGGCCCGGCGCTTTACACCGGTGCTCAAAAACAGTATGGCGAAAAAGCTGCTGGTTGAATACAAGCAGAACGCCCGAAGAATCTGCGGACTCTTCGGACGTTCTGCTTTTGTACATAGGAATTACTGCTTCTTGTACCCACACTTCGGGCATACACCTTTTTCGTTCAGAGCAATGCCGCACAGGGGGCAGCGATCCTTCGTGCCTTCCGGCTTGTATTCCTGGGACGCAGCATTCACGCCGCTGGTGAATGTCAGCTTGGCGATGTTCAGCTTGCCCTTCAGGAGATCATAGACGATCTTGATCATGCCCTCGACGGTCATGGTCTCTTTTGTCACCACCAGGCGGCAATCAGGGTATGCGGTGGCCAGCTCGGTCTGGAAGGCGGGGCCCTTCATCTTGTTGCTGGGAGCGCCATCCTTGATACCCTGCTCTTCATAGACCTTCAGAATGGCAGGCAGCAGCGGATCATCTTC
>JALELV010000079.1 GCA_022768545.1 Oscillospiraceae bacterium
TCAGCGGCAGATAAATGGAGAAAAAGATCCTCCAGCAGCCGGCTCCGTCAATGCGGGCCGCCTCATCCAGCGCTCTGGGAAAACCCATGTAAAACTGCCGGCTGAGGAAAATCCCGAAGGCGCCCGCCATCCCCGGCAGCATGATGCCCAGCAATGTATTGACCGCGCCGGTTCCCCCCTGCCCCAGCAGGTTGTTCCCACCCAAAAGGGGAATGGACTTGAGGATCATGAAAATTGGGATCAGGTTTACCTGCATGGGCACCATCAGGCCGATGAGCACCGAATAAAACAGCGGCTTGCGCAGGGGAAAATTGAGCCGTGAGAAGGCAAAACCCGCCAAAAGGTTGAACACCAGGCTCACCGCCGTGGTGACCACCGTGACAAAGACAGAATTCCAGAGGTACAGCGGCCAGTTGGAGCCGGTGAGAACAGCCAGATAGTTTTGAAACTGCGGCTTCGCCGGAAACAGCTGAAACCCGGCGGCGCTGGCCTCCTCGCTGGTTTTCAGGGAGGTGAGCACCATCAGGACAAGAGGTGTGATCATCAAAAGGGAGATGAGAAGGAAGATAACGGAGCGGACCCAGTAGGAGGCCCACTCCCGCCGTTTTTCAGAGCTGTAGGCTTTCATCCGTTTTCCTCCTCACATATCGGCCGCGTCGGCGGCGTTTCCGTATTTAAAGTTGAATACCGTGATGACCAGGGTAACCGACACCAGCAGCATGGCCATGGCGGAGGCATAGCCCATCTCGTACTGCTTGAAGGCCGCGGAATAGATCTGGTGCACGATGGTGGTGGTGGCGTTGGCGGGGCCCCCTCCGGTCAGCACCGAAACCTGCTCAAACACGTTGAGAGAGCTGATACAGGACATGACAAACAGGAAGAACGTACTGGAGCTGAGCATAGGAAGGGTGATATAGAAGAACTGCTGCACGGCGCCGGCCCCGTCGATGCGGGCCGCCTCGTACAGGTCTCCGGGGATGCCCTGCAGCCCGGAGAGATAGATGATCATATTGTACCCAAGCACCTTCCAGATGGACATGACGATGATGCAGCCCATGGCGGTGCCGGCCGAAAACAGCCAGTTTTTTGGGGAAAGCCCCAGGGCCCTGAGGATCATGTTGAACACGCCGTCCTTTACGTCGTACATCCAGTACCACACCGTGGCGGAGGCCACCATGGACACCACATACGGCATGTAAAAAGCAGAGCGGCAGAAGCCGTTTAAAAAAAGCTTTCCATTTACAAACACCGCAATCAGCAGCCCCAGCGCGATGGGAGGAATAATGGTAAACAGGGAATAGATCAGCGTATTTCCCACGGCTTTCATAAAGATCTCGTCCCGGAACATGCGGATATAGTTTTTAAACCAGACCACCTCGCTGATGCTGAAGCCGTTAAAATCGGTCAGGCTGTACCAGACGGTGCAGAACAGAGGAAGGATCGTAAAGACAAAATAAATGCTGTAGCTGGGAAGGATCATGGCGTAGCCCGCCCAGTCCCTGCCCCGTTTTCCCCGGCGGTTCTTCTGCATATTTTTCACCTCTTAACAAGAATTCAGGCAGAAAAAGGCGCACCCTGCCCTTTGCTTCAGACCGGATGCGCCTTGGGATCCGCCTTGCTGTTTACTGAATTGCCTGCAGGAACTGCTCGTAGTTGCTCTCCAGCGCTTCCTCCGGGGTCTTGGCGCCGTAGAACACCTCATCAGAAGTGTTCAAAATGTATTTCAGGCCGGTGAGCCACCAGGTGGCCTTTTCCGCACCTTTGCCAATGGTCATGCCTTCAAAGATGGCGCCGTTGATCAGCGGGTCGGCCTCCAGGTATTTGTCCTGAAGAGACTTCCGCACCACGGGGAAATTTGCCTTTTCATAGCGGGTCCACATCTCGTCGGGCTCCAGGGCGCTCTCGATAAAGGCCCAGGCGGCGTCGGGGTTCTTGCTGTCGGAGGTGATCGCCACAAACTCGCAGCCGCTCCAGACAGAAGCCCGCACATTTTCAGGGTAGAATACGCCGATATTGTCTTTCTGCTCCGGGTGCTCTGCAATGAACTGAGAGATAGAGGAGGGAGACAGAACGGACATGGACGCCGTACCGTTCATAAAGGGCGGCGACTGGGACTCCTCCTCAGAGGTGATGCTGATGGTATACTGGGAGAGCTCCTTGATGAACTCCAGCGCGGTGATCATCTCGGGGCAGTTCCATCCGGGGTTCCCCTCGGCGTCTGCCAGATCCACGCCTGCCTGGCGCATGATGGGGCAGGCGATCCAGTCATTGTTTGCCGTAAACAGGAAGCCGGCTCGCTCCACCACATCCCCGTTTTTCACGGTGAGCTTTTCCGCCGCGGAGAGGATCTCCTCCCAGGTGGCAGGGGGATCTTCCGGGTCGAGCCCTACCTCTTTAAAATGCTCTTTGTTGTACACCCACATAATGGGGCCGGGGTAGATGGGGAAGGCGATCTGCGCGCCCTCGTACTGCCCCTGCTGAAGAGTGGCCTCAATGAAATCGTCCTTGTCATCCATGGCGTCAATGTAAGGGTTGAGGTCGACATACTGTTTCTCGCTGCCGCGCACTGCAATGCCGCCCAGGCGTTCTCCAACGATGTCAGGAGCCGCCCCCGCCGCCAGCGCCACATTGAGCTTGGTGTCAAAATCATCCCAGGTGGCCTCGCTGTATTCGATGGTCACACCGGGGTTTGCCGCCTGGTAGCGGGTAACATAGTCGGTCCAGTACTCGCGGTCCATGGGCTGGGTACCGCCCTTTAAAAAGGTC